>JBJTOZ010000045.1:0-16844 GCA_046074825.1 Hyphomicrobium sp.
GATAAATTCCAACCGACTGCCCCCGCATCCAATCTTTGTCAAAAGATTTGGCAGTTTCCAATGCCGCTTTTCTCTCTTCGCTGCTCCCTAAGATCAGAAGAAGATTTTGCGTTGTTTCAACACGTACCGCACCAGGCTTCGTTGCAAAACTGTCAACGAGCTTCATCATGGTGTCCGCCGAAACATATCGGAGTGGAAGAACAGTTATTCCGTAGCCCGGCGCAGGAGGGCTTGACCCATCAACAGCAGCTGAACCCAACGTCTCTCCAGCAGGAACAACACGATACCCATTTACGTCTTTCAGCAAAACAGCATTTGCTGTTTTAAGCGCATTTTCTAAAGCTATAATAAGCTCGTCTTTCTTCAGAGGTTGACCAGAAGAAAGGCTGACAGTTCCACTCACACGAGGATCAACTGTGAGACCGAGTTTAAGTGTTTCTGCAATAATTGATTTGGCGACTGCTCCCACTGGAGCATTTTCATACTCTATCTGGTAGCCTTCTGAAGATTGTGAGATTGGTCCAGAAGACGGTCTTGGACCTGAGGAATTGCTTTCTGTTCCTTCCCCAGAAATACCCTGCGTTGTTATACCAGAAGTACCATTCGTGGGAGCATTCAGATCATTTCCATAATAAGTGGCGCCTGGAGGAGCCTTTTCAGGTGTCAAACTCCCAAACTTTGCAGGTGTTGGCCATGTCTTTGTCGTAAGATCGACATTGTTAACATCATCATAAATACGATTGGGATAACGCAGCTCTTCAATCGATCTGAAACTACTGCATCCGCTCATCAGCAGACTTGCTCCGAGAATGGGAAGCAGAGTTCTTACAAAACTGCTCAAGGCAGTCCTGATGAGAAGAAGAATATGAAAGGAGGATTTGTCTTGTGAAAGATTGTTAAGACCTTCAAGACCCGAAGGCGCTGGGAAAACGTCGCTATGCGCCGTTGTTTTCCATGGCGCTCTGGAAAGAGCCCCTGAAACAAGACGGAGTACGACAAACCACATATATGCTGGACGCGTAATCAAAGCCACCGACCCTACATAACTCCAAAGCAACTTGAAAAACTCTGGACTGATATGAATGAACTGACATGACGCAAACTTACGCAAACAACTCTTACAAGATGGAGGGACCCTACTGTTTAGAATTTAGGAAAGCTGTAGCCCTGAGGTATTTTCCACAGATCTGGTGAGGAAGTTCACATAAATGATGCCTCCTGTGGGAAAACTCTCTGCAGCACCTAAAATGGGAGTAAACCCCTCTTTTTCCAAAACAAAAATTGAAACACGCTCCCCCTTCTTTCCTTAATGACATCAAAAACGGGAATTGTAGAACACGAACTTCTAGAAAAAAAAGGCCTGTTCTCCGTCTGACGAATCACTTGCTCAAGTACCTTGACTATGACTTTCCCCTCCTCTCAATCAAAAGCACACGAGCGTATACTCTCACTCCCCAGACCCTGCAGCTCTTTTCATCTTTAAAGACATTCCTTATTTCATGGACAGGAAGAAGGCGTGTCCTTGCGAAGCGTTTGTATTTTACTGCTGAGCAAAGCTCCTCTTTGAAGAGCATTGAAAGTCTTTTGCAAGAAAAGAGTGCCTAAAAGTGGATTGTGGCCAGTCCTAAAACATTCAAAGCTTGTGATAGAAATCCTAGATGTCTCTAGTATTCTTGGGCCGATGTCATCATATGTTATATGTCCTTAAGACCAAAAACAGAGCTCTTCTTTCTGAAAATAAAGGAGAAAGTCTTCCCCTTTCCAGGGAAATAGCTTTTTTGAGGTCTGCACTCTCAAAAGTAAATGTTTCTTTACCCTTTTCCAGTCAAGTCGTTGTATTTAAGACAAAATCAATGCATTCTTTAAATTTTAACCAGACGATAATCCAAACTTTCTGGCTCACAGGCGGAAGATGGTTTTGATCTCTCACATTCCGCAGTTTGACGAGAAACTCATTCTCAATGAACTTGTTAAACGCATTGCCCCAACACTCCAACCCAATACCATTGATAGTTTCCGAACATTGTGGACCCGTTCCGGTCTGAGTTCCACTGCTTTTGCAGACCGTCTTGCGAACCTTTTGTCTTTAGAACGCGTCTCCTTTGAAACGATGGCAACCGCTCCGTCTTTAGCGGATCGGTTCTCATCACGGTTCTTGAAAGATTTTGATGCATTTCCCTTTAGTTCTTCGGAAGGTCGTCCCATCTTGGCCGTGGCAGAACCTCCGGCTTCCGCCCTTTTAAAATCTGCGCAGATCATTCTCGGTCAATTTCCTAAGATTGTTATTGCCTCTTATGATGACCTTGCCACTATTGTTGCCGAAAGATTGTCTGAAACTGCTTCAACTGCTGCAGAAGCCTCTGACACTCTTGGTGTTGATGATGATGTTGAAAGTCTTCGAGATCTTGCAAGTGGGGCTCCCGTTGTCAGAGCTCTTAATGACCTTTTTGAAAAAGCAGTTGAGTCGCGAGCAACAGATCTTCACATAGAACCAATGCGTGACATCTTTAGTGTGCGTTTGCGCGTTGATGGAATTCTACGAAATATTCCATCTCCCCCACGGACAATGGTAGCTGCTCTTCTTTCACGAATTAAAATTCTTGCTGGGCTTAATATCGCCGAACGAAGACTTCCTCAGGACGGAGCCGCACGCTTGCGCGTTCAGGGAACCCAAATCGATGTCCGCGTTGCAATTCTTCCAACTCCTCATGGAGAAGCCGCAGTTATTCGTTTCCTACCGCGAGATCGAGGACTTCTTGATGTCGAACGTTTAGGATTAGATCCAGATCACGAAAAGATCTTGCGTCGTCTGATAAAAATGCCCAATGGGATGATCATCATCACGGGTCCCACAGGAAGCGGTAAAACGACCACTCTTGCAGCAGTTCTTTCAGAGCTGAACGAACCCTCTCGGAAAATTCTGACTGTCGAAGATCCCATTGAATATGAATTGCCTGGCATTGTGCAAACGCAAGTTGCTCCTTCCATCGGTCTCACGTTTGCAACAGCTCTGAGATCCTTTCTGCGTTTTGACCCAAACGTCATCATGTTGGGGGAGGTCCGTGATGGGGAAACTGCTTCCATTGCCGTTCAGGCAGCGCTCACAGGCCACCTTGTTCTCACGACACTCCACACAGAAACAGCGGCAGCGGCAATCCCTCGCTTAATTGATCTTGGCGTGGATGATTTTCTTCTGCAGTCAACATTAAGAGGGATTATTGCTCAACGCTTGGTGCGAATATTATGCGATCACTGCAAAGTTCAAACGGTCTTGACTGAAGATCTCTTAACCAAGGATCCAAGATTTGCGCTTTTGGGATTAACACTTGGAGAAACTGTCTGTGAGCCAAAGGGCTGTGATCGTTGTGGAGGCAGCGGGTATCGTGGCAGAAGTGGTGTTTTTGAAATGCTTGAGATTACATCCGAGTTGCGCCCTACAATTCAAAAAGGTGTAGATGGACCTTCTATCGAGGCACAAGCCCGCACCAAAGGCTTTAAAACAATGATGGAAGATGCCGTCCATCTCTGCAGACAAAAAAGAACGTCTGCAGAAGAAGTCTTACGCGTGACCGCCATACGATAAAGAAAAGCCATGACCGTATTCCGCTACCGCGCGCTCACAAATAAAGGAGAAATTGTCACCGGCGAAATTACGGCTCCTCACCGTGGAGAAGTTCTCAAAAGAATAGAATATTTGGGCTTGATCCCTATCCAAACCGAACCCTTAAGCGGAAGTGGCGGAAACCTCCAATCTTTTCTAAAAAAAGATTTCAAATGGAGCCAACTTTTTGCGGATAAACCTAAGAATGAAGACGTTACGACTTTCTCTCGTGATCTTGCTATTTTGTTACGATCAGAAATCCGCTTAGATACAGCCTTAGATTTGCTTTCTGAACCTGAGATGTCGGGCGTCCTTGCGCCTAGAGTTTCTCAGCTTCATGCTGCAGTCATGTCGGGGGAAAACTTTGCTGATGCGTTGAGCAAAGATAAAGATCTCTTCCCCCCTATGTACTCTGCACTTGTCCGTATTGGAGAAACCTCTGGTAATCTTGCGGGTGTAATGGAGGCTGTATCTGAGCAGAGAACACGCCTTTCAGAGATGCGCAACAAAACAATTGATTCTCTGCGCTACCCCGCTCTTCTCTTAGGAGCCGCGACTGTCGTCCTTCTCTTCTTTCTTCTTTACGTTCTTCCACAATTTGCAAGTGTCTTTCAGGACCTTGGAGCAAAAGTGGATCCTATTGTTAGTATGCTGTTATGGCTTTCCGAGTCACTACGCAACCATTTCACTGTGATAGGCTTTGTCCTAGGCCTTCTGGTTTTGTTGATCATTTACATGATACGCTCGCCTCGAATACGGCAGAGGTTTCAGAGATTTTTAATGAAGTTGCCACTACTCCGCAACCTCTACACAGACTATAGAACGGTTCTTTTTTGTAGAACTCTTGGTGTTCTTCTTGCTAATGGGGCACAACTCCCAACGGCTCTGCATTTGGTGGCGGAAGTGATTTCGGATGAAGCAACTGAAGATCTGTGGATGCAAACGAGAGAAAAAGTTAGACACGGCAAACGCCTCAGTGAAGCTCTTTCTGATAATAAAGAACTAGCTGCCATCGCGCTTCGGATGCTAAAGATTGGAGAAGAGGCAGGCCGCCTACCAACAATTTCTTTGCGTGCTGCTGATCTTGTCGAAGCACGCTTAGATCGTCGCCTTCAAAGGTTAAGTGGTATTATCGGACCTGCTGCTATTCTCTTTATAGCTTTGCTGGTTGGGGGATTAGTTGTGTCACTTATGACATCCCTACTTTCTATTGGACAACTTACAAACTAAGGATCTCTTGCTATGTTCAAAAAAAACAAAAGAATGCAAATTTTAAGGGATAAATTCGGCCCATATCGTCGCCAAAGCGAGGCAGGATTTACCTTAATTGAGATCCTCGTTGTTCTTGCAATTATAGGTCTTATTGTGAGTGTAGTGGGACCAAGGGTTATCGGATATCTTTCCGATTCAAAGGTCAAAGCCGCCCGCATTCAAGTTGACTCTCTCTCAGCTGCGCTTGATCTTTTTTACCTCGATGCAGGACGCTATCCCAGCAATACAGAGAATTTAGCAGGTCTTGTTCAACGTCCTGTTGGATTAAATTCATGGAATGGCCCATATCTCAAAGGGGTTGTAGTGCCCAAAGATCCATGGGGCAACGCTTATGTCTATCGCTTCCCAGGCCAACATGGAGCCTATGATCTCTACTCGCTCGGACCTGAGGGGCGTGAAGGGGCTAACAACATTGCCAACTGGTCGAAATAACTCGCAATCAAACTCTTCGGGATTTACGCTTCTTGAAGTTGTCGTCGTCATGGCGATTATAGCAATGATCGCTCTCTTTGTCCTTCCTAACCCGCAGAGAGGGACAACACGCAGAGGAACTGAGGAACTGGCCTTACGCTTAGCATCCGTACTCAAAGCGGATCGATATGTTGCTATTCGCAATCAGAAAAGCATCACAACTTCCATTAATCTTCTGACAAGAGAGATCCAATCAGGGGCCACAAAAAGAAAATTCAAGGTTCCAGCTGATGTGAATATAAAAACAACTATTTCCGAAAGCTGTCGAACTTCAGGTAAAATTGCGGGTATTATTTTTTATCCTGATGGAAGATCTTGTGGCGGAGAAATACGACTTGAAAGACCTGGTGTTTCCTTTGAAGTACAAATAAATTGGCTGACAGGTGGTGTTCAGATTGTGGCTCTATAAGCGAATATTTTGGCGGTGTGGATATCAGCACGTTCAGGGGTTTACCCTTTTTGAGGTCGTGATTGGTCTGGCTGTTACAGGTTTAATTCTGACCGTATTAGCTCCTGTCTTTGGAAGAAACTTTATCGAGACGCAGACAGTTGAAAGCCGACTTGCGCTCTCAACAGCTGCTCGGTCCTTATTGGAGGCTCTTCCCGCTCGTAATGATTTAGCAGCGGGCCTTGTCTCAGGGACGAATGGCACCATTCGATGGACACTTGAGGCAACTCCACTTCCACAAAACAAAGGAGAGCAACCTTCTGCATGGATCCCCTATAAAATTATTCTCAATTTGAAAACAAAAGATGGTCTGGGCACACGCTTTGAAACAGTTCGATTGGCAAAGAAAAAGAAACAATGAAAAAAGTCTTGAACACTCTTCTCAAGAACCAAGGAAAAGAGGATGGTTTTACCCTCATTGAAACAATTGCTGTTCTTTTGATATCAGGAATTCTAATTGCTTGTCTGACAATACTTACTGGACAATGGCTCAAATCTTGGGACCGTGGTGTCCGTCGATTACAAACAGCAGAGATGTTGGCGGTTGGTTTAAATCGCCTTGTCGCGGATATTGAATCGGCTCTACCCTTATCCCCGATTGGAGGAGCTAAGCTTAATCCGAGTTTTGTAGGGTCTGAAGATTCCATGGTTTTTGTGCGGACCGCCGCAGAACGATCAAACGCAACTGCACTTGAATTCGTAAAAATCTCTGCAGAACCCAATGGCTCCATTCTTCGGGAAAGAGCCCCTTTCGATCCTAAAGAAGCTCTTGATACGGTTAGCACAGAAGACACTGTAAAACTCATAGATCCTCCTTTTTCGGGAAGTTTTGAATACAGAGATGAAGCAGGAAAGTGGTCTGATGAATGGTCAGCCCCAAATCTTCCTTCCTCTGTAAGGATCCTAATTAAAGGGGGAAAATCGAAAATCTTTGAGAAAATTTCAATGGTTGTTGGAACAAAAGTGACCGTTCCTGCGGTTTGCGTAAGCGCTCAAAATTATCCAACTTGTAAAGCTCTTGCTACAGGTCAACAAGTACCTCCTCCAGGGCCAAATAACGCTAAACCCAAAAACCAGCCTATTAATCCAAATCAGGGTAATAAAGATTAATGGCGCAGACACAATCCTCAGAACAAGTTTACGCGCTTGTCTCTATTCTATGGATACTCTCAGCTCTTGCCATTGCAGTTTCTGCAATCACAATCTTTACAACAAACTCTCTATCTGTTCTGACTCTCAACAACGATAAAGTGTCCACTGAAGCAATTGTTCGCGCTGGTCTGGAATATTCAGTCCTTAAAATTCTTCAAACAAAACCTGACAAAGCTAGTAAAGGACAATCCAATTTACGTCTGAAGACTGGCACTGTTCAAACAGTATGGAAAGGGGAAACGGGAAGAGTTGATTTAAATACTGGTCAACCAAAACTCATAACACAAATTCTCATTCAATCTGGAGCCAATGAAACACAGGCAGTAGCTCTCACAAACGCCATTCTGAAAAGACGTCAGAGCAAAGGACAACCACAACCTCAAATACAGCCTCAACCACAAAACTCTCAAGCTCCAGGTGGCCCAAATTCTCCCGCCGTAGCACAACAAGTAAATCCTCAACAAGTCAACCTGTTCAGAAATATTGGGGAACTCTCTGAGGTTGGAGTTCCCATAAATATTATAAAGCGGATGACCCCCCTCGTGACTGTTTTGAGCGGCAAAGCACAGATAGATCCAAGACTTGCATCAACAGATCTGCTTTCTGCTCTGCCAGGCATGACAGAACCTCGGCTGCGCCGCTTAATTGCTTTAAGAGATTCTGGGGTTACAGATCGGAATCAATGGTCTCAAGAGGCAGGAGACGCAATGCCTTATTTCTCTTTTGACAAGAGCCCTAGTGTCAGGATTACCATAGAATCACAACTTAATAACGGAATGCGTTCCAATACCGAGGTTGTTATTATAAATTATACTGATGACACAGAACCCTATCGCATTCTCTCTTGGGATGAACTTCCCACCAGAGAAACTAGAAAAGCGCGTGAGGAGAATGATTAATGATAGGGACTGAATCCTCACTAACAAGAATTTGGGATGATTTTATTAACAGCACAGCCTCAATGTTTGAGGAAATACTCGACCGTTATAGTTCCTCAAATCTTGTAACACTGGAGGAAAGGCAAGACACAGGAACCTTCATCGTCAGAATACACACGCATGATGGAAAAAATTATTCAGATGCAGTGCGATTTCTCCCTAATGGAAGTTTTGAACAAAAAGACATCCAGAAAATAGCGCCGCAAATAAGTGGGCAAAAAATTACTCTCGTTTTGAATCCATCACGATTTTTAATCAGAGAAATACCCCTCCCCTCCCAAGCAGAAACTTTTGTTCATAACATTATTGAGACACAGATTGATCAATTAACACCATGGACGAGCGATAAAGCGCTTTTCGGTCATACGATTTTAAGAGCGACATCCGAAAATATTACAGTTGCATTGGCCGCTACCAACAAAGAAAGTTTAGAACCACTAGTGCGAAGTCTTGAAAGTCTCAAACCCAGAAGCTTAAGCCTAAGCGTAGCACCATCTTCTGCAGATAATACTCCAGAAATCCCCCTTCTCAAAAAGGATTTGGGACGCATTCAATTCGATCTTCTAAGAAAAATACTCTCCGCTGCGGTCATCAGTCTAATAGGGTTCGCAGCCCTCTTTAACATCTATTCCTCATGGACGGTTAGTTCCTTAAATCAAGAATATGAAAGTGTTCAAAGTAGGATATCTGCTGGCAGAACACTCTCAACGGAACCCAGAACTCTCAATGAAGTTGAGTTGCAGTTATTATCTCGCAAACTCTATTCCTTGCCTCTAACACTGGTCCTTGAAGAAATATCCAAGGTTATGCCAGACAACAGCTCTTTGACTGAATTCGAATATTCTGGAAATTCCGTTCGTATGGTTGGAATATCAGAAGATCCCTCAAGTCTTATCAGCCAAATAGAACAATCGAACATTCTTGCCGATGCTAAGTTTTTCTCAGCGACAACAAAAGGACCAGACGACAAAGGAGGACAATTCCATATTGAAACCCAGATTAAACCAGAAGAGACGCAGTCGCCATGATGAACCTTTTATCATGGACAAAAGGACTTGGTGGCAGAAAGCTTTTAGCCCCATTAATCTATGTTTTTATCCTCTTATTCTCAATTTTAAGCATCCTTTTTTCCTTCTTTGAAATGCATGCCTCTCAATCCGCCCTCTACGAGGCTCAGGATCGATTAAACAGACTTCAGGGGCTTAGTCGAAAAGATGAAAATATCGAAAAGGCTAAAACGGATTTGGGGGAGGGAACAGTCTTTATAACAGCAGATAAGCCAAGCTTGGGTGCAGCAGACTTACAAAAAAAAGTGGAAACAACTCTTCAGGAATTAGGCGGAGATCTGATTTCCTCAGAAGTAGAAGAAAATGAAACGAAAGGCCCAGCTGTTATTCTGAAGCTGATTGTCGAGTGCGAATTACCTCAATCCTTATTGCAAAAATTTTTATATCAGATTGAATCAGGAACCCCTTTCGTATTCATTGATCAGATGACAATTCAGAAACGAATGGAGGAAGGTTCGCCTGAAGATCCAAAACTTAAAATCTCTTTGCATGTGTCTGCGACGTGGCGGAGCACCCCCGCATGATAAAAAAACATGAACCCTTTTTAAAAAATTCCGTTCTTTTTGTTCTCGTTAGCCTTTTTATTTCTCATCAGGGATTAGCTGAGGTCCTACCTTTATGGAAAGTACCTCTCGAAAACCTTGCCGAAATGCAATCACGTCCTTTGTTTTCCGAAAGCCGTCGAGGATTAAGTCAAGAACCTCCTCCGCCACCACCCCCTCCTCCTCCAGAAACACCTGTTGTCGTTGCCCCACCTGAAACTTTACAAGCAACCCTTATTGGCATTTTGCGATCTGCAGATGAGTTTGGTTTGGCTGTTGTCAAGGAACAGTCTGGTGAAAAAATAAAAAACATTAAAATCGGAGAAACATTTCAAGGTTGGAAATTATCCTCCTTATCTGCGGGCACTGCAATATTTGAACGAGATGGACAAATAGTGAAGCTTCAGCTGCCCAAACATCAATTTAAAGGCATCAAACCTCAAACAGCTAATACAGATAATAACGCTTCTGTACCACCAGAGGTGGGTCCTCCCGAAACATCTCCCTCCGATAACCCCTCACCTCCTGAACCACAACCGGAAGCTCAACCAGAATCCCAACAACAGCCACAACAATAAATGTCCCTACTATGGATCTGCATTTTACGGAATATGCCTCATCATCCAAGCCCCAAAAATGCCCAGAGACAAAAAGGGTCCAAAAGGAATTTTTTCCAATCGATCAAACTTCTTCATGCTGAATGCTCGCAAACAAGAAAAGACGCCTGCACTCAGAGCTGCGATCAGGATCATCATGCCCACCATCGACCATCCGACCCATAAACCTCCAGCAGCGGCAAGCTTAACATCCCCTAATCCTAACCCTTCCATCTTGCGGACTTTCTCGTAGGATTTTGCTACTATAAACATCACGGACGCCCCCAGAAGACCTCCGAGTAAACTCTCGAGTAGGTGAGGATCTTCCATCAGGAAGGAATGGAGCAAACCAAAAAGGGCTAGCACGATATTGAGCTTATTGGGCAATATCCATGATTTTATATCGATGATGACCAAAGGGAACAGAAGAACTAAAAGGCCTACTCCCCACAGAAGATTTGCAGAAAGATACATAAATCACACTTACCAGTAGTATCTCATTCTGGATGGGGAAGCCATTATTAGTTTAAAAAGGCAGAAATCGCTTTTTGAAATAAGATGCAAAATTATTATAGCGCATCGTAGAAGAACATCTTGTTGTCTTAAAGGAACTAATTTCGGAATATATCCCGTATTCCTCTTGGTCTACTGCACTCTTCATATTCAGTTGCAACGCACGCAATGGACTTAGCCTGAGCTGCAGCGAGCTCACGAGGTCTCATATATCTTGCTGCTTGATCGCGCGCACGTACGTTTCTTTCGGTTGGATTTTTTGATGCAGCGAGATTGAGCCAAAGGTATGAATTAAAATAGTTCTGAGGCACACCTTTGCCCATCGCAAAAAGACGGCCTAGATTATATTGCGCTTCCGGATGCCCTTGTCGGGCAGCAGATTGGTACCAATATGCAGCCTCGTCATAACTCTGAGGCACACCATTCCCAGTTTGATACATCTGTCCAAGTTTTGCCTGCGCATTAGCATTCCCCTCTTCAGCTAAAACAAAAACACTTTTGGATGATGCCTGACGCGATTTTGGAGCAGCCTGCACCTCGCACACAAAAAAGGTGCCTATAAGTGTCGATAGGATGACCAAAAATACCTTTTTTAGCTTTATATCAGACATGGACGTTTACCAAAATTGTGTTGAGGTTTATCAGGATTACAAAGTCCGTCTTTGAAAGGATTTACCGTTGTTTAGATTGTAGAAATTCTAATACAAAAAATATAAAAGATTGGTCAAACGTGCTCATGAGCTTTGAACCGTAAAACGGTTTCTAAAGTTGAGCAGAAGACCCTATTCATAAGGGAGAGCGTTTGTGAAGATTTTGTGTCCAAAAATATGATTTACTATGCTTTTCAGGACGACACAGTTCGTAAAGAGAAAAAATAAATTCATTTTGTCTCAAATATATTTTTTGAGAGACTTTACCACTCAATAAAAATAATGCGTCCCCAAATATCAAACGCTTTAACTGTTGTCAGATAATTGCCTCCGTAATAGGACCCTACAAATGCTTGAGGTATCACGATCTTTGTCAAATAAGGAGAAGATGTTCCTAATGGTTGAGGAGACATATAGGGCTTGAGGGAATTAATTTTATTGAGATTGATATCCGATATTGGATCATATCCAACCCGCTCATTAAAATCTAATGTGTGAGACGCCTTTAAAGAATTATCAACTTTGCTCTTGATTGTAATTTCTATACGGTTGAGCAAAGGTTGATCATCATCACTTGAGTATTGAATAATGCCATCTGTACTGCCTGGCCGCGTGAGTAATGATAAACTTGCTGAATTCGATACGTAAGGAATAGTCATCAACATGGGATGCATATGAGGATCAAAACCGAAATTCTTCGATCCATATGAAGACGATGGATTAGCAAGTTGCCACTCTAAGGAATATGGCGCTCCTATGCGAAGCTCCCAGTGTAAGTGATCAAAAACAGCTCCCCCACTGTGCCCAACTTTTCCAATAGGATCTCCTCTGTTGACAACCTTTCCAACAGCAGCATTTAACAGAGAGGGATCCACGGAGTCTAAATGCATATAGAAAGTATAATAATAACTGAGTGATTTTCCGGCATATGAAATTTTTGCAGGTAACGCATGGCGTAGAATTACGCTGGTGCCACCGTCGGTATAATTCCGAATTCCAAAAAAAGTACCTGCCGTAGGAGCAACGACGCTTGTTCCAAGGGGTGCATTAATATCTATTCCGCGATGCCAATCGTATGATTTGGTAGAATACTGAATTCTTGGACCAAAAGTAGAGGTGATCGAGTCATAAGACGATCCAACTACTGGCCATAACATATTTGCACGAAGATTAGAAAATACAGAGGTAACCTGATTAACCTGTGCATACACAGGCACACACAAAAGGATAATAAAAAGTAGAGCTGATTTTAAGAAAACAAAAAGTCTACATTCTCTTTTGGAAAAAAATCTCAATGGTGGCTCCCTTATCTTAAGGAGTCATGAGTGTTCTTAAGTTTCCTGACAAAGTCCTGACAAATGTGAATAAATGATCATCCAAAGCGCAAGAAACATGTGGCCTTTAGATAAAAGTCGTTAGAGATCTTATTTCCTTAACGTCGTCCATACCACAATAACATCTGATTTTATGAAATGATGAAAGGCAATCGTCAGCTGGCCTTCAGTACCCTTTAAAAAACTTTTCCTGAGTAGAAAATTTTCTGTCAAAGGGATTGAAAGAATGAAAAAGGCCTCCTCGCATCCTTTTAAAACACTAAAATACGGGTGCTTCCTCCTAATTATACTCTTTACAACTCTAATCAACGATCGAAACGCCTCGGCGCAAACACAAGTGTTTTTTGATGATTTTAACGGAGGCTCTCTTAATACAAAGAATTGGAGTATTGGTACCTGGAATCTCGGAAGAACAAAACTTGGCAACACACCTGTTTTCGGAACTGAACCAAATACGACATATGCGCGATTAACTTTTGATACCTACCAATTCAAAGGGACGGAAATATATTCTGTTAATTCCTTTGCTCGAGGTAATGGGTTGGAAATTGAAGCTAGGGTCCGTCTTAATAATCTCCCATCAGGACTTGTTACTTCACTTTTTACCTATACTTACGATACCTCAACAGCGACATCTGATGAAATTGATATAGAAATTTTGAGCAAGAGAGTCCTTCAAACTTTTAATGGGGATCCAGTGCTTTTCACCACGTGGAACAACTGGAGTGAAGCATCCCCCACGTATCAGGATGGTACGCATCATTATAGCAACGAGGTTCTGTTCCCTAATTTTAATGTTAATGGATGGCATATTTATACAATTCGTTGGCTCCCCACTGGAACTGAATGGTTGATAGACGGACAAGTTGTTTATTCCTCGTCTAAGGCTTTACCTGAAGCCCCCACGCCAGTACGTCTCAATTTCTGGGCTCCCGCCTCATCATGGACAGATGCATACGATCCCAATCTCAAACAGGTATCTCGGCCAAAAAATAACACGCGATATTATTACGATGTCGATTATGTAAAGGTCACTCAACTCCCCTGAACCTTTGCTGAGCCTCAAAAAAGGGACCTCTCCTTCATCGAAAACTAGTGGCTTTAAAGGCCACCGCAGCGATATTTGGAGGTAAAAAGGTCCTAACAACAGGACAAATCCTATCTTGTATGAGGAGAGGTAAAAATTGCTCTTCTTAAAAAAAAATCTATTTTTACTGGTCATGGAGACCGCGAATCAGCAAAATGATTCTTGCGTTCTCATGTTCCTCTTTCAAAAAGCTATGTTTTCACCGCGGGTCAAGTGAAAGACCTATCGTTTCAAATTGTGATGCAGTGGGCTTGGCGGGTTTAATGTGATTGAGGGGAACAAAGAGTGTTTGGGGTGAGATGAAAAGGTCTTAGTAGACCGGTGTCTGTTTACCATGACTAACAAATTATCTCGCAGATTTTGTTATAAAATGGCACACTTTTATTTATGAAACTTATGGGGAGCTTACTATGAACAAATTTGATTTCCGATATACCTTGATAGTTGCAGGTCTTATTGTTGCATCTTCATATAGTGCTCAAGCAAATGACTGCCCTGATTGCAAAAAAATCGAGAAGGGTGTGAGCACGACAGTTGAGAAAACCGGTCAAGCCATTAAAAATGTCGGTGAAGACATAGGTAAAGGCTTAGATAAAATGTTTGGCTGGATGTTCAAACCGCAAAAGTAAATTTTCTACCCATCTTAATTTCTCATTTGAAAAAGACGTCAAGTCTTCAATTCAGCCAAATGAGATTATGCTGCTTATTGCTGTCTTTTTAAAAAAATAATTCCAACCCTTGGCTTTAAATATTCTTGGACATCCCTCAATTGAAAGGTTAAGAGTATTAAAAATATCATTCTATTGAGGGCTGCTCTCTTAACATAAAAATAATTCTTCAGAAAAGAATTTTAATTAAAGTTTCATTGTATGCGTATTTGTTCAGACACCCCCTTTCAACTCAGCTTTCCATATCCAGAAGACAATTCCATTAAAGATTATTTGAGCCTAAAAGAATTTGATCATGGGACCGCGTCTTGGGCCTATTATGAAGACACTATAAATTTTGCCAGTCTTTCTTCATCCTCATCTTCAGAAAATACTGATACGTTTCTCCAAAATAAAATACATTTTCTTTCCTCCAGCGATTTCACGAAAAAAAATAAAGCGTCTTCATCTATAATCTCTTCATCTACAATCAAAGAAACCGTTGATAATAGAACCCTTCGCAGAGATAAAGGCTCTATTATCTATCTTGCTGAGGTTTCGCAGAAAAAAAACAAACAAGACAGACAAAAAATTACTGATCTCAAAAAATATAAATCATCTGATGTTGTGTCTGCAGGCTTAGAGAAGAATTCATCTCTCTACCTTGGGGCCGTTTTCGAATATCCCAAAAAGAAATAAATTTTAAATATCGTCGAGAGCCTTTGGTTGAGTTATTTCTCCTCAACTAATTATTTTTTGTATTAACGACCGCATCTTAAGAAGTTGCTTGTAAATAGCTCAATATGCGAAAAGGAATTACGATTAGAAAGCCATAAGAAACTATTTCTGCGATCTTAAAGACAGAATGTACTCCGCAATGTCTTTAAGTTCTTTGTTTGTAAATGATATTTTAGGCATCTCTGGATGAGGAAAAATAATAGAAGCCACCAAATTTTGAGCATTCTGATTTGGGCGATTAGCGATCGAATAAAAACTAGGAATTTCGGTCTTGCCTGAAGATGCAGGATCTGGGCCAACAGCGTGACATAAGGAACAAAGCCCTTCTGACAACTCTCTCCCCCTTATCGCTGAATCTTTCCCTGTTTGTGCATTTGAAGCGATAATTGAAATCAAATAAAAGATGACCGCTAAAAAAAATTGTAATTGCATGTTGTGCCCACCAGTTAAAACTCTTCTATGCTGATATAAGATATTTACCAGCCCAGCAATTCTTTTATCTAGTCTTTGCTAGTTACTTGCTAAAAGATGGGGCATCCATCCCTTTAAAAAGTGAGTTGAGGAGCATTCTTATTGTATCAATAGGAGGGTATTAATTCCGAGTGAACGCTTTCATAGTGTTCGTGAAGTCCCATGGAGCCTGAATAATTCCACTACAGGTTGGGGATAGTGTGCTGGAACCGTTTGCGCATTGGATATCTCGAGTGGTGGACCAGAAACCAAGAAACCCAATAGAATTGGTTTGAGCCGCATTCAGAAGAAAAGCGGCATCAGCTAATGTAAAAACCTCCGGAGAAACATCATTGACACCTATCATGGGTGTTACACCGACCATAGCTCGTATTTGAAGATCGGTTCTGGATGTTCCGTAAAGGGTCTTTAATTGAGAAATGGTTGCAGTCATCGCATTTACAGCATGCTGCCCCATCTTTGCGGGATCATAGCTTGACCCATAGTCCATGGCCATAACATTAACGGTTGAGATATCAACACCGTTTTGGATTGCATTCTTCAGCAGTGCTGTACCTTCGGAGGTTAATCCAGTTGGAAGAACAGGTAAAGTAAACTGCACTTTGAGAGATTTTCCTGAAGCAGCAGCTGCTGCTTGCAAACCAGCAATTGCTTTTGCTCTTCTATCATAAGCTGTTGCATTGCCTAAGGCTGTTCCTTCGATATCAAAATCAATACGGCTGAGATTGTAGGTATTGAGAACTAGCTGGTATTGTTTTTGAAGTTCAGAAACTGTTCCGCATGCAAGAGCAAGTTCAGAATTTGCTGCTCCACCAAAACTGACAATGACATCCCCGCCTTGAGATCTCAAAGTGGAAATATCACTCCCAAGAAAGTTTTGTGACATTGTGTAATATGTCCCCCAACTCGGGGTACAATTTGTTGAGGATTGAGAAACTATAAAACCAAGAGTAAAAAACTTAGATCCGGATTGCGTAGCCATTTGATGTAAAGAGGGAGTCGGCCACAACAACATATCTGTATAAGGAGCAAAGACATTCGTTGGAAATGAACTCGCATTGACTGCGGATGTGGTTCCAGAAATCCCAGAGGATTGCGCTGAGGCCCCAACAATGTCTGAAGCCGAAACTGTATACGTATATGTGGTCGAAGGAAGCAAGCTTGTGTCGGTATAAGAAAGATTTGTAAGTCCACTTACGACCAGAGCAGCATTGCGATAGATATTATAAGTGATCGAACAGCCTGATGGCGGGACTACCGAATTCCAAGTAAGATTAACGCTGGAGCTCGTCACCCAAGCCACAGACAACCCTGTTG
>JBJTOZ010000046.1:0-2718 GCA_046074825.1 Hyphomicrobium sp.
TATCTGCTCATCTGGCGTAGTGGCTCCATCCTCAAGGGCGGCAAGAGCTGTGATCATTTTAAATGTAGAACCAGGCGGATAGTTGCCCCCGATGGCTCGATTGAGTAACGGCAAATGCTTATCAGATGTGACTTCCTTCCACGCCTCTTCTTCAAAGTTCATCGTCAGAAGATTAGGATCATAAGTTGGTATGGAAACCATAACCCTGATTTCACCGGTACGAACATCAAGGGCGACAATAGACGCTTGCACTTCAGAATTCAGACGTTGAAGAACCCGCTCTTGCAAATTGGCATCGATCGTCACCATCTCATCTTTGCCGCTTGAGGGAGCACTTTCTTGAAGGGTACGCATCACACGCCCGCGTGCATTCACTTCAAATTGTTGCGATCCGGCTTCACCGCGAAGATCCGTATCCATTCCAAGTTCGACACCAGACTTTCCAAGTCTCACATTGGGGAGACGCAAAAGAGGATCATCGTCCAAGGCCTTTTTCTGCAAGCTGCCGACATAACCTACAACATGGCAGGCCGCAGGTCCGTATGGATAGGAGCGTCGCATTTGCGTTTCTGTCTGCACACCAGGCAACTGCGGAATGAGAAGGCCAATTTCGGCAATCTGCTCAAAGGTGAGACCATTGCGTACAAGGATTGGACGACTGCGGGGCGCGCCATTTGCTTTCGTCAGTATGCGCTCCACATCCTCTGAGGAGAGCTGGAGAACGCGTGTTACAGCATTTAAGGTGTCGCGCATGCGCGCACGGTCACCAGGGAGGATATAAACTTGAAAGTATTCAGCGTTGCTAGCCAGCAACCGCCCAGTGCGATCTAAAATTCTTCCTCTTCGGGAGGCCACTCCTTCTTGACGCAACCTGTTGGCTTCAGAAAGAGGTTTAAACCGATTGCTCTCAAACAGCTGAAGTTGCCAGAGACGCCCAGTCAAAAGAGCAAAGGCAGTTCCTTGAATACCAGCTACTAAAAGGGTACGGCGCTTGAACGTGCGCTTGGCCTTTTCTTGATCATGACGCCCAGTGGAGATATTTCGTTTCAAAACTATTACAACCTTCTAACCATGCGATCAGATGCAGAATGATGCTGTTGAGGGGACAGACTTGCAAGAATGCGTGTGAGAACAGGATAGGCTAAACCTGCCATAACTGCAGCCCAAATAAATGGTCCCCACTCGGCTTTTTCCAAAGAATACAGCGAAGTAATGGACCAAGAGGCAAAAAGAAGGAGTGTTAGAGAGGACAAAAACATGAGCCACCGCCCCGCTCCCACACCTCCGAAGATATGACGCATTTTAGAAGATAAAATAAAACCGAGCAGGTAAATCAAAGACCAAAATCCAAGCGGACCATTCGATAACACATCCACAGTCAGCCCCGCAAAAAAGGGAACCCATTCAGGAAGCAATCCAGAATAGCGAGAATTCCAGAAATAAATCGCAACATAAGGCAAAAGAGGAAGAACATAACGCTTATCAGCAGACAAGCCCCATGGCAAAACAGCGACAATTGCGAGAAGAGCGATACTAAAGATTGGGAGAAACCGATTGGTGATTGTCATCACACTTTGCCTTTATTATCGTTCAAGTTTGGCTGTTTGATTTTGATCCATTGGCATTGAAGAAGAACCCTTTGTTCTAAGATCTAAATCCATGCGATCAGGTGAAGGCGTTTCATAAAAAAGAACACTCAGATAATCGATGCTGTCGAGATCAGCAAAAGGATCAACAACGGGCTTGTCTCACAACTCAATAATTTTTCCAATCCTGATCCCGCGAGGGAAAAGCCCGCCTATGCCTGATGTAGAGACTTCGTCCCCGATATTAAGTTCACGATTGGGTGCTGGCAAAACAATGCGTGGATGGGGTCCATTATCTCCCGCAAGAACGGCACGCACAGAATTAGGCCCCACATAAACGGGAATACGACTTTGCCCATCCGTTATTAAAAGCACCCTAGCTATATTAGACCCCGCATCAACAACGCGTCCAATGAGACCATCACCGCTTACAACAGGATAGCTCGATTTTAAACCTTGCTCAGAACCAGCATTGATCATCGCTGAGCGAACAAACGCTCCTGAGGAAATAGAGACAACACGCGCCGTGATAAAATCGATTTCGGATTCTTTTGCCGTGTTAGAGGCAGCCGCTAAATCACTGTACTTGCGCAAAAGTTCCTGAGAGCGCCACTCAACTTCTTTCAGGCGCTGGTTTTCTGATAGTAATCTGTCAAACTCAGATCCTAGAGTAAAGGCTTGGCCAAGCGTTTGGAACGCATCGCGCACTGGGCCTAAAGGCACCATGGCAGCATGCAGAAGTGGGCTCATGATTTCAGCAACATGCCAACGCACGCTTGTTATATAGCGATGCTCAAGGCGGCTTAACATCAAAAAACCAATCGACAAAAAAAGGAAAACTATAGTCGGACCAACCCCGCGCGTTGTGGAGGATCCTGTTATAAATGTTCGGCGGTTGCGCAAGGACAGAAACCCTAAATAAGAGTATTAGCTATAGATTTGGTAAGACGACTTGGAGAGCAACAGATATCTGTATGTCCCTTTTCGATCATACAAATTCTCCTAGGGACTAACCAACAGATGTTCATGTTGATCGAGGTTTTGCAGTAAAAGTGCAGCGCCTCTCACAACACAATGCAAAGGATTCTCAGATACGCGAACAGGAACACCAAGGCGCAATTCAAGTTCTCTG
>JBJTOZ010000047.1:0-7592 GCA_046074825.1 Hyphomicrobium sp.
ATCGCATGGGAGGCCCATATTGGAGGCTATATTAGTGGTTTCTTTCTAATTGGTCTTTTCGATATTGCGTCGCGTCATAACAAATAAAAAGATCCGCTCTTGAAACATTGAAATTTTTGGATCAGAATCTAAGAGTTAAGGTGAGACTTAATCTTCAAACCCATCTCAGTTTGAAGACATAAGTTTTAAATGAGACTTTTGTAAATTGTAAAATAGAGTTGAAAGACCAAATAAATTCTACATCCCACACAAACCCATCAGCATAGAGTACTTACAAAGCAAACTTAAGACAGACGGGGTTTCAAAAATGAATGTAGCAACCATTCTTAAGACGAAAGGGACAGCAGTTACGACAGCACGTCCTGATCAGGCTCTTTTAGAGATTATTCAAAAATTATCCCAAAAGAAAATTGGAGCTATTGTTGTTGTTGGAGACAAAGGTTCGGTTGATGGCATTATTTCTGAAAGAGATGTTATCAAAGCAATCTCGCATCAAGGAGAAAAAGCCCTCACATCGCCAGTTTCGCAGTTTATGACCCGCAAAGTTGTTACATGCCAATTATCTAGTCACGTGGATGAACTCATGGAACTTATGACTGCAGGCCGTTTCCGTCATCTTCCCGTAGTAGAAAATGGAAGTCTCCTCGGTATTGTTTCAATAGGAGATATCGTCCGAAACCATGTATCTGAAGTTGAATTGGAAGTGTCCGCCATGCGAAATTATCTCGCCACAGGATGATCAGGCCGTTTTATCGCGCTCTTAACAAGTTCGTTATTTAAGTATCTTGGAAACAAAAGGATTTATTTAAAATTCTTTTTTTATCGTGAATACGCCGAAATACGGGTATCAATTTCCCGTCTTAGTTTAATCTCTCGAACAATATCTTCGACAGTACGTTTGGCGGCAAGTTCTCCTCGCTGAATGAGTTCGTCTGCCCTATGAAAGTCAAAAAGCCCAATGCCATGAAGTCGAGGTGTTATAAGAGCGTCTGGAGGATCACCAGCAAGTCGAGATCTTGCGATGCGATCTTGTACGATATGAAATGCATCCATCATTACAGTTGAAATACCAGGCGCACCGTCATCCTTACCAAAAAGCTGTCGAGAGAGAAGACGGCGGGCCCCGCCTTGGTGTATTTGACTTTTAGCTGGAGTGGCTTGTGTTTGAGGCAGTGAGGGCGCTATCTCATCTAAAGCTGCTGTTGCTGCAGCTGACCGACTAGAAATATCAAAGTTGAGGTTGACAGCAATCACGTAACGAGCCCCAAGGGCCCGACAAACAGACACTGGAATGGGATTAACAAGAGCCCCATCAAAAAGCCATCGATCATTTATTTTAACGGGTTTGAAGATACCTGGAAGTGCATAAGAAGCCCTTATTGCATCAACTAAACTTCCTCGAGATAACCACACTTCATGCCCCGTCCCAATTTCAGTTGCAACTGCTGTAAACCGATGAGGCAGATCTTCAATATTTGTGTTCTCCAAGTGATGCTGAAGTTTGTCACAAAGCTTTTGACCTGTAATGAGACCTGTGCCGGCCAAGTTAAAGTCAAGGTATCCAAAAACGCGACGTTTTGTTAAATTTCGAGCGAAATCTTCCAGAGCATCAAGTTTCTGAGCAAGATGACATGCTCCAACTACAGCTCCAATGGATGTGCCAGCGATGATATCAGGCTTAATTCCTTTGGCCAGAAGGGCACGCAGAACCCCGATATGAGCCCAACCTCGTGCAGCCCCGCCTCCTAATGCTAGACCAATTTTGGGGACAGTCATGAAATCATTCCTGTCTGAGCAACTGTGGCAACCTAACTCTTTTCGAAAGCATCGCTATTAAAACCTGATTCTCACGTTTCTGAAGATAGGCAGTGAGTTCTTAGGACTTCGACACTTCAATGATGCCCGAAAGCTTAGCAGAGACTGATTAATTGAGATTTATCAGAGTTTTTTAAGTGAGACTTTTGATGTCTCAAAAAATATTTTTTTATTTTTACGATTAAAAAAGTTTTTAAATTCGAATCTTGGTTCTCTCTTTGTCTGCATTCATCAATTACGTGTAAACTTTCTCAAGCAATCCGATTGTGGCAGCGCACAATAAAATTATTCTTGGCTGTGTTCAGGAATGAGGAGCTGAGGGAAGGATCCCTTCTTTAGATTTTTCGTTAAGGGGATCTGTCTATAAAAACAAGATCGTGCACCAGTATGACAGGCGACGCCTTTGCCCTGAACTTTCACTTTGATCCAAAGACAATCTTGATCGCAATCAATGAGAATTTCTTCTATTACGAAGAAATTTCCACTCTCTTCTCCTTTTTTCCATAAGCGCTTTCGAGAACGACTCCAGAAGTGCGCAATTCCAGTTGTGATGCTCAAATGCAGGGCGTCTTCATTCATCCATGCCTGCATGAGAACCTCGCCCGTTGAAACATTTGTAACAACTGCAGAAATTAATCCATTCTGATCAAAGTTTGGATTGCAGTTGTAGTTTTTTTCAAAGGTCGAGGAAGTGTCAGATAAGCTTGTTGCCTTTTCCGATGAGGGGGCCATAAAAAATTCCTCTTCAGTGAAATAATTCTAAGTAGTGTCTCTAGATATGAAAAATGCCTATAGCACTCCCCAAATAAAAAAGAGAAACTCTACCTTTTGATGGGCAGATGTGACAGAATGATTTTGAGTGTTTTAGGAAGATCTCATGGTTGAGCTTGACGATATCTACAACTCAAAATTGATGAAACTTGCGGCCACCATCCCACATACTGGGCATTTGAGCCAACCAGATGCCAGTGGAGAAGCGCACTCAAAACTCTGCGGTTCTGCCGTTAGTGTTGAAATTAATATAAATAATGGTCGCG
The DNA here is from genome assembly GCA_046074825.1 of Hyphomicrobium sp. Lineage (GTDB taxonomy): Bacteria > Pseudomonadota > Alphaproteobacteria > Rhizobiales > Hyphomicrobiaceae > JAGVSR01. The sequence continues at coordinate 2,853 of JBJTOZ010000047.1, forward strand.
TTACAGATTTTGCTCAGAACGTAAAGGCTTGTCTTCTGGGTCAGGCAACGGCCTCTATCGTTGGCCAACACATCATTGGAACATCCCTAGAGGAAGTTCATTCTTTAAGCGAACAAATGCGAAGGATGTTAAAGGAGAACGGCCCCCCTCCAACTGGCAGATGGTCGGAATTAAATTTGCTTGCTCCAGTGAGGGACTACAAGCATCGACAGCCTTCAACCCTACTCATTTTTGATGCTCTTGAACGCGCAATTTATAATTATTCTTTAAAATTAAAAGCAAGTCCTGAACAAAAAGAAACAAGAAGCCTGCGCGAATAATCCATTATTTTACGAGAATGACTTTGAACCTTGCTCAAAAACTCCTTATAGCCCCCATTCAAATTTACAGAAAAACAATAAAACCCTGGATTGGAATGGAATGTCGACATCTTCCGACATGCTCTGAATTTGCTATTGAAGCCATAGATAAAAATTGGGCTTGGAAAGGATTTTGGTTGATGCTCTCAAGGATATCTAGGTGTCATCCCTTGGGATCAGACGGCTACGATCCAGTGCCAGACATAAGAAACGTATCTTATCCCCTGACTCCTTGGAAATATGGTCGTTGGAAAAAGCCGAAAGCCTAAACTCAAAGCAACTTTCTCCATTCTAGTCTTTACAAAACATAAAAAATACTTCCCACCATTCAGGAGAATCTCTGCTCTTGACAGATACCACGAACACATTGAATGAAGTTCCTACTTCAACTTACGCCGTCTCGGTCAGCGGCGAGTGAGAAAAGGAGGAAAGTATGTCTACAATTACTGTTACATTTCCAGATGGCGCGAAACGAGATGTTCCAAAAGGAACATCAGGATTTGAGATAGCGAAATCAATTTCTCCTTCTCTTGCCAAGCGCACGGTTGCGATGCAGCTCAATGGCATCCTATTAGATCTCTCCGATCCTATCGTTGAAGATACTAAAATTAATTTTATATCCCGCACAGACGCACAAGCTCTTGAATTAATCAGACACGACTGCGCTCACGTGATGGCGGAAGCTGTCCAATCCTTGTGGCCTGGAACACAAGTTACAATAGGCCCTGTCATTGAAAATGGGTTCTACTACGATTTTGCAAAATCAGAACCTTTTCAACCTGAAGATCTCATAAAAATTGAAAAGAGAATGAGCGAGATCATCGCTAAAAATTCACCATTCACTAAAGAAGTTTGGTCTCGTGAAAAGGCTAGGGAAGTGTTTGCTCAAAAAGGGGAATTTTTCAAGATCGAACTTGTTGATGCCATTCCTGAGGATCAAGAGGTCAAAATCTATAAACAGGGAGAATGGTTTGATCTTTGTCGTGGACCGCATCTGACGTCGACAGGGGCTATCGGCAAAGCCTTTAAGCTTATGAAATTTGCTGGAGCCTATTGGCGCGGCGATAGCACGAAACCTCAACTTCAAAGAATATATGGAACCGCATGGGCAAATGAAGATGATTTAGCTGCCTATCTTAAGCAAATAGAGGAGGCAGAAAAAAGAGATCATAGAAAAATTGGACGAGATATGGATCTCTTTCATTTTCAAGAAGAAGCTCCAGGATCCGTATTCTGGCACGCCAAAGGATGGACCCTTTTTCAGAACTTGATTTCTTATATGCGCCGCGCTCAACAAAGAGCAGGTTATTCTGAGGTCAATTCACCTGATATGATGGAGAAACATTTTTGGGAACTTTCAGGACACTGGGAAAATTATGGTGAGAATATGTTTACGACAACACTCCCTGACGAGCGTGTTTTTTGTTGTAAGCCCATGAATTGTCCAGGACATGTTCAGATCTTTAAACATGGACTTAAAAGCTACCGTGATCTTCCTCTTAAAATAGCTGAATTTGGTAAAGTACATCGTTACGAACCATCAGGTGCACTCCATGGTATGTTGAGGGTTAGACATTTTACGCAAGATGATGCTCATATTTTCATAACCGAAAACCAAATTATGGAAGAGTGTCTAAAGATAAATGATTTAATGCTTTCCATTTATAAAGATTTTGGTTTCGAAGATGTGTTTATAAAACTCTCAACTCGTCCTCTTAAGAGAGTGGGTTCTGATGATTTATGGGACAAAGCAGAGAAGGCACTATCCGACGTACTTGGCGAAGTTAAAAGACGCTCCAATGGCCGAATTCGGACTTCTATAAATCCAGGCGAGGGGGCTTTTTACGGACCAAAACTTGAGTATGTTCTCAAAGATGCCATCGGGCGAGATTGGCAATGTGGGACAACCCAGGTTGATTTTAATTTAGCATCCCGACTTGGGGCTTTTTATATTGATGAACATTCAAATAAAAAGGTCCCTGTCATGATCCATCGGGCCATGTTTGGATCGCTTGAGCGTTTTACGGGAATATTGATTGAAAATTTTGCTGGTCATTTTCCGCTTTGGCTTTCGCCCTTACAAATCGTAATAGCGCCTATAGTTTCCGAAGTTAATTCTTATGCTCAAGAAATTGCAACACTTGCAAAGAATTTAGGACTTCGCGTTGAGACTGATTTTAGGAATGAAAAAATAAACTATAAAATTCGCGAACACTCATTATCTAAAGTCCCCATTATAATGGTTGTTGGCATGAGGGAGGCTGAGGAGCGGAAAGTTTCAATACGAAGACTAGGATCTCAGGATCAAACTATCTTAAGTTTGGATCTGGCTTTAGAAACTCTGAGGCAAGAAGCAAGCCCGCCAGACCTTAAGGTTTAAGTAAAAATACACTCAAAAGAATACTTCATAATATTGTATTTTCACTTCAAACAGTCTCGACCATAAATCTTTATTCTTTACTTAAGGCTAGTCTCAATTGAGAAGTGGCCGCCAACAATGTGCTTGGATCGGCTAAATTTTGCGATGGCATAGAGATGGAAGAGTATGCTTTTGAGAGGAGGTCCAGAGCTTTTAGAGCAGCTTGTTTTGCCTGAATGTTGCCATCGTTCTCAAATTGTAAAAGAATTTTTGGAGAGCGTTTTTGAGCAGATACAAGAAATCCGTAACCATCTAAATACGAATCTCCTTCTTTATTTTTGTAAGCCTTAGCGTACTGTAGAGCGGATCGATCAAGCAAATCAGTAAAGACTAATTTTTCAAGATCAACCGCTCCAGGGGGGGCTTTTTTTTCTGCTTCTTGAAGAGCCTCAAATACATCTTTGGAAGCTATTTCAATGTCTTTCTGAGGAGCCCCTGACAAGGAAAGTTGAATGGTCTTTTGCATTTTGTCTTCAAATTCAGCAACACCTAAACTTTGGAGAGCAGGAATGAGGTCGACATAAACCTCGCTCATTGCGTGCGCAAACATTTCTGCCCCTTCTTTAGGCTTACCCTCCGAATACGCTGCCAAACCAGCATAGTAATGTGCAGCAATAATATCTAAAGCCGTGAGATAAACGACGGCATCCACAGAGGCGCGGTTCGTGTCGACACCGTATTCTCCCCCTTCACCACCTTCTCCTCCCTCACCACCTTCTCCTCCTTCGCCTCCTTGAGCTAGAAGAATTCTGTCTTTTGCTATGGTGGCATGGTGTCCTTGATCTTGATAGGCTCCTGTCCAGGAATATGTCTCACTTGTCGCAAAAGAAGGAGGGACAAGAACAGAGACAACCGTTAAACTCGACCACAATTTACGTGTTCTTCGCCTCATCACGATGAAACCTTTTTGAGTAAAGATAATGCTCGTTCATATACCAAATATTTTGCAATCTACAACCTTAAATAAAATTAGAGATCTGGCGCAGATAGCGACTTTTGCAAGTGGGTCACTTACAGCGGGATGGCACGCGAAAGAAGTCAAAAATAACGAGCAAGTGATAGCTTGTCCAGAGCTTGAAAAAATAAGATCTCTCGTCGTTTCTGCCTTAGAAGAAAATGCGATCTTACGCTCGATGACTTTTCCCAAACGCTTCGTCCCCCCCTTGCTCTCACGGTGTCAGGTGGGACAGGGATATGGTTTGCACATTGATGATGCTTTGATGGGAGGAACAATGAATATTCGTAGCGATATTTCAGTGACGGTTTTTCTTTCCAATCCTGAGGACTATGAAGGGGGCGAACTCATCATAGAAACGCTTTCAGGAGCTGATGAAGCCAAACCCCCTGCGGGCGATGCCATTATTTATCCCTCTACAACTCTCCATAGAGTAGCACCTGTTACAAAAGGAATTCGACTTGCAGCCGTGACTTGGATAGAAAGCAGAATACGAGATACCGCCAAAAGAGAAATCTTATTTGACCTCGATCGGGCAAGACGACAAATTTTCCAGAAAGAAGGTAAATGCGAAAGCTTTGATCTTATTGCAAAATCATATTCCAATTTACTGAGATCTTGGTCGGATAGCTGTTAATAAATCCTCGAACTTGTAACGAAAAAGAAAATTTAAGTTTAAATCATTTTCTTCTAATCACCTTCTCGATTTTTTTTAAGGAACGACGCTCAGCATACAAGGATAGTGCGTGCTCTCTAAGATACCTTTGTTTGGCTCTCTCTTTGGGCGATCTCAAAACGACAAACTTGTTCATCTGCTTCAATTATTATCAAATACAGCGCTACATTGTGCTGCTCATTTTCGTAAAACAAAAGGAAAAGATGTTTCCGGTATTATTGAAATTGAGCACAAAGCGGATGCCATTGTAGATGAGATACATGAACTGCTCGATAATTCTTTTATTATGCGTTTTGACATCCCAGATTCAATGCGATTAACGGACGATCTT
>JBJTOZ010000048.1:0-10866 GCA_046074825.1 Hyphomicrobium sp.
GCTCATCAACAGTATAATGATGATACATGTTAAACTGGGTCATAGCCACTATCCGCCCAAAGTCAGGAATGAAACGACCCAAAACTCCAGCCTCATTCATGCGACGTAAAATAACTTCTTGATTTTTCTTAGCCGTCAAAAGGTCTAGAAAGATCCTATTTGCCTCTTTATCCTGACGCAGCTTATCATCGATGAGACGCAAAGACTGACGCAACAGTCTAATAGCATCTGGATGAAGGAAGGAGTTCGTATATTCAGCTTGAGCAAAAAAACGAACAAGATTAACTGGATCTCTTTTAAAAACTTGCGGGTCAGCGACATTTAGACGATCATTCTCAATTCGAAAATCTGTCATCCGACGTACTTGCCGACGCAATTTCCAAGTACTTCGTCCCAAAAAACCTGAAAGTCCAGGAGAACTCTTGGCCTGCTGAACTTCAAGTGCAGAACATAGTATTGTTGTTAAATCTCCAATCGCTTTGCTAATAAGAAAGTAGTGCTTCATAAATCTTTCAACAGCACGTTGTCCTGAATGAGCGCGGTAGCCAAGCCTCTCAGCCATAAGGGGCTGCAAATCAAAGGTCAGGCGTTCTTCTGCCCTTCCCACGAGGAAATGCAAATGACAACGCACACTCCAAAGAAAATCTTCTGAACGCCTGAAGGTTTGATATTCTTGGGGAGTGAAAATTTTCATTTCAACGGTTTTAGGACCTACCTCTTCTCCATAAAGATATTTTGAAAGCCAATGTAATGTATGGAGATCTCTAAGACCTCCTTTACCATCCTTGACGTTAGGCTCTACTTTATAACGACTTTCACCAGCGTGACGATGGCGCTCATCTCTTTCAGACATTTTAGCATCAATGAAAGCACGTGCGGTTCCAGCATGAACTTCATGACGTAAACGTTCTGAGAGCTCTAGAAATAATTGTGAATCACCATATATCAGCCAAATATCTAAGAGGGCAGTCCTAATCGTCATATCTTGGACTGCCATTTTTAGGCATTGATCAACGGTCCTCGTCGCGTGCCCAACTTTAAAGCCCATATCCCATAACAAATAGAGAATATATTCTGCTACGCTTTCCCCCCAAGATGTTTGCTTGTAGGGTAGGAGGAAAAGAATATCTATATCAGAACCTGGGGCGAGAAGACCTCGCCCATATCCTCCCGTTGCCACTATTGCCATTCGCTCCGCATCAGAAGGATTGGTGGCTCGATAAATATGCGCAGTCGTGTAATCATAGAGCAAGGCGATTAATTCATCTTGAAACCGTGCAAGACCGTGCGCACATCTGCGGCCTTTGCCATCTGCTGTAAGCTGATGCTGGGCTTCTTGGCGGGCATTGACAGCTAAACTTTTGCATCTGGCAAGAACTGCAGGTCGCGCATCTAATGCACTGCCATGCTGATTAAATAAGGATGTGAGTTCTACTCTCATTTGCTTAGGATCAAAATACGGAGCAGCCTTCACAAAAGGAGTATCCATCATAAACGAGCCACCAAAAGTGAAACCCCTTAAAAATTATACATTAAAGAAAAAGCCTATCTAAAATTAGCCAACACTTAGCTTCACAATCATTGTATTTGAACACATATTTTGAAAAACAAAAATTGAAAGACCCTGAGATAAACTTTTTCTTACCTAGAAGACAACAACCTTTTTTTTCAAAGCCCTCCTTTTCTTTGTCTTATCCTTGAAGCCAGAAAAGTCATAGACAGTATAACAAAGAAATATGAGAGGACAGACCAATAGATTTTACAATGAATGTAAAACCTCATCCTAAAAAAGTCACCCTCTTACATGAGCTTACGAAAGCAATTAACGTCGTGAAACTTCGTTTCATAATTACTTAAGTTGAGTGTCGATAATTCTTTAAGTCAAATAATTTACCAAGGACGGAATGAGGGGAACATCCGCAGGGGGCATGGGATAAGAATGGAGTTGTTCGACCGCAACCCATCTTATGTTTTGCATTTCTCGTGGGACGATCTCTCCCTCCCATTGATGACAAACGAAAAGAAGAAGAATAATATCAAAGTCTGTATAAGAGTGACTTACAAAATTGAGAGGCATGAGGGAATGTGGAGAGACTTTAATACCAAGCTCTTCCTCAAGTTCGCGTATCAAAGCCTCTTCAGGTCTTTCATCAGGGGAGATTTTTCCACCAGGGAACTCCCACATTCCTTCAAGAAATTTGCCTGCTGGGCGTTCAGAAAGCAAAATACGATTTTGGGTATCAATAAGAGCCGCTGCAACTACTGAGAGCTTGTGTGGGGACATGCTAAAGGGATACTCCTTCAAAGCATCGAAGAATAAGAAAATAAAATTTTATTCTTAAAGAAACTTAATTACAAAATATAAAATGATGAAATAAAGGGAATGCGCATTCAGAAAAGATGAATAAAAAATAGATCATCAAGACGCAGATCGGAGGATAAAGAACCCGCATGTCTGAAAGAATGCAATAGAAAAAAAATCATTTTAGAAAGAATTTAGACAAGGATTGTAATTATCGTTCAACTTCTATAATCCGAATTTATGCGAATATAGTCATGCGTAAGATCACAAGTCCAAACCGCAGCAGAGGATTTCCCAACTCCAACATTGATACGAACGAGTAATTCGGAATTTTTCATATAAAGCGCAACTGTCTCTTCATTATATTCCTCTGATCTTTCTCCATTTCTTGCGACACAGTTTTCTCCAAACCAAATTGTAAGACGATCTCGATTGGCTGCCTCTCCGGATTTACCAACAGCCATAACGACCCTTCCCCAATTAGGATCTTCCCCTGCGATCGCTACTTTTAAAATGGGGGAGTTGGCACAAGAAAGACCTATTTGACGCGCCGCATCCTCATTCTCAGCTCCCTCAACAAGGAAGGTGACAAACTTAGAAAGCCCCTCACCATCCTTAACAACCTGAATAGCAAGATCGCACATAAGATCAGAAAGTGCTGCACTAAATTCTTTAAGGCGTTTTGATCTATATTTAACAATTGGCTTTTGCCCACGCGATTTTGCTGCACCCGTTGCAAAGAGAAGACATGTATCAGATGTTGATGTATCTCCGTCTATGCTAATTGAATTAAATGTCTTTTTAGTATGCTCGGAAAGTAATTCCTGCAAAACATCTGATGATATTGCTGCATCGGTAAAAATAAAACAAAGCATTGTCGCCATATTTGGCGCAATCATTCCTGCCCCTTTGCAGAAACCGTTGATGGTAACTTCCACGCCTCCAATTAAAGCTTTTCGTGTTGAAAGTTTAGGATACGTGTCGGTTGTCATTATGGCCTGCGCTGCCCCTTCAAATCTATCAGGAATCGCACTTGCATTAAGACCATCGAGCAGAGGAATAATTTTAGTGTGATCAAGAGGCTCGCCTATTACACCTGTTGATGCGATAAAGACTTCCTTTGATCGGCAATTCAAAACCGAAACCACTTCTTGTACCGTTGCCTTAACTGATGCCTCACCTTTTGCTCCTGTGAAAGCATTCGCGTTTCCAGAATTAACGACCAAAGCTCGTGCCTTTCCAGCTTTAAGACTCTTACGACACCATTGAACTGGAGCTGAGGCTGTCTTAGATTGGGTAAAAACACCTGCTACTTCAGTGCCCTCATCTAAAACAGCAAATAAGAGATCTGTTCTTCCCTTGTATCGAATTCCAGCTTCGGCCGTAGCAAATCGTACACCTCCAATCGGAGGTAGGTTTGGAAGCGTTGAGGGTGCAAAGGGAGAAGGCTTTGAAAATTTTGCCATCATAAACCTCCTCTGCAAAAAAATTTTAATCGAGTAAAATTTACTTTGACGGAAATCTCGAGCAAAAATTGTTCGCTAAAAAATACTCTGTTAGATTTCCGTCGTTGAAGGCACAGGCACTTTTATTTCTCTTTTGACGGAGCCTCTTTCATTTGATCTTCCATTTTTTTTAGAAACTCTGTCTGTTTTTGCGCATCTTCTTCAGCCATTTTCTTTAATTCAGGATCAAGATACTCAATCTTTGCAGAAGAACGGAATTTCGTCACTGTATCCTGGGCCCTTGATTGCACCATCGACCCTATAAGTCGATCCTTGACATCATCAAAAGAAGGAGGGGGCTTTTGACGGCGATCTTCAACTTTAATAACATGCCAACCAAACTGGCTTTGAACAGGTTTTGAGACCTCTCCTTTTTTTAAAGAAAAGGCGGATGCTTCAAACTCAGGAACCATTTGCCCTTTACCAAAATATCCAAGCAACCCTCCCTGATCTTTTGACCCTGCATCACCAGAATTTTCTTTTGCTAACTTTGCAAATTCTTCACCGGCGTTAATTTTATCAATAATCTTTTTGGCCTCTACTTCGCTTGATACCAAAATATGTCGAGCCTGAACCTGTTCTTCTGGAGGCAATGCTTTGACTTTATCTTCGTAAATTTGCCGTGCCGCTTCTTCTCCGATGCTTGGTTTTAAGACTTTATCATAATAAACATCTCTCAGAGCTCTATTATGCCAAAAACTTAAACGTCTCTCAAAGTCAGGACCTGAACCTAAATTTGCAGAATTTGCAGCGTCCGCAAAAAGTTGGTTTTCAATCATGAATTCTACTAAAACGCGGCGTTGAGAATTTTTGGGAAGATTGGCAATCTCGTTACCTATTTCCGCTTGAGCAATTGAAAGATCAGCCTCTGTAATGGCATGTCCATTGACGGTAGCAATGGGTTTATCTTCTGCATATGCTTTCGGAACAATCGGATAAGAAAAAATAAAACTGAAAATTATAATTTGAATTATTGGCAGATTTCTCACTATTAAATATCCTTATATATCCTAATGCTGGGGGAGTTTTCCCTCATGGTTAAATATCAACAGAGGGCTTCGGCCTATTGATCGGTAGGAAAGGGATAGCCTCCCTATACTCTCTTGCCAAGCTTAGATTTTATGAAAAGTCAGCAACAAAGGCAAAATGATAATGAACAAGACTTCATGATGCGTTGACATCTGCCTTAACCTCTCTTTATGACCTACTAAAACCAATAAAGCGACAGACGCCGGTCGAAAGACTTAAGGAATTTCAAGCATATGCTTTCAATGACCTCACTAGCGGGTAGAATTTTTGGCACATCAAATATTCGCAAGTTAAAAAGCTATCGCACAAAAGTGCAAGCTATCAACGAGATTGAATCAGAATTATCGGCATTAACTGATGATCAACTGCGTGAGCGGACCGCTAAATTTCGTCAACAAATCCGAGACGGAATTAACTTAGAAGATCTTCTTGTGCCCAGCTTCGCAACGGTTCGAGAAGCTGCCAAACGTACTTTGGGACAACGTCATTTTGATGTTCAGCTCATCGGTGGGATGGTCCTACATGAAGGAAAAATTTCCGAAATGAAAACAGGAGAAGGCAAAACTCTTGTTGCGACCTTACCAGTTTATCTTAATGCCTTGACGGGACGCGGCGTTCACGTTGTGACTGTGAATGACTACCTTGCGCAGCGCGATGCTGAGTGGATGGGTAAGGTATATCGATTTCTGGGGCTCAACGTTGGATGCATTGTTCATGGGCTTGACGATGAACAACGCAAACAAGCTTATGCTGCAGACGTGACCTACGGCACTAACAACGAGTTAGGTTTTGATTACCTGCGCGACAACATGAAAATGCGTAAGGATGATATGGTTCAGAGGGGGCACGCCTATGCTATCGTCGATGAAGTTGACAGCATATTAATAGATGAAGCACGAACTCCCTTAATTATATCAGGTCCACTTGATGACAAGGCTGAACTTTATAACGCGATTGATAAACTTATCCCTAAACTTAAAGAAGAGGATTACGAACTCGACGAAAAACAGCGTCAAGTCTCCCTCACAGAAACCGGAAATGAAAATATTGAAAAAGATCTGGGCACGACAGGTCTTCTTAATGGCTCCCTGTACGATCTCGAAAATGTAACGATAGTTCATCACGTGAATCAAGCTTTAAAGGCGCATAAGCTTTTCCAGCGCGACAAAGATTATATAGTAAAATCTGGCGAAGTAATTATCATTGATGAATTTACTGGACGTATGATGCCAGGCAGGCGCTACTCTGAAGGACTTCACCAAGCTCTTGAAGCTAAAGAAAGGGTCGAGATTCAACCTGAAAACCAAACTCTTGCTTCTATTACTTTTCAGAATTATTTTCGGCTTTATGAAAAACTTGCAGGAATGACGGGAACAGCCTCAACCGAAGCGCAAGAGTTTGGCGATATATACGGGCTTGACGTTCTTGAAATTCCCACCAACCTTCCTGTCGCTAGGGTTGATGAAGATGATGAGATTTATAGGACACAAAAAGAAAAATATGATGCAATCGTAACCACAATCGCAGATGCACATCGGCGCAATCAACCCGCCTTAGTTGGCACAACATCAATTGAGAAATCTGAAAAACTTTCAGCTCTTCTTAAAGATAAAAAATACATTAAAGATCTTGGCAACCGCGTTAGACAACAAGCAGTTCGTTTTAGCTCCCCAAAAGAGTCATCGATTAAATCCTACTTTGAAGATATTAGCTCATATCTTATTGATACTGCATCCAATAGAAACACTGACGACCCAATCCCTCATCAGGTTCTCAATGCACGCTTTCACGAACAAGAAGCTGCAATTGTTGCACAGGCTGGAGTTCCTGGAGCCGTAACAATTGCAACGAATATGGCAGGTCGAGGAACTGATATTCAGCTTGGAGGTAACGCCGATTATCGCCTCAGAGATTGGATTAATGAACTTACAAGTAACGGCAACAAACCAGAAGCTGAAGAAATTGCAAAAAAAAGAGAAGAAATTGCAAATGATGTCTCTCAAAAGAAGAAAATAGCCCTTGATGCAGGCGGACTGTACGTTATCGGCACAGAACGCCATGAAAGCCGTCGTATCGATAATCAATTAAGAGGAAGATCGGGCCGACAGGGCGATCCTGGTCGTTCAAAATTTTATCTTGCACTTGATGATGATCTGATGCGCATATTTGGCTCAGATAAAATGGATGGCATTCTTAAAACACTTGGTCTTCAGGAAGGAGAGGCCATTACGCATCCATGGATGAACAAATCCTTAGAGATGGCGCAGAAGAAAGTTGAAGCCCGAAATTTCGACATCCGAAAACAAATACTCAAATACGACGACGTCATGAATGACCAACGAAAAGTCATTTTTGATCAGCGCATTGATATCATGGCTGAGGATGATGTCTCCGAAACCATCAAAGAGCTGCGCCACCAAGTTATTCAAGATCTTGTAAACAAATTTATTCCAGAGAAAGCTTATGCGGAGCAGTGGGATGCAATCTCGCTAGCTGCTGCTGTAAAAAATGTCTTTTCCCTTGATCTGCCCGTCAAGGCTTGGGCTGAAGAGGAAGGTATTGCAGACCAAGAAATACAGGATCGTCTTTTAAAGGCTACAGATGAAAGAGCACAACAAAAGGAAATAGAGCTTGGATCTGGCCTTTATCGTCATATAGAAAAAGAAGTTCTACTCCGCACATTAGATGGTCTTTGGCGAGAGCATATAGTCACCCTTGAGCATCTTCGACAGGTCATTGGCTTTAGGGCTTACGGTCAGAGAGATCCACTTAACGAATATAAAAGTGAAGCTTTCACACTCTTTGAATCAATGCTAGCCCGCCTCAGGGAAGCTGTAACAGGACAACTTATGAATGTTGAACTTGTTCCACCCGAACAACAGCCGATGCTTCAGCCTGTAGAACTTCCTCCCATGGAAGCCCATCACATCGACCCGCTCACGGGACGAGATGAGATGTCTTCCCCGACAGCACACGAGGCACAGGAAGAAATAAAAATGATTGATAGAGCAATCGCTGCAAGAGGAAGAGGCAGGGTCGCTGAACCCATGAAACGTGCCCCACTCCAAACTCGAAGAGGAGGAGAGGATCTTGACCCCAACGTTCCTGCAACATGGGGCCGCATTGCTCGTAATGAGCCCTGTCCATGCGGATCAGGAAAAAAATATAAGCATTGTCATGGGCTTATTAACTCCTAAGGAGTACTCCTTTGCCCTCTGCAATATTATCATGTCAGATTAAAAAACTTGCAAAATTAAAATGGAACTGAAGAAACAAAAAACGATATAGAAGATACATATCCTCATTTTAATCAATCGCTCTTCTTCTTAGTTTCTTTCAAAAGGCTGTCTCCGATATGGTCATTTTTTGCGTGACTTGAAATGCGATCGGAAAGTGCAAGCAGCACGCTGGAGACAACAAAAACTATGTGAATGATAACTAGCCAGAAAATAGACTTTTCATCTTCAGGACTGATTGTTTTGAGCGACATAAAAGATTTTAAAAGGTGAATAGCAGAAATTGCTACAATTGAAGAAAGCAGCTTAAGTTTCAAAGCACTAAAATCGATTGATCCCATCCACTCGGGCCAATCTTTATGACCGGAATGATCCATCTTTGACACGAAATTTTCATAACCAGAAAAGATTACAATGAGAAGAAGGGATCCGATCAAGGCCAGATCAACAAGCGTGAGGGTTCCCAAAATAACATCGGCCTCACTTGCTGTGAAAGCATGCAGAGCTAAATGTACAAATTCCCCAATAAACTTGATAAGAACGAGTACAATGGAACATGCCAGACCAAGATAAAAAATGGCAAGCAGCCAGCGGCTAGCAAAAATTGTATCTTCTATAATCTTTTCGAGAGATTTTGGAAATGATGAGGCCATGGAAGGTTCCTACCAAAAATAAAAAGAGCTGACTTCAAACCTTTATAGTAACAAAATAGTAATAAAATATTCGACAAAAGGGATATTCAAATAAAAATACGCATTCTAGCTTTTCTTCATCAAAGCTTATCTACATTGCGCAAGGATCGGAGCTGGCTCATCGTAAGAATTAGTAGACGAGCTAAAAGCATAAACCTTATCACAGACGTTCACCTGTGGTGGCAGGCGATCTTCTTCAAAGAGGTCGTATCCAACTTTCAAGTTGTTCCAAAACTCTTTCCAATTTGAATTGGCAAATTTGCTTAAATTATCTTTTGTCATTCGAAAAGGGTATACTTGAACTTGAAAACGTTTTTGCCCACCATCAAAGGCAGGATTTATAATAGTCCAAATCTCATCCATAACGCTATCAGTCATAGCAAAACAACCCACTGAAGTGCATCCGCCATGAACCATCAGCGCATGTCCTGTCCGACCAAAAGTTCGATCATAAGTATTAGGGAAACCCAAATTAAAAGATAGGTGCTGCCTACTGTTTGGATTTAATGCACCACGATCCACCCAATAAAAACCTTCAGGTGCCTGCTTGTCCCCTGTCGCGAGTTTTGGGCCTAAAGCACCCGACCAGTTACAGATAGGATAAGTTGCAAACAACACATAACGTTTATTTTTATTCATCATCCAAAGCTCAAGCTCGAACTCCCTTTTAAAAATTCTGAAGAGGACAGGTGAGCCAATACTAAGACCCTTTTCCTCTAAACGACGATCAAGATGAGCGAGATTAGGTGTTCCTGGGATAGTCATACCAAAACTTGACAATAAGATATTCTGCCTTCGTTTTAAGGACATTAATTTTGTTTCCCTTATGAACGAGGGAACCATTAAACCGACAATTAAAAGGCCGATTGAAATTATGAATGCGACGCTGAGAAGAGCCCTTTTATAACTTTTAAAAGAGAATGCTTTTTTCCTTCCCGATTTAGTTACAGGAGTGACGTTCTTTGAAACATTTTTATCTAAATTGAAGCTATCAATATTCATGACGATTAATTATTGGTTTGTTGTAGTCACTGCTGCTGGTGAGAATTGGGCTGGAAGTGTCTTTGTTTGAAAAGCGTCTGAGGGATTGATTGGAGCAGTGGTTTCATAGGAGGCGACAACCTCGGAAAGGCTAGCAATATTTCCCTCGCGCAATTTTGGTCCTGGAACCACGATACGTTGTTGGGCAATCTTATAATCAAGGGCGCTGGGATTAAAAGGTTCAATTTCAAGACGCTGAAAAGGCGGGCAGCGACCAATTGGATCGAGCCTACCAACAGCAGGCAGACTGACATCAATAACATAACGACGCTCGCAAACAGCTATCATTGGTGGTACCCTATATTTTTCAAAATAGTCGTACCCTTGTTTTAGAGTTGCCCAGAAATTGAACCATCTATTTTTTTTGTGACGCATTAAGTTATCTGCCGTCATACGGAAAGGATAGGCATGAACTTCAAAACTAGTCTGTCCACCGCGGAAAGCCTCACGTGCGAGACCGTAAATTTCCTCTGCAAGGGCATCCGTCATGGCATAACATCCAGCTGATTTACATTTACCGTGAATCATTAAAAAGTCGCCTGACCGATTGTTTGCTCTATCGAATGCGTTCGGAAATCCGAGATTGAACGCCACATGGTAATTAGAATCTGGCTTCATTTGTGTGGGTGAAATTGTATAGAATCCTTCTGGTGCTTGTTTGTCCCCCTTCACCAACTTCGGACCGAGATCTCCTGACCAATTACAAATTGGGTATGTTTTAAAATGATAAAATCGACCATCATCTCTAGCCTTCCAGAGTTCCAATTCTGATTCTTCTTTAAAGATTTGAACAAAAATTGGCTTGTCTGGAGACATGCCCTTTCTGCCTAGTAGGTCCAGGGTCTCTTTGGAAAGCGGCTGCTCGGCAGGTATTAAGTCTGGTGCACTACTGCATGCTGCGAATAGGGCAAAAAATGCCAGCACGTATATGAGCTGAACTTTTGAAATCAGAGTTCTCCCTACCTGCATGGTCCATCGCATAAGCTCAATCTCCTTTCGAGCATGCGAATCACCTTCACGAGGGAAGGTTAACAAAAATCTAAAATCTAATCTTTAGGTTA
>JBJTOZ010000049.1:0-4749 GCA_046074825.1 Hyphomicrobium sp.
GTGAAGAAGGCAGCCCCATTTCCTGCCATGCCCCAGGAAATAGCCAGAGGAGAACCTTTAATAGTTTCAGTTCCTTTTCGCTTTACTATTCGATGAGTTTTATAAGCATAAAATTAAGACAAAACTCTCTAAATCACCACTCTTTAGGCAGATGCAGCGTATTTGAAAATTTCTTTTCGTGCACTATCTATTGTTTGATTTCAGGCGAACGAAAGCCAACGACTTTCAGACCATGTGCTTCATCATCACTAGTTTGCACTGGCACGTCGGTCTTTAAAGCGCTGAAATTGAAATCCTGTTCCCCTGAACGCTTCTTCAGCACAAACCTACGCCAACTTAAGGGTATGACTAAAATATATGCTACAGAAGATAAAGAAAGGGTCTCATAAGGAAAAGTAAGAAGGCAGGCTACAAACCCTACAGCAAGAATAAAAGTTGGAAGAACCCATTCTCTCTGAATCCGTTCACCTAGAAGCTTGCCAGAATATGTAGGAATAGTTGATATCATCATGGCGGCTAAGCATAGGGTGTAGAACAGAACAAGGGTCATAGCAAATTTTGAGTCATTTGCATCTAAGCCGAGATTTGCAAGGTAAAAGGGCAGTAGGACAACTATTGCTGCAGCAGGTGTTGGCATACCAATAAAAAAATTAGATTGCCATTTTGGTTTGTCTTCTTCTATCGAAACATTAAAGCGTGCCAATCTAAGTGCAGAAGCTAAGGCAAAAATAAGAGCACAAATCCATCCAATACCTTTGAAGTCATTGAGACCCCAGGTAAACAGTAGAATGGATGGGGCAACACCAAAGTTCACAAAATCAGCCAAACTGTCAAGCTCGGCTCCAAAACGAGAGGAAGCTTTCAAAAGCCGCGCAACTCGTCCATCAATACCATCTAACATAGCCGCAAAGACTATCGAAGCCAAAGCAATATCCCAGCGACCTTCGATGGACATTCTTATAGAAGTCAGACCAGCACAAAGCCCAAGAAGTGTGAAAAAATTTGGGATCAACATTCGAACTGGGATGCGCGCATGGGAAAAAAGGCGACGTTTGCGCCGCCTATTTATTTCTGTTTCAATACGAGAGATAAGGGGATCCATTTTAGTTAATGACCTCTTCCAAAAGGCTACGGAACTTAGATGCCTGGGATAAAACTTTAAATTTCTTTATATTCCTGTCGAGATACCGCGAGATTAAGATCAGCAAAAATCGTTTCTCCTGCAATTGCTCGCTGGCCGACTGCCACTAATGCAGACTGTTGAGGTGGTAAATAGGTATCAACGCGCGAACCAAACCGAATAAGACCTATTCGCTCACCAACACCGAGAGTGTGTCCCTCCATAACAAAGCAGACAATTCGACGTGCTATCAGACCTGCTATCTGTACCACACCAATCTGTCGCCCCTCAATAGTTTCTATAACC
Source organism: Hyphomicrobium sp. (assembly GCA_046074825.1). GTDB lineage: Bacteria > Pseudomonadota > Alphaproteobacteria > Rhizobiales > Hyphomicrobiaceae > JAGVSR01. The sequence goes on from JBJTOZ010000049.1 coordinate 1,427, forward strand.
AGGATTTGTCGTTCGTTCTCTTCACTTGCCTTATCTAAAGCTGCGTTAAAAAAAGCTCCTTTAATATATTTAGAATGTTTAATCTTACCCATTATGGGCGACCTGTTAATATGCACGTCAAATACTGATAAAAATATTGAGATACGAAGGCGTTCCTCATCTCCAAGTTGAAGCTCTGGTGAAGGACGAACTTTATCAATTGATGTTATCCGACCATCTGCTGGCGCTAAAACAAGTCCTTTGCGTAAAGGAACGACACGAGGTGGATCTCGAAAAAAGTACCCCACCCATAGACCTATTAGAGCAGAAAGCCAACCGATTGGCTCCCAAAGAAAGAATCCCAAAAGTGCTACAAATAAGGCAAGTGCTATAAATTTATGACCATCGGGATGAACAGGAACAAAAAATTCAAGGATTGGCTTTATAAAGGTTTCTTTTTTAAACAATTCTCGATCCCCTTTCATGATGTCACACAAAGTATCGCGCAAAATTAGAATAGCCAGGCAAAAAAATCTTAAAGAACGAGCGTTTATTTAAGTCTGTTATCTAATAATTATAATGAATGCTATGCCATTTTAAATTCAAAAAACCTAGAGACCTAACGCCACAAAACGTGTGTCACCTTTGGGATCTTCAACGAGAAGAAGAATTTGACGAGCTCCAGTTTGCTTCATCTTATCAACTACGGAACTGAACTCCTCGAAGGTCTTTATTTTCTCTTTCTGAGCCTCCAAAATGAGATCGCCTACTTTTAAATTTTTATTTGCGCTAGGGCTTCCGCTTTCAATATCAGCAATCACGAGACCTTTTGTATTTTCATCATATCCAAGCTGTTGACTTAATTCTTTGGTTAACGGCGTGAGGGTAAGGCCTAAAAGACTAGATCGAAGAGGAACCTCATTGTCCTGCTTTTGTTTTTTAGACTGACCTAATTCTTTGTCTTCCTCTTCTTCGATTTGACCTACACTAACCTGTAGTGTTTTTTTATTACCAGACCTTTGAATTTCAATATCGACACTTTTTCCAATCGGTGCTTGGGCAACAAGACGAGGTAAGCCTCGCATCGTTGTAATGTCCTTACCATCGAATTTAAGAATTACATCTCCTGGTTGTAGTCCAGCTTTAGACGCGGGACTATCTGGTGTAACAGCTGAGACCAGGGCTCCTGCATTACCCTCAACACCAAGACCTTCAGCCAGATCATCAGACACACTTTGAATTTTAACTCCTAACCATCCCCTCCGAACAATACCATTTTTTTTCAGTTGTTCCACAACCCCCTGAACAGTATCAGAAGGGATTGCAAAACTTATTCCGACCGAGCCCCCTGTGGGAGAAATAATTGCTGTATTAACTCCAATTACCTCCCCATCCATATTAAAGAGTGGTCCGCCAGAGTTACCCCTATTAATCGCAGCATCAGTTTGAATAAAATCGTCATAGGGACCAGCATTAATATCTCTTTGTTTGGCTGAAACTATTCCAACCGTCAGGGTTCCTCCAAGATTAAAAGGATTTCCTATTGCTACAACCCAATCTCCAACTTTTATATCTGCTGAAGAACCAAAAGGAACAGATTTAAGAGGTTTTTTTGGTGTCACTTTGAGTAGGGCAATATCTGTTTTAGTATCTTTACCGAGGATCTTATCAACTGTTAGTCGAGTTCCATCATGGAAGTTGATTACAATCTCATCTGCTCCCTCGATAACGTGATTGTTTGTTACGATTAACCCCTCTTCACCATCGATGACAAATCCAGATCCTAGAGAAGAAACTTTGCGATCCATTTGCTGAGATCGACCACCTCTTTTACTAAAAAAGTCTTCAAATAAATCTTGTAAGGGTGAACCTTCTGGTGCTCTAGGGATGGGAATGCCATCTGGGTTTTTTGCAACTTGTGTACTGGAAATATTGACAACAGCATCTGAGAGTTTTTCAGCCAACGGAGCTAATGACTGCGGACCATCTTTAAAACCAAAACTGGGACTTTGAAAAATCCAAAAGAAGGATGTTGCCAAAGCCAATATCTTTATAAGCTTGAGTCTTTGATCGAGAAAAGTATTCAATTGAGATGAAGGACACATGCTCTTCATACCCCTTTGATGTTAAATAATGCAGATTGTATGTTTCAATTTATTTCAAAAGAGAATTCTATTTTGTAGAATAGCATTAATTAAATAATCAGTCTTTTTATCCGCGTACAAGCCAAATTATAAATGCCCCAATTGAAACTGAAGACCATCCCATAATTTTAAGCGAAGACGGAGGCGTCGTGCTTGCCATTTCCAAAAGGCGGCGTGCTGTATCTGGGGAGAGAGCCCAAAGCAGACCTTCCAAAACTAATACGAGTGCAATTCCTACAGCTAAATCATTCATGGTTTTGGCGATGCAGCACTGGATGGATCATTAAAGTATTTAAAAAACGAAGAATCAGGAGAAAGTAGAAGCTTTGTATCTCCAGACTTCATTGCTGCTTCATAAGCCTGCATAGAGCGATAAAATCCAAAAAAATCCTGATCTTTTGTGAAAGCTTCTGCAAATATACGATTACGTTCAGCATCACCTTCACCACGCAGTTGCTCTCCCTTACGGGTGGCTTCAGCTTTAAGCACTGTCACTTCACGATCTGCAGTTGCTCGAATACGATTAGACTCCGCAGTACCTTGTGAACGAAATTCAGCTGCCTCACGTTCTCTTTCAGCTCTCATTCGATCAAAAACGCTCTTAGCGTTTTGTTCAGGAAGATCAGCTCTTTTTATTCTAACATCTACGATTTCAAGACCTAGAGACTTAGCTTGTGCATTTACTTGAGAGGCAATTTTAGCCATCAGGTCCTCTCGTTTTTCTCGAACTATTTCTGCAAACGTCGCACCACCAAGAACACCTCTTAATGAAGATTCAACAATTGGATTGAGACGCGAAGGAACAGCAGCTTGGAAGCGCATCGTTTTATAAAATTCTAAGGGGTTGGCAATGCGATAGCGAGCGAAAGCGTCGACAACCAAACGCTTTTGATCAACTGCGGTAAGCTCCTGAGGGGTTGCATCTAAATCAAGAATACGTTTGTCAAAAATCTCAACCGTATCAACGATCGGGATACGCCAATTGAGGCCTGGTTTTGTAATAACATTAACAGGATCGCCAAAACGCAATATTAGGGCCTGTTCGTTCTGATGAACAATAAAAGCAGACGAGTAGAGACCCATGGCTGAAACTATAAGGAGGCCTAACAAGAAAATTAAAGCTGTGCGCATCCTCAGTTCCCTCCACTTGTGGGGGGCTGTATTGAAGGCCGCCGTTGAAGTTGATCAAGAGAAATGTAA
>JBJTOZ010000050.1:0-8115 GCA_046074825.1 Hyphomicrobium sp.
AAAATTTGGAATTGACGCTTTCGACAGTGCGGGCAAAAAAATTGATCCCAGTACGATCGCATGGGAGAGCAAGGAGCCATTTGGGCTAACCTACAAACAAAAGCCAGGTAAAGAAAATCCCCTGGGCTTTTTAAAGATAAACTTTAACAGTGACCAATCTGTTTACATGCACGATACCCCTTCAGAGACGATCTTCGGTCGCAATTTTAGAGCGGCAAGTTCCGGATGTATTCGTGTCAACAATATCGAAAAGCTTGCAGTGTGGTTGCTCGCAGGTAATCCAGGTTGGAACGGAAGTCGAATTGAAGCCATCAAAGAAAAAGGGACCAGACTTGACGTTAAATTAAAAAAGCCCGTGACATTATATTTCGCTTACATCACAGCGTGGGCAACTCCTGATGGTGTTATACAATTTCGTCGTGATATCTACGACAGGGATGGAGCAGGACCGGATGTTTCTGCGTACTAAATTTTTCACATCTCATGGTCTTTGAACTTTTCTCAAATCTCCTCTTGGCTTTGAGGTCTCCTCTTGGCACTGGGCAATGTCCAGTAGGAGAAGATCAGAGAGATTTTTGCCCACCTTTGTTTCTCATGCTTAGAACTTTGTCTTTGCCCGAGAAACCTCAATTGGATTGAGTTAATAATCAAAGCGACGTTAATGAACGCTCGATCGGAAGAGATTCGAAAGGTTTGATCATCAGGGAGGTTCTTAAGAAAGCCTAAAACTTTTAGTTTATTTCAGGTCAGAGCATGCACGCGTTGGTCTTCAAATCCCATGCTTCTGTGGGCCTGTGATTGATGGTCGCGCATAGGAAGCTGTAGTTTTCATTCTGTTAGCGAAGTGTTATCACAGGTTAGTTATTTGATTTTGCGAGAAAATTGCGTTTTTCTTGCAAAACCTATTTCGGGAGAAGTAGTGTAATTCTTCTTAAGCTTACTATCCGCCAAAGAGCGAGGAAAGACTATGTTCAATTTGAAGGGAAAGCCCAAATCAACAGAGCGTTTTTTTAAGGCGCATGTCGCAGAAACAGATCCGGAAATTGCTTCAGCCATTCAAAAAGAATTTGGGCGACAGCAGGATGAAATAGAACTCATCGCATCGGAAAATATTGTTTCTCGTGCCGTTTTAGATGCAGCTGGAAGCGTTCTTACTAATAAATACGCCGAAGGTTATCCTGGCAAGCGTTACTATGGTGGTTGTCAGTATGTGGACATCGTTGAAGAGGTTGCAATTGAAAGGGCTAAAAAGCTCTTCAATTGTAGTTTTGCCAATGTGCAGCCTAATTCCGGCTCCCAAGCCAACCAAGGTGTTTTCACTGCCCTTATGCAACCTGGGGATACTATCTTAGGTCTTTCGCTAGCTGCTGGCGGACACCTCACACATGGTGCTCCTGTCAATCAATCTGGAAAGTGGTTTAAAGCTGTACACTATATGGTGCATCCGAAGACCCACCTTATTGATATGGATGAAGTGCGCAAACTTGCACATGAACATAAACCAAAGCTTATTATCACAGGCGGATCAGCCTACCCTCGTCGGATCGACTTTGCAGCTTTTCGAAAAGTCGCTGATGAAATTGGAGCCTATCTGCTCGTCGATATGGCACACTTTGCTGGTCTTGTGGGTGCTGGTCTTTATCCAAGCCCATTTCCCCATGCCCATGTCGTTACGTCGACAACCCATAAAACATTAAGAGGTCCGCGTGGGGGCATCATTCTGACGAATGATGAGGAACTTGCAAAGAAATTCAACTCCGCAATATTTCCTGGGATCCAAGGTGGACCTTTGATGCATGTGATTGCAGGAAAAGCAGTTGCATTTGGGGAATGTTTGCAGCCCGAATTTAAAACCTACATTCAGAATGTCATAGACAATGCAAAAGCTATGGGAGAAGTGTTGGTCAATGCTGGTTTCGCTCTCGTTTCAGGAGGAACGGATAGTCACCTGATACTTGTTGATCTTCGCCCCAAGGGATTAACGGGTAATATTTCTGAAAAAGCACTTGGTCGCTCCCATATAACCTGCAACAAAAATGGAGTGCCCTTTGATCCTGCGAAACCCATGGTCACCTCGGGAATTCGTTTGGGTTCACCTGCCGGCACAACACGCGGCTTCGGAGTAGCTGAATTTAGAGACATTGGACGTATGATTGCTGAAGTCCTTGAAGGTCTTTCGAAAAATGGTGAAACTGGGAATGGAGCTATAGAAAGTAAAATCAAGGCTGAAGCCACAGCTCTCTGTCGGCGTTTTCCTATCTATTCCTAACACTTCTTACATTTCTAATGTGGACGTCGAAGTCCTTCGACGTCCGTTTTTTTGGTCTGGAGGTTGAATGCGCTGCCCCTATTGTGGCTGCGAAGATACAAGTGTGAAAGACAGTCGTCCAACGGACGAAAATGCCTCAATCAGACGTCGTCGTGAGTGTCCGGATTGCGCAGGACGATTTACAACTTTTGAACGTGTCCAACTCAGAGAACTTCTTGTTGTTAAGCGTTCGGGCCGTAAAGTTCCTTTTGACAGAGATAAGCTTTTACAATCCATCAAAATAGCTCTTCGAAAACGACCTATTGATGAGGAGCGAATTGAGCGCATGGTTTCAGGCATTGTTCGTCAATTAGAAAGTACAGGAGATGCTGAAGTTCAGTCCTCTGAAATAGGACAACGGGTTATGGAGGCCCTACGGGGATTAGATCCTGTTGCTTATGTTCGCTTTGCATCTGTTTACAGAGACTTTCGTGAGGCTGCAGATTTTCAAGAAGTCTTGGGCGAAATTGCGAGTGAACAGGAAGTCGATAAAAGCTAAAGAAAAATTATTTAAGATTGCAGTATAAACTGCCAACTTTTTTTTATTTTCTTTTAAAGAAAAAGAACGCTTATATGGATTCTCGTTTCTCGATATTTGATTCTGATATGATGAAGATTGCTCTTCGTATGGCCAAAAGAGGCTTAGGAAGGACAGCACCAAATCCATCTGTGGGGGCAGTTATCGCGAATGAAAAAACTAAAGAAGTCATTTCTAGAGGATGGACGCAAAAAGGGGGAAGGCCGCATGCGGAGACCGAGGCTCTTCGCAATGCTGGAACAGCAGCAGCAGATGCTACGCTATATGTGACCTTAGAGCCTTGTGCGCACTTTGGCGTCACACCACCTTGCGTAGACGCGATTATCTCCTCCAAAATTAAGCGGGTAGTTGTAGCCCTAATGGATCCCGATCCCCGAACTTCTGGTTCGGGATTACAGACATTAAGAAATGCAAATATTGATGTTTGTTTCGGTCTTCTTACGTGCGAAGCTAAATGGATCACTATGGGCCATATTCTTCGCAAAACGGAGAAGCGTCCCTCTGTCTCCTTAAAAATTGCGACTGACCAGTCCGGTTCTGTACCTTCCGGTAATGGCAGTCATCCCCAATTTGTGACAGGTAATGAAGCACGCGCCGCTGGACATTTATTACGTTCTCAAGCAGACGCAATTCTAGTCGGATCTGGAACCCTTTATGATGATAATCCCGAATTATCTTGCCGCCTTCCAGGTCTTAACGATTGTTCGCCCATACGAATAGTTCTCTGTGGTTCTCGAAAAATTCCTCTAGATTGTCGACTAGTGCAGACAGCAAAAAAACTCCCTTTGCTTTTGATTTACCCAGGTCATGAGAGAAACGCCTTTAAAGAATTTGTAAATTTGGGAGTTGAGCCAATTGAGACAATCTCTGATCAGGCAGAGGTCAGCATTCCTGCGGTTCTAGAACTTCTTGCTGAGCGAGGAATTACGAGAATACTTGTCGAGGGAGGGCGTAAAGTTTGGCGCTCATTTTCAAAAATACAGAAAGTGGACGAAATATATCATTTTCATGCCTGCTCACAGGCTTCCGCTGAGCAATCGAAAGCAATATTAGAAGATCTTCTGTTTAACTTTAATTACAACTTGTTTGACCTACGTAAGATAGGCGCTGATACCTTATTTCACTGGCGCAGGCCTTGTGTTATGAACAATGAAAACCAAAACTTTAAATAAATTTTTGATAAATGGCCTGTTCCTATGTTCACGGGAATTATTACAGACGTTGGGAGAGTGATAAGTTGTGATGGTAAACACATAAATATCCATTCACATTTTGATTCTAAAACTATCAATATTGGATCTTCGATTTCTTGCGATGGTGTTTGTTTAACAGTTATCCATGTTGATGGAGAACAACATTCTTCTGTTTTGTCTTTCGAGGTCTCTCCTGAAACCAAACGATGCACGACTTTGGGGGGATGGCAAACTGGGCGATTAATTAATTTAGAACGTTCCCTCAAGGTTGGAGAAGAATTAGCTGGACATATGGTTTCAGGACATGTGGATGGAACAGCACGAGTGCTCACGCGAGAGGAAGAAGGAAATAGTGTCCGATTTTGGTTTGAAGCCCGTCCAGAACATGCAAGATTTATTGCGCCAAAGTGCTCAATCGCTTTGGACGGCACCTCATTAACAGTTAATGAGGTCGAGGGTTGTCGGTTCACAGTAAACCTTATCCCGCATACCTTGACCGTCACGACATGGGAGGGCAAGAAAAAAGGAGACTATGTTAATCTAGAAGTTGATATGTTCGCTCGTTATGTTGAGCGCATTTTAGCGGCACGCAGTTACAATTCATGAAATCTAAAAAACACATAACGAGCACCAGTCAAAATTATCATTCCTCAGCAATTTCACCAATATCTGAAATTATCGAGGAGATGCGCAATGGACGTATCGTTATTCTTGTCGATGATGAAGATCGAGAAAATGAAGGCGATCTCATCATTCCTGCGCAAATGGCAACGCCTGATTCAATAAATTTTATGGCTATGTATGGGCGTGGGCTTGTTTGTCTTGCAATAACTCAAACAAGGTCCAAAGAACTTGGACTTGAAATGATGGTTGAAAATAACATCTCCCGTCATAGAACAGCTTTCACGCACTCTATTGAAGCGCGTGAAGGTATTTCGACAGGCATTTCCGTTTTTGATCGGGCTCGAACAATTGCCACAGCAATTGATCCAACAAGAGGTCCTTCCGATCTCGTATCCCCTGGGCATGTTTTTCCTCTCGTTGCAAAAGAAGGGGGAGTTCTCATTCGCGCTGGCCACACGGAGGCTTCAGTCGATTTGACAAAAATTGCCGGACTTTATCCTGCGGCAGTAATCTGCGAAATCATGAATAATGATGGATCGATGGCTCGTATGCCCGATTTAATCGAATTCTCAGTAAAACATAAAATAAAAATAGGCACCATTGAGGATTTGATTTCTTATCGGTTGCAGAATGACCGCTTGGTAAAGCGCGTTGCTGAGAGCCAATTTACAAGTGCCTTCGGAGGGCCATTTGACATTAAGGTTTATGCAACAACCGTGGATCCTGCTGAACATTTGGCTATTGTTAAAGGTCATTTCAAGAATGATACACCTGTACTAGTAAGAGTTCATGCTTTTAATTTACCAGTAGATGTTCTTGGGATAGGAGAGCCAAAAGACAGTGAAACACTTATAGCAAAATCTCTTAGAGCAATTGATAAGGCGGGTGCGGGAGTTGTTGTTTTAATAAGAGATCTTGCTCCTAAAAGTATGTCTGATTGGATTAAACGTCAGTGTGTTGTTTCAACCGTAAGAGAAAGATCATCACCGCAGCGTCAAGTTGAAACTGGCATAGGGTCCCAAATCCTAAGAGATCTTGGCGTTCAGGAAATGATACTCCTTACAAATTCACCAGAACAAATTTATATTGGACTTGAAGCTTTTGGATTGAAGATTGTTGAAACCAGATCGATAGAGTAAGATAACCTATGGTCAAACGTGATTTAAAAGAAGGGCGGAGAGCAACAAAACTGAACAATTTACCTCTAGGCGTTCGGGTGCTGATAATCCAAGCTCCTTATTATGAAGATATTGCTGCAATTCTTTTAAAAAATGCGGAAACTCTGCTTCAGCACAACAAGTGCGAGTACGAAATTATTACCGTCGAAGGAGCATTAGAAATTCCACAAGCCTTTGCTGCTGCAGTAAATGCTCAAATGTTGGGAAAAGCAAAAACTCACTATCAGGGCGTTGTTGTGCTAGGATGTATTATCCGAGGGCAAACGTCTCATTATGAGATTGTGAGTAGCAATACAAATTTTTGGCTTATGAAGATTGCAATGAAATATTCTATCCCTCTTGGTAATGGGATCCTAACAGTTGATACCTATGATCAAGCTCATGATCGGGCGGTTGGAGTTAATGGTTCTTCGAAAGGAGAAGAAGCTGTTCGTGCCTGTTTAGGTCTTGTTGGGTTGAAGAATAATTTCGCTTATGTCAAAAAAGTGAAATCCAAGTAATGCAAAGCGATACTGAAAACGTATTATTTCCTGAGAGCCTTCTCCCTCGTACAAAAGCTCGTATAGCTGCAGTGCAGGCACTTTATCAAATGGAAATCACAAGTGTTGATGTTGGAGATGTGGTCAAAGAATTCCAGAAGCTGCGGTTTAAAGCTCCCCCTCAAAAAAAGCAAAAAAATAATATTCTGAACGAGGATACTAAAGAAGATTTCTCAGATACAGATACGACTTTCTTTTCTGAAATTGTTTATGGCGTTGTGCGTTGTCAAAGGAATATTGATCCCATGATCCATGAACAGCTTGCAACTGGGTGGAGATTGGTGCGTGTTGACGCAATCCTACGAGCAATCCTAAGAGCTGGAACTTATGAGATGGTAGAGATGAAGACAATTCCAGGGCGTGTAATCATTAACGAATATATAAATATTGCTCATGCTTTTTTTTCTGAAGATGAGCCGCGCGTGGTAAACGGCATACTCGACAAAATTGGAAGAATAACTAGGCCAAATGATTTTAAATAATTTCTATAAATGCTTTCAAGAGTGGAGGAGGCATTGAATATCGAAATTAAAGGGGAAGATGAAATCATCAGAACTTATTTTGCCCCTTTAGCAAAAGATAATCTAGACGCTTTTGGACTTCTGGACGATTGCGCAATTCTAAGGCCAACACAGGGAACAGATTTAATTCTCTCAACAGATGCAATAGCGGAAGGTATCCACTTTTTACGAAATGATCATCCAGAAAATATTGGATGGAAGGCTCTTGCAGTAAGTGTATCCGATCTAGCTGCTAAAGGGGCTATTCCTCTAGTCTATCAAATGGCTCTTTCCTTTCCTACGGCCCCAACACAAGATTTTATGGTGAGATTTACAAAAGGTTTGGCGGAGGCGCAAAAATCTTTTGGTATAAAATTATCTGGAGGGGATAGCGATCAAAGACCAGGCCCCTTTAGTGTCACTGTTACTGTAATTGGGGAAGTCCCTTATAATAGAATGGTTGCTCGCGCCGGGGGTGGGGCTGGTCAAAGCTTGTTTATCTCTGGATCATTAGGAGAAGCAGCACTTGGTCTTAAACTGCGACGCAGAGAAAAATGCACAAGATTTTGGAATTTGGACAACTCAGAAATTTCTGAACTCGAGAGACGTTATTTAAGGCCTACACCCCGTTTAGATATCAGAGATATCCTCAGACAATATGCGACATCTTCCATCGATATTTCTGATGGTCTTTATAAAGATTTGGAGCATTTATCCTCAGCAAGCAAATGCGGAGCGGTGATAGAAATTGCAAGTCTTCCTCTAAGCCCTGTCGTGAAAAAGATACTTAAAAAGGATCGAGAGCTTATCGCTTTGATACTTACAGGTGGGGATGATTATGAAATTTTATTCTCAGTCCCTGATGACAAGATTGGTGAAGTAACAAGACTGTCTCAGTCACTTGGAGTCAGAATTACAAAAATTGGAAGTCTTACAAAAAGTCCTAAAATCATAGTCCAAGATGAGAAGGACAACCCCATGCAAGTTGAAAAATTTGGGTGGGATCATTTTTCCCCCTAAGAATTACTCAAGGCTGAATGCAATTTTTGCGCAAGCATAAAGGAAACTTTTATAGGGTTGCAAAACCTTTCATGAAGTGAGGTTCAATATAAATATCCCTGATCTATGAAGAAAACATGTATCAGGGTCATCCTTATGCCACAACGTTATATTCTGAGGAACGTGTATGGTGGGTAATCTTGAATGCATTGAATTCCGACCCATTAACTATTTTC
>JBJTOZ010000051.1:0-3241 GCA_046074825.1 Hyphomicrobium sp.
AAACTGCTATCGAAGCATCGCGCATTATTTGGTATTCTTTATCGGTTAAAGTCAAAGCAGGAGCAACCGTAATACTATCGCCAGTATGCACCCCCATGGGATCTACATTTTCAATGGAACACACGATAATACAATTATCTGATTTATCCCTAACAACCTCCATTTCATATTCTTTCCAACCAATCAAACTTTCATCGATTAAAATTTGACCTACTGGAGATGCATCAATCCCTGACTTTGCTAAGAGCTCAAATTCCTCTCGATTGTAGGCAACTCCTCCACCTGTGCCGCCAAGAGTAAAAGAAGGTCTTATAATTGCTGGCAATCCAATTTTATCTAACGCATGCATGGCTTCGGCATAACCAGTTACTCGGTCATATCCGATGACACGTCCCTCTTTATCTCTTATTTCTTGAGAAGCTGCGATAGCTGACTTTGGACTTTCAAGCCCTATCTTATCCATAGCTTCACGAAAAAGCTTTCGGTCTTCTGCTTTGTCTATGGCTTCAGCCTTTGCACCAATTAACTCTACATCTAATTCACTAAGCTTACCCTGTTTTTCCAAAGCTAAGGCAGTATTAAGAGCCGTTTGTCCTCCCATAGTGGGCAACAATACGAGTTTTTTATCCGGCCTTTTTTCTTTTTCTTGAAGAATAATATTGGTGACTATTTCGGGCGTTATCGGTTCAATATAAGTCGCATCAGCGAGATTGGGATCGGTCATAATTGTTGCAGGATTAGAATTGAGAAGAACAATTCTATACCCTTCAGATTTGAGTGCCTTACAGGCCTGTGTTCCAGAGTAATCAAACTCGCAAGCCTGCCCAATAATTATCGGGCCTGCTCCAATAATAAGAATAGTATCTATATCTTGGCGCTTGGGCATACGGTATCGTTTGTTTACCTTTGGCTTCTCGTAATTTCGGTAATGTTAAGAAACCACCATTTACGTTTCAGACATAAAAATTATATGGTGAGTTTTCTATTATCTGTGCCTTGGAATAAAGCAATCTCTATCTTCAAGAAATTCTTTCTCTTAAAATATTCTCTAAAAGGGAAGAGCGACGACCGTGATCAGAGATCTATTAGGGTTTGATTTCCGTTGGACGATCAATTTTCAGATCAGTGGGGTAAGTATAGACCTCTTTGAAAATTGGCTTATCTAACATTCCTTCGCGTGCAAAAATGATATGAGAAGGTAAACCTGTTTCTATATCAATGTAAACTACACGAACAGCCTCATTTTTGGGTTCTTCACCTCCTCCAGCTTGTTTTTTGGCTTCCTTTTGTTCTGGGGTTTCAGGCTTAACCTCATCCTTTCCTCTATAAGAACGAAGTTTCTTTCCGTCGATTGTTTCTGCCCCCATACACTCAAAAATTCCCACATTCTTTGCTAAATCATTCAGAGTGCTGTTAAAAAAGGTTTTAATTTGTTCCGTTGTCCCTTGTTCAAATTTTGACCATCCCTCAGGTCCCTTACCCCATGCCTCATTTCCAATAAGAATTGTCTCTGAAGTTTTTTCTGGTTGCGCAAGAGTTTTTACAGTTTGTCGCATTCTATCAGGCTTCATGTACTCAATTGTCATTTGAAATGGCCCCTCTTCACCAATCAAATTCATATTTTTTCGAACCATCTCCGTATTGCTCTGGCGAGCGAAAGACTGTTGGACTTCTGAAGTACAGTCCGCCTTGATTTGTGACGAGCCAAAGAAAAAAACGAGAAAATTAAAAAATATGCTGGTCTCTTAAACATAAATAACTCCAAAAATATTATCTGCTCTAAGGAATGCACTATCTACTTTGTATCTCCCGAAGACTTAGAGCTATCATCCTCCATCTGGCCAGGCGCTACAATCACAATATCCTTCCCATAACTATAGAGCGCGATAAATTTTGGCGGATCTTCTGCTTGCACAGATTTTGTCACATAGGCTTCTGGTAGTCCCGTTGTTGGATCGACATAAACTGTTGTAACAACTTCTTTTCCATCGCTCTCTTTGGTTGGGGGAGTTGCGTATCCTAATAATTCCCGTCCTTTATATTGTACCTTTTGTAAACACGTAAAATCTGAAGCTGCCTTGGGTGGAATCTTATACGCTTCTCTATCGCTGGTTACCATTTGCGCATTGTGAGGAGGTTGTTCTTCCCAACCTCCTTCAGTATTTGCCCATGCCCATTTTCCAATTCCAATAGTTTCCACTGGTGCATCTTCTGTGGGAGCAACTATTTTTACATATATACTATCAGGGGCGACAAAATCTATTGTGCGCACAAGCGGACCATTCGCAGTTTCGAGTGTAGCCACCGTCCGAAAAGCGGGGGTTTGACGCTGTTTCACATAGGCAGCGTCGACCTCATTCTTACACTTCTCGTCTGCTTTGGCGTTTATAACAAAAGTCAAGATCGTGATACATGCTAAGGCTAAACGGATCATCTTAGTCCTCCCCTTTAAGGTGCCCTCTTTAAGCATCAGAAAGCGTCTTATGTCCCCTTAAATCTCGGAAAGGTTTAAGCACAAATGAACTTATTTTGCGGAATCTCCACCCTTACCGAATTTTAAACAGGGATCTTCGCGTGGAGCCTTAGGTGTAAATACGATGTAATCCGCGATAGGATTTTCCTGCGACGTTCTGAGATCGTAATCTTCAGGTTGCTCTTTCCCTTCCTCGACTTCTAAAAGCAAAATGGAAAGGAACTTTGTAGAGTCTAATTGTTTTTTTAAGTACCATGGAATTCCCCTATCCCGTCGCACATGGGCATTTCCTGCAAGCACAATCCCTCCACCATACGTCCTAAGGGCTTGCACTGTACTCTTTGCAAGGATTGCATCCCTGTAGCGTTGCGCGAAAGCGAAGTTGCCAAGTATCCCGTCAGGAAGCATTCCACAATGGGAATCTTTTATTTCAGCCTTTAAGTCTTCAAAGACACCTTTTTCCAAATTCTCATTCAGACCAAGGAGTTCAAGATCTTGAGTTGTAAGAGCTGCCGATCCATATCTCGAAACTTTTCGAACGAAAGCTAAGGGAGGATCTCCTGCACGAATAGCAATGTGTGAAAGCAGAAGTGCTTCGAAAAGCTTGGTATAATTATATGTATCCCAAGGAGATTGTTCCCATTTAAGTGCTTTTTTAAAAACGATCTGTCGCTCCTCCTGAGGGACATAGGATATGGTTTTCAAAATTGTATCGAGCGTTTCTTGTTGGTCGGTATCAAATTGTTCCATGACAACAACTGGAGGTCG
>JBJTOZ010000052.1:0-2745 GCA_046074825.1 Hyphomicrobium sp.
CGTCTGAGGCGATATTCATCTTCAAAGGGTGTCTTTGTTTCAACCGCATGCGTCCACTTCTGCATCAGATGCTGATGATCATCAGGGTGCATCCATTGAAGCCAGCCTATACCAAGGTAATCCTCTACATTCGCTCCAGTGAATTTTTGCCATGTCTCGTTAAAATGTTCCCTTCCCACCTTGCCATCTGGACCGCAAGACCAAACGATATGTGATGAGGACAAAGCAAGAGTACGGAACCGTTCCTCGCTATCCTGCAATTTTTTCTCAGCTTCTTTGCGTTTGGTGACGTCGCGCACAGTTGCCTGCACGCCGGTCTGCCCGTTCACCGTGATGCGCGTCAGCTGCACCTCGCACGTCAATACTTGTCCATCTCTTAATTGGTGCGTCCATTCAAATAATGATGCCCCATCACGCAACGCCTTTTCGATCATTTTAGGCGCTTTTGTAGCTGAAAGCTCTCCGTCCGGCTGACGCTCCGGTGACAGATCATTCGGTGTTAAAGTCGCTAGATCTGTGGTGTTCTCCGCTCCAAAGAGCTTGACCGCTGCCGCGTTGCCGCCAATCAGTTTCCACTCTGGAGGAAAGCAGAGTATCTGCGCATCCCAATTAGACTCCCAGAGGTTTTGAAACTTTATCTCGCTTTCGCGGGCAGCCATCTCCGCATTTTTTTGGTCTGTGATATCGGTGCTTGTTCCGAACCACTCCCTCACGCTTCCGTCCGAATTGATAATGGGGGCTCCCTTTGCCGCCACCCAACGATATTCTCCGTCGTAGCGTCGGAGCCGATATTCAGCTTGATAAGTCGTTCTCGAGTTGACTGCTTTCAGCCAGATTTGTTTTACGCGCTCACGATCCTCAGGGTGCATCGCATTCAGCATTCCAAGGTCAAGCGTCTCCTCCTTTTTTTGACCTGTGAAACGCTCCCACGAAGGATTCGACTGTTCTCTGCTGACCCTACCATTAGGTCCGATAACCCAAATAATCTGTGATGTGCCAAAGGCGAGAGTGCGAAACTGTTCTTCGCTAAATTTACTTTCTTCCTCAGTTAGCTTGCGTTCTGTAATATTAATAGTCACTTTGAGTGCATCCCAGAGCAGTATTGAAAAAAAAGCTACGTTACAGTTTTTGGATGTTATGCAATTTTTATTCTGCTTTTGCATGCTCAATTCTGTCTGCCGCATGGCGTCCAAGTAAATCGATTAGTGTCAACTCATACGCTTTATGCTGGTGGGCTGTTTTGTAATAGTGTAAAAACATGCTAATCCTTATGCCAGATCGACTAACAATAGGTGTTGACTGTACTTCTCGCACACAATGTTGAACCCCTCTGTACGCATGGAAATTGGGTTCCTAGCGACATCTTCGTTAATGACACGTTGGCCTTGCTCTAAAGTAGTCCACCAACTCGCGTGTCCTTTTCTAATTTTATTTAAATATTGATAAAAAAAAAGCTAGATTAGAGATTAGATCTAAATCTTAAGTCTGCATCGCAAATATTAATCTCAAACAGAAGAATTTAAGGGGTTTGAAAGGAAATTGAAAGTAATGCATTTCTTTGTGAGAGCGTCTATATAATTTTTTTTATTAATATCATGCTCTTAGGGCCCTATAGGGTGCATGTATGGCTTCTGTGATGATTTGTTTGGACTTTGATGCAGGTCGTTAAAAAAAGAAAATGTTAGGCCCATTACTTCTTATAATTACGAGCCGAACGTATTACTTTTAAGTGCTTATTGTAGGCATTTTGTGTTATATAAAGATGATGTAATGTTGAAAAAATTGAAAATTCCTTTTTTTCTATGACCAGTTCTACAACCAAAACTCTGCGTATTCTCATCGTCGAGGATGATGCGGAGATCAGCACAACGCTTCAAAAGGGTTTTGAGGCAGAAGGGTTTGCTGCCATCGTCGCTTCCAACAGCCAAGAATTGTTTAAATCTCTCAAGACCCAATCCATCGATCTCATCACGCTCGATCTTGGATTAGAGAGTGGTAAAGTCGACGGTCTTGACCTCACGATGCAAATTCGTTCCCAACGCAACATCCCCATCATTATCGTAACAGGAAGAAATCAGCCCATTGACCGCGTTGCGGGTCTGGAAAAAGGGGCAGACGATTATATAACTAAGCCTTTTCTAATGCGGGAAGCTGCCATACGCATTCGCACTGTCGCAGAACGTTACGGGTTGCTAAGAGATAAAGCATTCTATGAAGAACACAACAATCGATGCTATTATCTCTTCTCGGAATTCATCTTAGATCCAATGCGTCGAGAAATCAGGACCCTTAACGGAGCATACGTACCCTTAACCGAAACGCAATTCAATCTTTTAGAAATGTTACTTAAAGCTCCGCAACGAGTTCTTTCTCGGGATGAGATGATGATGAAATTGCGTAACCATCATTGGGACCCCCTAAGTCGAGGGGTGGATGGACACATTGCTCGACTGCGCAGCAAGATCGAAGCTAAAGGGGAAGAAGCCCCGCGTCTCATCAAAAGTGTCCGTAATGTCGGTTATGTGTTTGCAGGCAAAGTCTCATGCGTGGATCCAGAAAATTACTCTGCTCAAACTAAACCACAGAATGTGGACTAATATTGAGAACTAAGGAGGTCTAGCATCTATTCTCAAGGTCTGCGCTAGGTTTTTGTATTAAAATAGAATTTTAGAAAATTAACCTTTTGAAGCTTTACCAATTTTACGGTCGTTTTTGTCTGTCCAAGACAAATCTCAACAATTCTAT
>JBJTOZ010000053.1:0-3716 GCA_046074825.1 Hyphomicrobium sp.
CCGTTTGAGGGCAAAAGGTGCAGAATTGGTATCTATGCGCACAGTCTTTTGGGTGCGTCTCAGAGAGTTCAGTCTTTCTTTCATTTTCTTATGCGGGACAATGGAAACAACCTCTTCCAGTTTTTTCTTCTCTGCTTTTGAGATTTTTAAAGGTTCGATGAAGAGCTCTGGTTTTCCTTTGGCAGGCACGTAGGCGAAGGCGAGGGCCACAGGGGTGTGGGCAATATCTGAGCCGCGGATATTGAAGAGCCACGCGATGCTGTCGAGGGCTGTCAGGAGGACGCTGTGCTCGTTGTTTTGAGATAAAAGGGCTTGGAGTTCTGCAATTTTTTTCTCACCCTTTTGTCCTGCTTTGTCGATGGGATGAAGGACAACAGGATTGAGAGGCGGAGGAGGTCTTTCTTTTCTCCACGCTGTGTCGACGAGATTTTTGGAGACGGCTTTCAGCTTTAAACCTTTGGCTGCAAGCTCTGAAGTCATTTTAGTAATCTCATTGATGGTATGCAACCACGGATCAAAGCCAATCGTTGCACCCTTCTTGCAATGGGAGAGGATCCACTCTGTGGGTTTTTTATCCGAGGGGCCAAGAAATTCAAAAAGGGAAGGATCGCATTCTGTTTGGACTTGGAGTGTGTAGCGACCATCGATGAAGAGGGCTGCTTTTTTAAGACCAATCACCGCTAAGCCTGCACTTCCTGAAAAGCCTGTCAACCATTTGAGGCGCTCTGCAGAAGGAGGAAGAAATTCATTCTGATGCTCATCGGCATGCGGCACAAGATAGGCCTCAAGGTTCTGCGCCATCATCAGCTTGCGCAGATGGGCGACACGTGGTTTGGCGAGCGAGGGATCGGCTGTTGCAGAAAAAGAGGGGGTCATCACACTTCCACTAAAACGCATTAGAGAAGGAAGAAATAATTTACCCTTATACAGGCCCTATATCTTTCCTGAAAGGATCAAAGTGTCGTATCTATTGGCAACAGCACCGTCGTTAATGAGTACATCGGTGCTTGCCTTTTCTCCTATGATTAACCACCATCTACATAGAGTCTTACGTCAATAAATATCTTTCAATTTTTCTAATTTCCAAACTCAAGAAATATCCGATTTATTTACAAAAGGGGCGCTCTCCCCAAAAGATGCCTCTCTATGCCCCGCTTGCATATGGTGTCAATCCTTCAAGAGGTACGGCATTCAAAAAGCAGTGTCGACCACCCAGTGTATCGCATATGTTTAATGAGTTTGTATCCGACACTGACATATGCAGCTCTCACAGAATCTGATTGCGGAATAAGAATTCCTGAGAGTACCAGCATTCCGCCAGACCTTTGAATGTTGCGCAGATCTCGCGCTAGCTTTATCAAAGGTTCAGCAAGAAGGTTTGCGCAAATCAAATCAAAAGGTTTAACTTGTCGTATTCTTGCATGCTGTACGCCTTGCGCCACAACGGTTTCAATCCGCCGAGCAAAGGTATTTCTTTTGATATTTTCTCTTGCCACTTTGATCGTCGTGGGGTCGATGTCAGAGGCTATAATCTGCGCCTGAGGCAGACGGCGGGAGGCCGCAATTGCAAGAATGCCGGATCCACAGCCCAAGTCAAGGATTGTCTGAAAAGACTGCCGTCGTGTCAGACGGTCGATGGCGAGAAGACAGGAATAGGTTGTGGCATGATGCGCTGTCCCAAAAGCCTCTCCTGCCTCAATAAGAAGCGATCTCGGGCCGCGGGGAATGCGCGCGCTATCATGCGATCCATAAACCACAAACGAGCCTGCATACACGGGAGGAAGGCTCGCTTGCGAAAGCGCAACCCAATTGAGCGCCGGGACTTCAACCAATTGAATCTGGGGAACGGTCAGACCCGTTAAAGTTTCTAACGTCTTGCGAAGGTCGTGTTCCTGAGGGGGCTCTTGAAAATAGGCCTCAATGGTCCACCCTCCCGTTGGCACTTCAAACACACTGAGGGCGTCAGGAGGAGGATCGAGGAGTTCTTGCAGCGTCTTTGCGAGATTGTAGGCCTCTTCCTTGTCCGCCGTTGTGATGCAGATCTTTTTGTTAGTCATGGGGACGGAGGTGAATCATGGTGTTCCTGTTCCTTTAAAAGTCAAGTTCCTAAAAAAAATCTAGAGAAGTGTCGGTCCTCTGAAACAAGATCTTTTTTTTGAATACGACCATCCAGTCAGAGGGGGCGAACGAAACTATCC
The DNA here is from genome assembly GCA_046074825.1 of Hyphomicrobium sp. Taxonomy (GTDB): domain Bacteria; phylum Pseudomonadota; class Alphaproteobacteria; order Rhizobiales; family Hyphomicrobiaceae; genus JAGVSR01. The sequence continues at coordinate 2,199 of JBJTOZ010000053.1, forward strand.
ACCACCCTCTTGCGACCTGCCGTTTTAAAATGGATTGTTAGTTTATTCCCATCAACCTCTGTAATACAGCCTTCTCCAAACTTTTGATGAAAGACGCGATCGCCTGGGACAAACGTTGTGCTGTCCTCCGCGCTAGTATCAAAGATGTCTTCTTCACTTCGGATTGATGGCATGGGTTTCTGCGCGAGGCTTTGTTGTGCCCTTTGCCATCCTGGGGTTGTATAATTTGAATTGTAGGATGTGTTTTGATTATAAAGTGTTTGAAGATTGGAATACGATCCGCCAAATCGGCTCACAGCCTCTCGAACCTCAGTGTTGTCTTTGGGTAATTCTTCCACAAACCGAGAGGGAAGCGCCATCTGGTACAAACCACGCAGTCTTCGATTTTGTGCAAAAGAGACATAAGCCTTTTTTCGGGCTCGCGTTAATCCCACATAGGCAAGACGGCGTTCCTCTTCGAGACCAGATTGTCCTTGCTCGTCTAATGCACGTTGGTTGGGAAAAAGCCCTTCTTCCCATCCCGTTAAAAACACCACGTCAAACTCAAGACCTTTTGCAGCGTGCAAGGTCATAATCGAAACGCAGTCACTTTTTGAATTTTGTTCAGTGTCCATCACAAGAGAAACATGCTCGAGGAAGCCTTCAAGGGTTTCGAAGTCGTGCATAAACCGAATAAGTTCTTTCAAGTTCTCGAGCCGACTTTGCGCTTGGGGACTTTTATCAACCTGCCACATTTCCGTGTAGCCCGATTCATCTAAAATGAGTTCCGCAAGATCGGTGTGCTTCATCTCTTTTGTTTGCGAGCGCCAACGTTCAAAAGAGGCAACAAGGTCTTCTAATGCCTTGCGCGCTTTGCCAGGCAGTTCATCTGTTGTGATAATCTCTCGGGCCGCATCATAAACAGATAAGCCCCGAGAACGGGCCAGTTCATGCACCCGCTTAAGAGAAGTATCCCCAAGCCCGCGCTTAGGCGTATTGGCAATTCTCTGAAACTTAAGGTCGTTTTTCGGATTTACTGTCACTTCCAAATAAGCAATCGCATCCTTGATTTCTTGGCGTTCATAAAAGCGAGGCCCCCCAATCACGCGATAGGGCAGCCCAACCGTAATAAAGCGGTCCTCTAAAGCCCGCATTTGCGCTGAAGTGCGCACGAGGATCGCGATTTGATTGAGAACAAGACCCGTTTTACGAAGACTTTCTATTTCGTCAGAGACGCTGCGGGCTTCTTCCTCATCATCCCACACTGAGGAAATGCTGACCCGATGTCCTTCCTCTCCGTCTGTAAAAAGTTTTTTGCCAAGCCGTCCTTTGTTGTTTGCAATTAAAACGGAGGCAGCCTCTAGAATGTGTCCTGTCGATCGATAATTACGCTCCAGACGCAACACATGAGCGCCAGTAAAATCTTTTTCAAAACGAAGGATGTTTTCAACCATTGCCCCCCGCCATCCATAAATGGATTGGTCGTCATCCCCAACACAGCAAATGTTAGGGCAACCACTCGCAAGAAGGCGAAGCCAG
>JBJTOZ010000054.1:0-5953 GCA_046074825.1 Hyphomicrobium sp.
TCGCAACAATGGTCATTGCTGTTCCCACGGGCGTTAAAATTTTCTCATGGATAGCAACGATGTGGGGTGGATCACTCCAATTCCGTGTTCCAATGTTATGGGCGCTTGGTTTCATTTTTCTTTTCACAGTTGGTGGGGTCACAGGGGTAATGTTGGCGAATGCAGGTGTGGATCGCGCTTTGCATGATACTTACTATGTTGTGGCTCATTTCCACTATGTCTTGTCGCTCGGCGCCGTCTTCTCCATTTTTGCTGGATGGTATTATTGGTTTCCAAAGATGACAGGCTACATGTACTCAGAATTTTGGGGCAAACTGCATTTTTGGATTACCTTCATTGGCGCAAATATCCTCTTTTTTCCGCAACACTTCCTTGGCGCTGCTGGAATGCCACGTCGGTATGCGGATTATCCTGACGCGTACCAATTCTGGAATGAAATATCCTCCTACGGCGCGTACCTTACATCTCTTGGAACAATATGCTTCTTCATTGGTGTTTTTGTAGCGTTTGCTAGAAAGGAAAAAGCAGCCGGTAATCCCTGGGGTGTGGGAGCTACGACGTTGGAATGGACGCTTCCCTCCCCTCCTGCTTTTCATGCGTTTGAAACTCTGCCTCGCATTGCTGCAACGGCCGAGAGACATTAAGATTAAGGAGAAGGCTGAACTACTTCAGCCTTCTCCTCTATGAATTAAGATCAAGTGCTGCTGGTTACAAAACCAAAACGTGTTGATATTTCCTCTGTCAGGAAATGAATTTAAGGGAAGAACGCGTCAGCCCTTTTTCTGGAGAAAGGAAATTTTTTGTGACGGCCACGGAGTTAAATACCAGTGGGGATCTCGCGTTAGAGGCTGACCCTCACCTCAGGGATTATGTATCCTTGATGAAGCCCAGAGTTATGACGCTAGTTGTTTTAACTGCTCTTGCTGGATTAGTTTTGGCTCCAGGTCCTGTTCATCCTCTCCTTGCACTTATTTCAATACTTGCCATTTCTGCTGGAGCAGGTGCCTCTGGTGCTCTTAATATGTGGTATGATTCTGATATTGATAAAAATATGGCTCGAACGGCTGCTCGTCCAATTCCGCGCGGATTTCTTTCGACCGAAGACGCGTTGCAGTTTGGATCCATTCTCTCCGTGCTTTCGGTGCTGACCCTTGGTGTGCTTGTTAATTGGGTGGCCGGTGCCTTGCTCGCTTTGACAATAATTTACTACATTTTTATCTATACGATGTGGTTAAAGAGAAAGACTCCGCAGAATATTGTAATTGGAGGTGCTGCTGGTGCTTTCCCCCCTATGATAGGCTGGGCGAGTGTGACTGGAAATGTTTCCTTTGAAAGTATCCTTCTGTTTCTGATCATATTTCTTTGGACCCCGCCACATTTTTGGGCGCTTGCTCTCTTGCGTTTGCGTGATTACGAACGCGTTGGAATTCCCATGTTGCCTGTTGTCTCTGGACCTGAAGAAACAAGACGCCAAATTTTTCTGTACTCTGTTTTTCTGGTGCCATTCGCTATTGTTCCTTTTTTTCTAGGAATGGGGGGGCTTTTTTATGGTTTTGCCTCAGTCGTCCTCGGTTGTATTTTCTTGTATCTAGCTTTTAACGTTTGGTACATCAAGGAAGGCCGTGCTGCAGAACAAGCGTGCAAACGTCTTTTTTGGTTTTCAATCCTTTACCTATATGCTCTGTTTGCCATCTTGGTTTTTGAAGGATTGGCCGCCCGTTTTATGAACTCCTAATTAGAAGGGTTCCATGTCTCAATTGAATAATAAAGAAACCTCTTCGGTCTCTTCGCAAGATCCTTCCACCTTAGCAGGTTCTCGCAAGCAGCGTATGCGTTCCCTTGTAATCGCCATTGGATTAGGATTTCTGGTTCTTCTATTCTATCTTGCTACTATCGTTCGTCTTGGTGGAAACGTCCTCAACCGACCTATTTAGGCTCCTGTATTACCCCTTTCTTGGAGATCGTTTTGTGACCCAAAATTTACAGCACAAGCATAGAAACATTGCCTTTGCCTGTATCTTTGCGGTCTTTGGAATGATCGGGTTATCTTTTGCTTCAGCTCCTCTTTACCAAATGTTTTGTCAAGCCACGGGTCTTGGTGGAGCAACACAAAGGGCACAAAAACCTTCAGATACGACACTTAATCGTTGGGTTACAGTTCGTTTTGATGCCAATGTTTCTCCAGATCTTAAATGGAGATTTGAGCCAGTTCAGCGCACGATTGATGTGCGCATTGGAGAGAATGCATTGGCTTTCTATCGTGTTGTAAATGTGACGGATAAGCCAATACAGGGAACAGCAACGTTCAATGTCACACCCGAGGCCGCGGGCGTACATTTTAAAAAAATGGAGTGTTTTTGCTTTAAGGAACAGGTTTTGGAAGCCGGTCAATCTGCTGAATTGCCCGTTTCTTTTTATGTTGATCCAGATCTTGCTCTTGATCCTGACTCTGCCCGCATCAAGGAAATAACGTTATCTTATACTTTTTACCCTGTTCTTAAGGAGGAAAATCCCGAAAAACAGGCAAATAAGGAAATATTCAAGGATCAAAAAAGTTAAGTTTTGAAAGAAAGTTTGCTAGGATTTAAATAAAAGTTGAGTCTTTAAGATTGCAGGGATCCTAACACGGTATTATGAAAGATAAAAATAAATTTAGCATGTAAATCGACGGAGCAAAATATGGCCTCAACGCAAACAAAGCAGCATGATTATCATCTACTTGATCCAAGTCCATGGCCACTTTTTGCTGCCTTGTGTGCATTTGTTTCTGCTATAGGTGCTGTCGTTTGGATGCGCTCTTCGGGTGAAGGAGCAACAGGATTGTTTGGTTTGCACGGACCAGGTGTTTTTGCAGCAGGTATGTTTGGTCTTTGTATTATTTCTTATTTTTGGTGGCGAGACGTTGTAATCGAAGCACAGACAGGTCAGCACACACCAGTCGTTCAGATACATCAAAGATATGGGATGATTTTGTTTATAGCTTCAGAGGTCATGTTCTTTGTTGCATGGTTCTGGGCCTACTTTGATTCTTCTCTTTACCCAAATGGGACCTACCTTGTTGAGAATGTTCAAGAAGCTTTAGGCTTGGTGCAACGAAACCAACTCTTTGGCGGACAATGGCCCCCAGTTCCAGTTGAGGCAACTGAAGTAACGGTCCCATCCACTGGAGCTCCAGCCAATGGGTTTTTTAAAAGTACCTTCAATCCATGGGGGCTTCCTCTCGTTAATACCTTAGTACTCCTTCTTTCCGGATGTACCGTGACATGGGCTCATCATAGTCTTTTGCATAACAAGAGAAATGAACTTATATTTGGTCTGGTTCTGACCGTGGCACTTGGCATCCTGTTCACAACTTTACAAGCAGTTGAGTATGGTCATGCTCCTTTTTCATTCGGTGGTCACAAGTACGGATCATCTTTCTTTATGGCAACAGGCTTCCATGGGGCCCATGTTATTATAGGAACGATATTTCTTCTTGTTTGCCTCTTAAGAGCAATGAAAGGACATTTCACGCCAAAGCAACATTTTGGATTTGAAGCTGCGGCTTGGTATTGGCACTTTGTTGATGTCGTATGGCTGTTCTTATTTGCCTGCATTTACGTATGGGGAGCTGGGGTCTACGCAGGAACAGCTGAATGATAAAAATCCAGATTAGACGACACCTAGACCCTCAGAATTAAATAGCTTTAGTAGCAAAGGTACGGTGCAAACCAAGAGGCGGCTTTTCTGGGCCGCCTCTTTTTTAGAGTACCCAATTAATATTTTCGATGTCATTTTTTTCGAGGGTGACGAAGGATGGTCATTGGAAAACAAGCTTCGATCTTAAAAAATGCCGTGCTAGCGCGCTGCCCAAAATGCGGCAGAGGGGGCTTGTTTCAAAAAACCCTACAGCTACGTAAAGACTGTTCAAAATGTGGATTAGATTATGCTTTTATTGATACAGGTGATGGACCTGCAATCTTTGCTATATTTATTCTTGGGCTTCTAGTTCTAGGTGCGGCCTTGTGGTTCGAATTCGCATTTGCTCCTCCCCTTTGGATGCACTTGTGTCTATGGGGAATACTAACGCCACTCGTTGCACTTTTACTCTTACGCTTTATCAAAGCGCTTTTTATTTCCCTTCAGTATGTCAATGACGCATCCGAGGGTAGATTGCAATGAGTAACCACTTTTTAAAAAACAGTAGACATGAAATTTTTTAGCCCCATGTTGAAGATTGTTCTCCATCACCACTTGTTTTGGCTCTCTATATCATTTCTAATTTTATTTTTCTGTCTGCTAAAACTCGGGTGCTGGCAATTAGAGAGAAAAGTTTGGAAGGAAGGGTTACTTCAACAAATATCGTCTCGCACGCATGAAAAACCTCGAGATCTTGAAAGTTTTCTCAAAGAAAAAAAAACTTCGGAGAAGAATACCTCCGAAGTTGATCTTGAATATTTTCCGATTAAAACACAGGGGCGTTTTTTACAGAGCAAAGAAATTTACTTTTATGCTCCAGATCAAAATTTAGGATCTGGATATCATGTTTACACCCCTTTTCAAATAAAAGGCACAGACAAAATTCTCATTGTCAATCGTGGTTTTGTTCCAGAGCAAAAAAAAGATCCAAAATCCCGAGGGGAAACCCTAGATCAGAATGAGGTAGAAATAGGAGGCTTACTAAGGATGCCAGGAAGGCAAGCTCTCTTTGTTCCAAATAATGATTTGAAGAAAAATCTGTGGTTTTGGCGCGATTTGAAAGGAATGCTGCAATTCAGCTTTGGAGAAAATCTCCCTCCCCATTATCCTTTTTATTTGGATATCTTTAAACAAGAGAACGAAGGTTGGCCCCTTGGAGGGGGGACATTGTTAAATCTGCCAAATCGTCATTTTGAATATGCTTTAACATGGTTCGGCCTCGCTTTTGCACTTTTTATTATTTACTCTCTTTATGTTATCTCCCATTTTCGTCATAAAACCGTATGACTCATGGATACGTTACGTTTGGTTTTACGCAGATGCATTTTTAGGAAATAGAAATGTTTCTTTGTTCGGGTCTCCATCTATTTAAAAGTATTATTCTTCATGAAATATGTTTCGACGAGAGGGCTCGCCCCACAACTCAGTTTTGAGGATGTCATACTCTCAGGTCTTGCTCGCGACGGCGGCCTTTATGTACCTGAGAAATGGCCAGTCTTTTCTCCTCAAAAAATTGCATCCTTTGCAGGGCGTCCCTTTTTTGAAGTTTCCGTGGAGATTGTTTCTGCTTTTACTGGGGGCAGTCCCTCTAAAGCAGAGCTCCTCAAAATGGCTCAGGATGCCTACTCTTGCTTTCGACATCCTGCGACGACGCCCTTAATCCAAGTGGGAACACAGACTTTCATCTTGGAACTTTTTCATGGCCCAACTCTAGCATTTAAAGATATTGCGATGCAGTTGATCGCTTTTTTGATGGATCATCTATTAACGCAGAAAGGGAAAACTACGACAATTGTTGGCGCAACATCTGGAGATACAGGTGGCGCTGCAATCGAAGCTTTCCGACATTCCTCGCATGCTAAAATGGTCATTCTTTTTCCTTTGGGCAGAATTTCAGACGTTCAAAGGCGTATGATGACGACTAAGACTGAGAAAAACGTCCATGCTGTTGCCATCAAGGGAACTTTTGATGATTGTCAGGCCCTTGTTAAATCAATGTTTAATGATTTAGCGTTTCGTGATCAGGTGGGACTGTCAGGTGTTAATTCAATTAATTGGGCAAGAATTGTAGCACAAATTACATACTATTTTGTTGCGGCAGTCGCACTTGGAGCGCCCTTTCGTTCTATGGCTTTCTCGGTACCAACCGGAAATTTTGGAGATATCTTTGCGGGATACGTGGCTCGTAAAATGGGCCTGCCGATTGATGTTCTCATTATTGGATCAAATCAAAACGACATTCTCCCGCGCACATTAGAGACAGGTGTCTATGAAA
>JBJTOZ010000055.1:0-19995 GCA_046074825.1 Hyphomicrobium sp.
CTAATTTATCCATCAGATAATGCGATGTTGATTGCCCCTCAACCGTTGCATTAAGAGCCAGCAGAATTTCAGTCACTTCTGGATGACAAGCTCTCTCAATAAGATTATTAATATTCAACTTTTCTGGACCAACTCCATCCAGAGGGGAAAGATGCCCACCCAAAACATGATAGCGCGCATTTAGTGCGCCTGCTCTTTCTAAAGCCCAGAGATCGCTCACTTCCTCCACGACAACAATCATATTCTGATCTCTTTTAGGATCCTCACAGATTGTACAGGGTGAAATTGTATCAAGATTTCCGCAAACGGGACACTGCATGATTTTTGAGATTGCAGCATTTAGAGCATCGGACAAAGGAACTAGAAGCTCCTGTCTTTTTTTAAGCAGGCTCAATGCAGCTTTCCGCGCTGATCTTGGTCCTAAACCTGGAATACGAGCAAGAAGTTGTATGAGTTTTTCGATTTCAGGCCCTACAATTTTTTTTGACATTTCTCTCATAATGGGGATTTAAAGAATTATATTGTGTTTACAAACTTAAATTATAAACTGAAAATTATATATACAGACAATGTTCTGATTTCTTGACATAAAAAGATTCATACAAGTGGATCATAGGTGTCTATTTACAAGGACAATGGGTTACAAGGGCAATGGGCGTTTTTGAAATTACACTCTACCTTGTAAAGTGCGCTACAACGCTAAGATTAGACCAAAAAACTAAGATGCACTTTCAAATTATGCCGATAAAGCAAGACAGCTTCAGCTTCATTAGATAATTATAAAGCGCTAGGGATCTAAAATAATTTTAGTCCTGGAGGAAGTGGTAACCCTCCCGTAACTTCTGACATTTTAGATTGCATCATCGTTTCCGCCTTTGAGCGAGCATCGTGGCTAGCAGTTATAATTAAGTCCTCTAAAATTTCTCTTTCCTCTGGCTTCATAAGACTAGGATCTATTGAAATACGCTTCATCTCACCTTTCCCATTTACGGTTACTCGCACGAGCCCTGCCCCTGACTGACCTTCAACTTCTGCAATCGAAAGCTCCTCCTGCATCTTTTGCAATTTTGACTGCATTTGTCCAAATTGCTTCATCATTCCCATAATATCTTTCATCAATAAATCCTTTATTTGATATCAATTTATAAATTTTATCGATTTATGTTTCTCATAAAAGCTAGAAAGTTTTATAATTTTAAAATTATCCCAATCTTAAAAATTATCCTGTTCCTGTCTCTCCAGATTTTATAGGGGTGTCCTCTGTAAATCTGGTTATTGTAGCGTTTGGAAATACTTTCAATAGCATCGCGACTGCTGGATGCATTTTCAATTTTTCTATCTCAACTCTCTCCTGCTCACGGCGACGAACCGCTATTGGTAGATCTCCTTTGGTTTTAGATAATACAATGACCCAACGCCGACCTGTCCATCGATTAAGTTTCTCTCTTAGCTCATTAGCTATTTCTGGAGGAGCTCCTTCAAGTAAAAATATGTCAATAGAACCTGCAACAGGATCAAATTTCACAAGGCTTATATGTTCCTCAAGATGAACCCTCAGACGAGCATCACGGCGCTCTCCAGCTAAATTTATGACATCAGCAAATGTATTTAAAATGGGAAAAATATCACGTTCTGATTTTTGCTGGATCACATCCTCTTCAATACCAAGATCCTCAATCTCATTGCGTGAGAACTCATCGGGAGAAAATTGATCTGCGTTTATGTTAAACTGCTCAACAGGAAGTGTCTCCGTAGAAAGACCTAAGGTAAGCTCTGGCTTTTTGGGCTGAGGGGTTAAGTCTGGGGCTGCCCCTTTAAGGGTATTTGGCATACTGTCAGATTTTGACTTCCCTTGGGAAATAGAGAGTGATCCACCTTGACCAAGAGCTTTTATAATTTCGTTTGGAGGGGGCAAATCCGCAGCATAGGACAAGCGGATAAGGATCATTTCTGCAGCTGTTTTCGAGTTGCTGGCTTTATGAACCTCTTCTAACCCTTTAAATAGCATCTGCCATAAACGAGAAAGCAAAGGCGTCGACAAACGTTCGGAAAATTCCCTAGCTTTTCGACGTTCTTCTTCAGAAAGACCATCATGATTATCGAAAGCCTGATTATTTATGACTTTACAGCGACTAATTAGGTGAACGACTTCCAAGAGCTCAGCAAGCAACTGACTGGGTTCTGCGCCATCATTATAGAGAGATGAAAACAATTGAAGAGATTCTGCTGTTTTTCCGCTTATGACCGCTCCAAGCAAATCAAAAATACGCCCTTTGTCTGCTAACCCCAACATCTCTTCAACTAAATTGGATGTGACGGCGCCAGATCCCATTGTGATTGCTTGATCGAGAATTGATAGGGCATCACGTACGCTTCCACCTGCAGCTTTTGCAATTATTGTTAGTGCATCTATATCGGCCTTGGCATTTTCTTTTTGCGTAATATTAGAAAGGTGATTAGCAAGTTTGCTGACATCAACACGACGCAAATCAAAACGCTGGCAGCGTGATAGAACAGTGACTGGAACTTTCCGAATTTCTGTCGTTGCAAAAATAAACTTCACATGCTCTGGAGGTTCCTCAAGTGTCTTGAGAAGGGCATTAAATGCCCCCTTTGAAAGCATATGAACCTCATCAACAATAAAAACTTTGGTCCTCGCTAAAATGGGTTTATACTTGGCGCTTTCAATAACTTCGCGAATGTTATCTATCCCAGTATTGGAAGCAGCGTCCATCTCAACGACGTCAGGATGCCGACTTTCCATGATCTCAGCACAATGTCTGCCGAAACTTTCTAAATCAACGGAAGGTTTATTTACACTGTCCGTTTCATAATTAAATGCTCTTGCAAGAATTCTGGCTGTTGTTGTTTTCCCAACCCCACGAACACCTGTCAGCATATAAGCTTGAGCAATACGCCCCAAAGAAAATGCATTCTTTAAAGTTCTCACCATTGTATCTTGTCCAATGAGATCTTTGAAGTTCTGCGGACGGTACTTACGAGCCAAAACAATATAGGGCTCAAGATTCTTTTGAGGATTAGTCTCTTGAGAATTTAATGATGACTTACTCTTCGCCATAATTTCAAAACCAGTATTTCTATTTCGAGATACAGAAGACGAGTTGCAAGAGTATTTTTTTAAAATCTGTCTTCACATAAATTATGAAAATCTCTGCTGAGATTTTCTTAATGTTGAAGAATAGGTGCGGGAATAAGGCTGACGTACGACCCGCTTCTTGCTCGTTAGGGCTGCTTCGTTCCCGACCTGACCCGGTTGGCGAGGGATGCGTCCGCCGCCAGCCCATAGGGTTTATGAGCTATCATTTCAATACTGACAACCCTCTACAAAGCTATGAACAAAGACATTCAGAAGACAAAAAGGCTTTTTAATGCCTTATCTTAAACTGAATATTCCTATTTCTACCAAGAAATTAGACCACTTCACCTGCTATTATAGGGCACTTTTCAACGAAAATTTACATAGAAACACATGAACAAATCTTTAGATTATAGCAATCAATCAAAAGCTTATTTTCTTAATCTTTGGGGACCTAAAGCCGGTTTGGGGGCAGCCGTAGCTCTTCTAACGCTAGCTATCGATCAAGCCAACAAACTCTGGATGTTGTTGATCTATAAAATTGGTCCCAAAGAGCGGATTCCTATAAATCCATTTTTGGATATAGTATTCACGAAAAACACAGGAATTAGCTACTCTTTATTCGATTCATCAAGCTATGGGTGGCAGCTGACACTGGCTTTGATCGCCTTGATCGCATCATTCATATTATGGATCTGGATTTGTCGGTCTGGAGAAAACCGCTTACTTGTCAGCGGCCTTGGACTGATTATTGGTGGAGCGATTGGAAATGCCATCGACCGTCTGTGGCTTGGGGGTGTCGCTGATTTTTATTCGTTACATGCCTTTGGATTTTATTGGTATATTTTCAACCTCGCAGATGTTGCAATAGTTGCAGGTGTTATTCTCCTCTTGTACGATTTTTATGTTTTGAGTCGTATTGACGCCGTAAAGAATGACTAAGTTAATGATTTCTGTGGATGAATTTCACTCGAAAACCTACGGGGATGCCTCCAAATGAATTTAATTTCTAGCTCGACCGCGCATAAATGCGTGATCGTAGTGCTTTTATCAGGACTGGTGGGGGCCTGCTCTGCGGACGACGTGGAGCTTAACGGAGGGATTTTTGATGCTTTAGGTGTCAACAAAAAAACAAGTAATGAGGAACCCAAACTCGCCGCTAGGACCCCTCTGGTGGTCCCTCCAACAACGAGTAGCCTGCCAGTGCCAGGAGAGCAGCCAGAGTCCCAGGCGACATATATCAACGCTTTATTAAATGACCCAGACCGTCTTGCCGAGATGAAAAAAGCTGATCTCGAAAGGCAACAAGCAGAATTCTGCAGCAAAAATTATGACCCTACCAAAGCAGGTATGGATGCTACAGCAGAAATGTCAAATGGTCCTTTAGGTCCTTGCCGAAAATCTATAATGTCCGCAATTCAGAAATTGAATGGCGAGGATAAACCTCAGTAAAACCCCACAGAAAAAGAGCTTTCTTTTCAAAGAGTCTTAATAAATTTTTAGTAGGAAAATGCCTTAAACCACTTGGGAAAGTTAAGTAATTTGCGCTGTTGATGCGCAACATAAACAGCTTGTCATTTGACAATGCCTACTTCCATGCTGACATGACGCTGCATATATAACTTAAGTCAATAAAGCGCTCGTCCAGTTTAAGGAGAATATAATGTCTTTAAAATTAGCGATCTTGCGCAACCCGATAGTGAAAGTGATGTGCCTTATGCTCGCTCTGACGAAACCTTTTTCTGCATCTCACGCTGCACCCCGTGTCACTGAATTTAGTCTTGATAATGGTCTACAGGTGGTAGTGATACCAGATACGCGCTCCCCAGTCGTGACCCATATGATATGGTATAAAGTGGGCGCAGCAGATGAACCTAAGGGAATTTCAGGGATCGCTCATTTTCTTGAGCATCTCATGTTTAAGTCTACAGAAAAAATTCCTTCTGGAGAATTCTCAAAAATTATCGCGAGGCTCGGTGGACAGGATAACGCTTTTACAGGGCATGATCTAACAAGCTACTTTCAGCGCATTTCCAAAGACCAACTCAGAACGGTTATGGAAATGGAGGCTGACCGTATGGTTAATCTTCAACTTGCAGAAAACGAGGTCCTGACAGAGAGAGATGTTATCTTAGAGGAGCGTCGCTCTCGCGTAGAGAATAACCCAGCTGCAATTTTGGATGAACAAATGGATGCTACACTCTTCTTGCATCACCCTTATGGTATTCCAGTAATTGGGTGGGAGCACGAAATTGCTCAGCTATCCCGCGAAACAGCGTTAAACTTTTACAAACGTTACTATGCTCCAAATAACGCAATCTTAGTAGTGGCGGGAGATGTTACCGCAGAAGAAGTAAAAAAATTAGCCACAGAGATTTATGGTAGAATTTCAAAAAATTCTAATGCCTCTCGGACTATGCGTCCGACTGATCCTCCTCAAAGGGCAGCACGTCGGGTTCGATTAGAAGATCCCCGTGCAGGCAAACCTTCATTACATCGTGATTATATTGTGCCTAGTTATTCTACTGCAGAAAAAGGAGAAGCCGAGGCCCTCGATCTTCTTATGAAAATTATTGCTGACGGCCCGACTAGTAGAGTCTATCGCAAACTCGTTGTTGAGGACCAAGTCGCTTCATCAGCTGGTGGAAGTTATATGGGGGCTAGCTTGGATGATGGTAAGTTGTCCTTTTATGCAGTGGCTTCCGATGGAAATTCGTTAGACAAGATAGAAGCCTCATTGGATAACGTTATTTCTGATGTCTTAGCCAATGGCGTAACGAGCGCCGAGCTCCAAAGAGCCAAAAATAGCTACATTGCAGAGTATATATATGAAAATGACAATCAAGCGACACTCGCTCGCAGATATGGTTGGGAAATGTCTTTAGGTAGATCACTGAAACAAATTGAAAACTGGCCCAATACGATATCAGAGGTAACACTTGATGATATTAAGCGTGCTGCTACATTTCTAGATGCCCGACGCTCTGTTACTGGTGAACTTATTCCTATCACCAAGCCGCTAGCTACTAAAGGGGATACAAGCAGCTCAAGGGACCGTTCTTAAAAACGATAGAGAAAGCAAAAAAATAATGCTATTTATTCAAATGTCTCGGTGTAAGACTAGATTAGATAAATCGATATTCTTTCATATTGCGCAGCAAGTATTTGCGGTATGTCTGTTTTTTTTCACCCACAACACTCTAGCACAGGCAATGCAAATAAAAACCTTAAAAAGTCCGAGCGGAATTGAAGCATGGCTCGTTGAGGATCACTCAAATCCAATGATGGCTATGCGTTTCTCGTTTGAAGGTGGCAGCTCACAGGATCCCGAAGGCAAAGAAGGTGTAGCCAATTTTTTATCTGCTATGCTCGATGAAGGGGCGGGAGATCTTGATTCTAATGCATTTCAAGAACAAATAGAAGATTTGGCAGTTCGCATGAGTTTTTCCGACAGCCAAGATGCCTTCTATGGTAATTTCGAAACATTGACAGTAAATAGAGACAAGGCAACAGACCTTCTTCAACTGGCACTCAATAAACCGCGTTTCGATAAAGATGCTGTCGAGAGAATACGTAAGCAATTGGAAGCAAGTTTAGTCTATGCCGCAAGAGATCCTGAGAAGGTTGCTTCAAAAGAGTGGTTTGCACTCGCCTTTAATGGTCATACGTATGGAAGACCATCAAATGGAACTGAGCAAACCATAGATAGTATTTCCTCTGAAGACCTAGAAAAATACAGATCAAGAGTATTCGCCAAATCAAATCTCCGCATTGTTGTTGTTGGGGACATCTCTGAAAAAGATCTCGGCGCGCTACTTGATAAGGTTTTTGGAAATCTTCCTGAAAAATCTGATCTCTATCAAGTTCCCAAAACTACCCCCATCGCGGGTGGCAAAACAAAAATAATTGAGATGGATGTTCCTCAGTCCGTAGCGGTTTTTGGATTTGGTGCTATGGAAAGAAAGGATCCTGACTTTCTAACAGCTTTTGTTCTTAACCAACTCATAGGAGGAGGAGGTTTTGCTTCTCGCCTAATGGAAGAAGTGCGAGAAAAGCGTGGTCTTGCTTATTCTGTTTATAGTTACATGCAGCCGATGCGTAGCGCTTCGATCTTTTCTGGAGGAGTGGCAACGCGCAATGATGCTGTTAACACATCTATCGATCTTATTCGTGAAGAACTTGAGAAAGTAGCTAAAGAGGGTCCAAATCAAAAAGAATTTGAGAATGCCAAAAGTTATCTGGTTGGCTCTTACGCTCTAAGGTTCGATACAAATGTAAAAATTGCAACACAATTGCTAGGTCTTATGGAAGAAGGGTTTGGGCCTGATTATATTGAAAAGAGAAATAGCCTCATAGAAGCTATTACATTAGAGGATGCTAAAAGAGTTGCAAAGCGTCTCTTAGATACAAAGAATATGATTGTCACCATAGTTGGTAAGCCTACATCACCGACAACGATGGATAAAGGCTGATATTGATTTTCAGCCTTTTTAAAAGCTATAAACTCTTATAAAAATCAAAAAATTCTTTTAGTGGGTGGTGTTTTAATTTTAAAAAAAATACCAAAGTTTTATTGTTGAGTCTCATCAAACAGTAAGGACAATGAATTGGCTCATAAACCAACCTATGCCCAAGATATTTCAGGTTGTCTTGAATCCAGAATAGGACCCTTCGGACTTCCTCAGAAAACACTGAATAATTGGTCACAAAAAACCAAAATAATATTAGAATCTTTAAGACAAGATTTTAAAAATGGTGCCATGCCCTTACTCAGTATTTGTTCAGAAACTGAAGATATTACAACAGCAGAGATAGCCTTAAAAAAACTTTTAAAAGAAGCAGAAACAATTATATTTTTTGGCACTGGGGGGTCAGCACTTGGGGGTCAGACACTTGCACAAATGGGTGGATGGAATATCCCCTATGATAAAAATTGTGTATCCCCCAATGCTGTCCGGCTGCGTTTTTTTGACAATCTTGACGGTCGATCTATAGATTCACTTCTAACAAATGTAGATTTCTTAACAAGCCGTTTCGTTGTAATTTCGAAATCTGGCTCAACTGTCGAAACGTTAACGCAAGCAATCACAACATTATCAGCTTTAAAAAAGGCAGGACTATCAGAACGTATTCCAGATTTATTTCTTGGAATAACCGAACCACATACGCTGGACAAAAAGAACGGCCTAAGACATCTTCTAGAACAACATAAAATACCTATTCTTGATCATCCAATCGGCATTGGAGGTCGTTTCTCTTGTCTGACCAATGTTGGTCTATTGCCAGCGATGACACGTGGCCTCAATCCTCACTTAATACGTAAAGGGGCTTATTCAATTATTGAACCCATACTCCGCAATCACGTCAACGAAGAAGAAGTTCCTTTTGCTATAGGTGCAGCTCTCATGGCGGGTTTATCGAAGGACCGTGGAATTCGAAATACGGTCATGATGCCCTACTCTGACCGATTGGGGAAGTTTTCTGAATGGTTTGTTCAGCTCTGGGCTGAAAGCCTCGGTAAACAAGGCTCTGGAACCTGTCCGATCCCAGCTCTTGGACCTGTTGATCAACATAGTCAGTTGCAGTTTTTTATGGATGGGCCAAATGAAATTGTCATTACCATCATACAAACAGATACTAAAAATTCTGGACCTGTTATCGATCTTGAGATGGCTGAAAGCGTCAATCTTAATTTTTTAGGAAACAAAACGGTGGGTGATATTGTATATGCTCAAGGGCAAGCAGTTGCTGCCGCATTAATAAAGGCAGAAAGGCCTGTGCGCGTCATATCAATTCCAAAATTAGATGAATATTCTATTGGTGCTCTTTTGATGCATTTCATGCTTGAAACAATTATTACTGGACGTCTTTTAGAGGTCAATCCATTTGATCAGCCAAGTGTTGAATTAGCAAAAATGCTAACGAAGCAGCAATTATTACAATAGAATTTATAATACATTACTTTAAAATCCCTCATCCTTTTCTAATTCATATTTTTTAAAAATACTGCGGAGATCAAAATTGGCTATTCGTCAATTATCCTCAGAAACCATTAACCGTATTGCAGCTGGTGAAGTCATAGAAAGACCCGCAAGCGTTGTAAAAGAGCTTGTCGAAAATAGTATTGATGCAGGGGCAAATGAAATTGAAATCGTAACTGTAAGTGGTGGGCTTTCGTTAATTCGTATTACAGATAATGGATCTGGAATGCCGCCAGACGATCTCATGCTTGCGGTGGAGCGCCACGCGACTTCTAAATTGTTAGAAGACAATTTATTTGAAATAAATACTCTTGGTTTTAGAGGCGAAGCTTTACCCTCTATTGGTTCAATAGCTACTCTTTCAATTTCTTCTCGAACACACGACAATCAAAATGGATTTCAAATAAATGTTTCACAGGGCCAAAAAGGAGAATTAAAACCCGCAGCGTTAAATGCGGGAACAAAAGTTGAAGTTCGAGATCTTTTTTCGACTACACCCGCTCGTTTAAAGTTTTTAAAATCAGAGCGGGCCGAGAACACCGCAATATCTGAAGTTGTCAAACGTTTGGCCATGGCACATCCTGAAATAGGCTTCTCTCTCACTATGGGTGAGCGAACAAGCCTAAGGCTTCCCAAATGCGAAAAAAAACCACAAGGCCTTCTACAAAGACTAGGGGGCATCATGGGGCAAGAATTTATTACTGATGCTCTTCCTATTTCTACTGAAACGGAAGCTATAAAATTATCGGGATATACAGGTTTGCCTACTCTGCATCGACCAGACACCAGCCAGCAATTTCTCTTTGTAAATGGTCGTCCAGTTAGAGATAAGATTGTTCTAGGTGCGGTAAGAGCAGCTTATGATGATCTTATTCCAAAGGGTCGACATCCTTTATTAGCATTATTTATTTTTATTACTCCCGCTGACGTTGATGTGAACGTTCATCCCTGCAAAGCAGAAGTGCGCTTTAGAGAAAGTGGACGCGTAAGAGGCTTAATGGTTTCCTCAATTCAGCAAGCATTGGAGGCTGCTGGTCATCGTACCAGCGCTCGAAGTGGCCTATTAGCTATGAAAGTACTAGAGAGTTCTGTTGTTGGAAAATCTAACGAATATAAAGATAAAATGGAGGCTCAACCATACAATCCCAACAAATCACTGTTATCTCGTAAATTTATTGCACATGTAGCAGAAGAAATACAATCTCCCTTTTCTGAGCTTCAAAAACCAAGTGCTGATACGAGTGCCGATGATAGCGCATCTTTACGCAGTCAACTCGATTGTCCTCTAGGGGCAGCACGAGCACAACTTCATGAAACCTATATTATTTCACAAACAAGAGATTCTGTAGTTATCATTGATCAGCACGCTGCGCATGAAAGACTTGTCTATGAAAATATAAAAAGCATGTTAACCAAAGGAAGTGTTCCTCGGCAAACGCTATTAATACCTGAAATTATAAAACTTAGTGATGAAGAAATAATCTCTCTGGAAGAAAAGTCTTCCGAGCTTGCCGAACTTGGACTTGTTCTTGAACCTTTCGGCAAAGGAGCAATAGCCGTAAGGGAAGTGCCCGCCCTTCTTGGTAACACTGATGTCGTTGGCCTTGTAAAAGATATTGTATCAGAGATTTCAAATGATGGAGATGCTACCCTCCTCAAAGATAAACTTGAAGAAATCTGTTCACGTATGGCTTGTCATGGAAGCGTGAGAGCTGGTCGCCGCTTAACTTCTGACGAAATGAATGCTCTTCTTCGTGAGATGGAGAAAACACCCTATTCTGGGCAATGTAATCACGGACGACCTACCTATATTGAGCTAAAGCTCACCGATATAGAACGACTTTTTGGAAGAAAATAATAACGAATATTTCTCAAACAGAAGTCACCTATTTATTTGTGTATTGATACGTTTTTTTGACATTGGTCGAATTGTATATTTAACCCTGAAAAACCGTATTTATTTTATGTTCGAAGCTCCAACGTCATAAATAAAAACGAGAATAATTTTTTTTAAAAAACCTGAGATTACTATATGAGTACAGGAACGGCTGCTCTGGTTTCTGAAATAATCTCACGAGTGTTTTTATAAAACAAATTTCTTTTATTGAAAACAGCCGAAGGCTACTTGAGTATCCCCCCACGTCCTTCTATCGACCTCTTTGAAGGATTTTGGCCACGTAATATTTGCTAGAGCATGTTCTTCCCACACAATAATCGCACTGTGATTGAGCCAGTCTCCTTTTTCAAGTGAGGACAACGCAAGTTCTCCTAATCCCTTTTTATAAGGTGGATCCATAAAAACGAGGTCGAATTTTCCCATAGTTCCTATTGGACCTAAATCTAGAGCATCTCTTCTAAAGATTCGCGTTATCCCAGTAAGCGAAAAAGCTTCAATATTATTTCTCAATAGAGCTCTGCTACTAACATCGTGATCAACAAAAAGACAAAAAGCTGCTCCTCTCGAAATTGCTTCGAGACCTAAAGCACCTGTGCCAGAAAAAAGATCGATTACTCTAAAAGTATCAAAGGGCTTTTCTAAAATTCTATGAATAAGAATGTTGAAGATACTCTCACGAACTTTATCTGATGTTGGCCGCAATCCCTCATGCTCTGGCCCTGAGATAGTGCGGCCACGATATCGTCCCCCAACAATTCTCACTTTGTTGTCTCATTTTTTTGGGGCTGCATTTTTTGTCTTTTATCTTTAGCATTTCGACTATTAGTAGTCTGAATTAAACCTATTTGGGCAGAAATTTTCGGTCCGACAGCCTCAATCAAATGACGCTTTGAAACACCTTGCACCTCACCACGACCAAGGTTCCCAAGCTCAAATGGACCAAAGGACACACGAATAAGTCGTGAAACAGTTAATCCTAAGAATGAAATTATGTTCCTTACCTCTCTATTTTTTCCTTCGCGAATACCAATCGTAAGCCATGTATTCGCGCCTTGTATACTGTCAATAGAAGCTTCAACTGGGCCGTACCATACTCCATCAATCTGCAAGCCATTCTTTAGTGTTTCTAAATCATCAGCCGTCACGCGACCACGTGCGCGTACTCGATAAGATCGAAGCCACCCTGTGGTAGGTAACTCAAGCTCTCTTGCTAACTGTCCAGAGTTGGTAAGCAGTAAAAGACCTTCCGTATTATAATCAAGTCTGCCTATGGAAATCACTCTCGGTAAATGAGAGGGGAGATTTTCAAATACTGTCGTCCTTCCCTGTGGATCTTTATGGGTCGTTACTAGACCTTTTGGCTTATGATAAAGCCATAATTGTGCGGGAGGAGCCGAAGGAAGAGGAAAACCATCAATGTTCACAGTATCCTTGCTGGTAATTACACAGGCAGGAGTGGTGAGTAACTTACCATTAATTCTTACTCTTCCCTCTTGTATCAAACGCTCAGCTTCACGACGCGAACACAGCCCCGCACGAGCAATTGCTTTGGCTATTCGGCAGGGTTGTTCCAAGTCTTTTCCTTTAGACGAAATTGCTAAACTTTTATGAGTGTTAAGATTTGTTTTATTTAAAAGATCTCTAGAAGGGTAATCACGTGGTTCAATTGCGCTTTTGCTCAAAGCCTCCGTAGACTTTCCTCTCTTACGTGTATTAAATCTTCTCTTATGCATCGTTTAGATAATTCTACCCCCGTTGGGCTAACCTCAAACACACCGTAATTATTAATGCAATCATTTCAAACCCCAAGTTTTATGGAACTTGCACTCACCGAAGCCCGTCTTGCTTTAGAGAATGGCGAGGTTCCAGTAGGGGCAGCAATTATCTCGCCTGATAGATCCACGTTCTTTACGGCAAGAAATAGAATGCGGGAACTTAAGGATCCGACTGCACATGCTGAAATTTTAGTTATAAGAGCTGCTTGTCAAGCACTTCAAGCCGAGCGGTTAAATGACTATGACCTCTATGTTAGTCTAGAGCCCTGCTCGATGTGCGTGGCTGCAATATCTTTTGCACGAATACGGCGATTGTACTATGGCGCAAGTGACCCAAAAACTGGCGGGATTGAAAAAGGGGTTCGTTTTTTTTCTCAATCAACGTGCCACCATATTCCAGAAATCTACTCAGGTATCGAAGAACAAAATTCAGCACTTTTGTTGAAGAACTTCTTTTCTGAACTACGAAAATAAGCAGCAGCTATGTTTTTAAGTCAATTTGAATGGCATTTCTTTACCAGAGAAGAAAGCATCTACATTATCAAGTGCTTCAAAACCCATTTGATTCCTTGCCTCGATTGCAGCAGATCCTAGATGCGGAAAGAGAAATGTATTCGGCAAATCATAGTAGCCTTCATGAATCTTTGGCTCACCTGCAAAAACATCAAGACCAGCGTAAGCAAGACGCCCTGATTTGAGAGCAGCAATCATATCATCATCTTTCACAAGGTCGCCTCGGGCCGTATTCACAACAATGGCGCCTTGGGGCAATTTATCTATGACACTTTTGTTAAAGAAATATCGTGTTTCTGGAGTAGAGGGAGCGTTAATTGAAAAAAATTGGGAAATTGAAAGTAGGCTATCAAGTGTTGGATGATATGTTACACCCAACTCCTTTTCTTTTTCTGGTGGTTGTCGATAAATATCATAATAATGAACGTCCATTTCAAAACCACGAGCCCGCTTAGCTAAGGCCTGGCCAATCTTACCAAAACCGTAGATCCCCAATTTTTTCCCATCAAGGCGCTGTCCAACAAGCTGAAGCGGGGCCCAGCCTGGCAAGGATCGAGATCTTAACATACGTTCCCCTTCAGCTGCTCGACGCGCGGAACCTAAAAGAAGCAACATGGCAATCTCAGCTGTTGCAACAGTCACTCCATGGGGAGCGTTTCCTACTTTTATCCCTCGAGCTTTACAGGCTTCGAGATCAATATGGTCAAAGCCTATAGAAAAAGTAGAAATGCATTTGATATGTGAGGGGAGTTTTTCAATAACATCTTTGCGGAATTTTTCATTAAGTGTTATCAATAGGGCATCAACTTTATTTGCAACCTCAAGGACTTCCTCTATTTTCATTTGTCGATCATCTGCATGCTGTGTCACCTCATAGGATGATCTTGCTCGCGCTTCTACAGCATCTGGCAATCTGCGTGTGATCAGAAGTTTCTTTTTCATTTTAGTTTCCTCGCCAGTTTTAATATTGTTGATCTTCTCTCCTTGCCGTAAGGATCAGCGCCTGACAAGTGTTTAAAATAGAGCAAAGGCAATTTGCTAGATTTTTATTGCGAAAATAAAAGGAAATATATTCAACGCCTATGTTTCGCATTTCTTGGCAAATACATTTTAAACTATCCCTATTTTACTTCCCCCCGTGTAAGAGTTAATAAAATATAAGGTTTCACTCTAGTTGAGAGGTATGACGTTTATGAGAGCTTTACTTCTCATTCTTTTCATTTTGGCCATAGGAAAAGTCTGGCTCAAAGGTGAATTGTATAAAAAAGCAACTGAGGAAGCAATGCTCTCCGCTTATCGCATACGTGCAGAAATTGGATGCAATGATAGGCCACAGACTGATCCCAGAGGGATCCCCATGACAGTTGGTAAGATTGATTGGAGAAAGGCTTCAAACGCAGAAATTATTATCGGAAATCATCGAGTCAACGTTCATATTTGGGAAATAAAGAACCCTCTTTGGAAGACGCGCTATCAAGCACCATTTTTAAAGCTTACCCTTCGTGATCAACAAATCCTTCTGTATTGCTATTATGATATAATGAACTCTTCGTCTGAAATATTATTGGAATAAAAGAAATATTTTTTTAACCCTTTTGGAACACCTAAAATATCAACCATCTCACCTTCATTTGTCGTTCAAGCCAAAAAGGGATGATGGTCAAAATAAGATTATTTTGGGAAAAATAAATATAATTTTTAAATCAACAACGGGCTCCCCCTGATGGATGCTTATTATGTTTTTTAATTTTTACTCATAATCCTACATACTAAAATTTGACCAAAAAAGAGAACGCTCACGCAAAGCTACTGTTGAAGTCCACAAAAGAACCTCTAAGTTTACTCATTTTTAACGAATAAAAAGAGTTTAAGGATTTAATAACATTTAGCTAGTAAAAAAATTAGAAGAGTTTGTTTCAAAATAAAATCAAAAAATAAAAAAGTAATTTTGATCCTAACTTTAGATGTATTCTTTAGATTAGACTGGAAATTTGAGAAGTGCTGAGTACAAATTCCTTAAAAACACTTATTTTAGCAGTTTTGATCTTATTTCCTTATGAAGGATTTGCCTATTCTGGAAAACTTAAAGGGCAAGAGATCAAAGAAATTTTGACTGGCGCCTCCATCCAGCTTGATACCCCCTTTGGCACAACAATCCCAATCTCCTTTGGCAGTGATGGTATTATTACTGGTCAAGCAGGCCTATTAGCTACCTATCTTGGCTCCGCTGAGGATCGTGGTCGTTGGTGGATATCAAATCATAAGCTTTGCTTTAAATGGTTCAAATGGCTTCATGGTGAGTCTCAATGTTTAAGTTTGAAATTAGATGATCACCAGATTTCATGGGTTCTTGAGGATGGCGTCGAGGGCACAGCAACGCTTAAGGACAAACCTGTAGAAGATAAGAAATATATTTTAAGATCTCCTCCTAAACTTGCCGTACACCCTCTTTCTTTACATAAAAAGCAATTTGTATCCTCAGAAGGAAGGGAACATAAAGGAATTTTCTCTCTCGGTGTTCACTTATCACGCGCTCTTCAATCAGAAAATAATTCTAAAAATATAGAACTGTCCAAGACACAAACAGCATCGGAGTTAAAATCTTATGCTCCCTTAGGATTTATTTCTCAGACCGCAACACCAGACACGAACGACACTCCTGATAAAGATAAGAGTAGGAGTACAAAAAGTTCTGAAACAGCAAATCGCTTAAATAGAGAATTTGTAACGGCATCCGTACAACCTCAAATTTCTAGGGGCAGATACATGGTTGTATCTGGAGTGGAAAATGGTGACACCCTGAATATTCGCAGTGGCCCATCTCTTGATCAATCTATTGTCGGCGAGATCCCACAAAATAGTAATAAACTGCTTGGTCCCTGCATGAATTTCTGGTGCAAGATTCAATACAAAAACGTATATGGATGGGTTAATAGGTTTTATCTCGCTGATACTTTAGCGGCGCAAAAACAAAATTATAATTAATAGATAATTCTTAAGAAGCTAGCTGCTGTCTTATCAATGAAAGTACCATTCGTTCGCAATTTAACTGCACCTTCTGTAATTTGAGGTGACTTCTGTTTCCTCTCAGCTCTAGTTAATTGGACATAATCTTCCCTCCTGCACATTAGTAATCCTAGAGTTGTATGATAAATAATACTAAAAAGCAGGATAAGTCCCGTTAAAGCTTGAAGCAGGACAAATGGTTCCTCATTAACTTTTAAGACGAAACGCATAGGTCCCTTTTGAGATCTCATCATTCCTTGACGCCACTTACGTTTAACGAGAAGATTGTCTTCTAAAGCGTAAAATTTCAAAATGGCCATGTGAGAAACAACTTGAGAGCCCTTATATCAACAGTTTTACTTATGTTTTTGTTGAGTGGATGCGACAGTCTATTCTTCAACACATCGTCAAAAAAAGAGGCTCAAAAAGAAACCCTTGCTATCCAAACAAGTGAAATTAAAACTTATGAGGATGGAATAAGACTAGAGGGTCTTGCAACTATTTTAAGCCCAGATCAACTTCTCCAAATCGATGCAGACATAAGAGCGGCAACGGTCTCAGCTGAGTTTAGTAAAGATAAGCTCATGCGTTATAAGACCTCTGATGGTTTAGCACAGCAAGAATTATTTGATGCTGAGCGGCAATCTTTAAATGATGAAACTCAACTTCATCTTCTTGAAAGTCGACTTAAGCAAACATGGGGAGATCAAGCTCCCTTCCTAAATTCGGAAGATAGAAAGTCACTCATTGTCGACCTGTCCTTAGGATCAAAAGCAATCGTTCGCTTAGACTTGCCAGAAATTCTCAATGAAAAAATTGCGAATATAAAAATTGTCCCACTACATGGACAACAAGAAAGAAGTGTGGATTTTTTTTGGAATTCGCCTGCTGGCAATCAATTTATGACGGGGGTATCTTACTTTGGAATTATTGAAACAGCCCCTGGGTTGAAGCCAGGAGATAGGGGGCGGTTTTTTGCAGAGAAAAAAAACACAAAGACTGGTATTGTCATTCCAGAGGCTTCGATCATCGTCTACGGCGGGCAGTCATGGTGTTATGTTGAAACAGTGAAAGATAAATTTGAACGTCGAAGAGTGACGCTAGATGCTCCAGTAGAAGGTGGCTATCTCATTGAAGCAGGTTCCGCGTTCCAACCTGGCATGCGTGTAGTTGTACGAGGGGCATCTGTTTTACTTTCTCGTGAAGCCGGTCCAAATGAAGATGACGAAGCTTCTGATAAGGGTGAGGTAGCTAAAGACGGGGACAGCAAGACAATAAATCAGATCCAAGATGAAAAAAGATCCCTACTTTTTTATCATAATAAGAATTCAATACAAATATTCGTTTCTACCTCTCACAATAACCCTGTCTCCATTCCTCTATCAATGAAATATCTCCCTAAATTAGCCCAAACAACGGAGATCAAAAAGGTCTGAAAGAGAAAAATTCTCGCTCCGCAATTTATATTTCCTTACTCACAACCCTAAGAATATTTACTCCCTTTTTTCGCTCTTCAATCTTTAAGATTAAATTGAACCTTAAATGAATGCCCTGATCCGTTTCTCCATAAAGCATTGTGGTTTTGTCGCGCTTGTTTCCCTTTTGTGGCTTATAATAGGTCTTTTTCTCTCATTTGAAGCGCCACTCGACGTCTTTCCAGAATTTGTCCCCCCTCAGGTCACAATACAAACTGAGGCTCCAGGGCTCTCACCAGAACTCGTTGAACAGATCATTACAAGGCCAATTGAGAGTGCTGTCATAGGATCTCCAAGTATTTCAAGTGTAAGATCAGAGTCTGTTTATGGATTATCCGTTGTCCTCATTACATTTGACGAAGACGCAGATCCAATTTTATCCCGACAAGCTGTTGCTGAACGATTAACCTCTCTAAACGGCAAGCTGCCCCTTGAAGCGGGATCTCCAAAACTTACTCCACTGACATCAAGCACGATGGATGTTGTAAAAATAGGATTAGTGTCTGACACGGTTGATCCATATGCTCTCAGAGATTTTGCTGATTGGATTGTGAAACCCAGATTACTGGCTGTTAGCGGCATTGCTCGTGTAACAGTCTATGGTGGGGCCGTGAGACAAATTCATATTCAGCCCAAAATAGACCGAATGACAGCTCTCGGGCTCACAATTAATGATCTTAATAGAGCTGCAAAAGAGGCACTGCCTCTACGAGGTGGAGGCGTTATAGAAACCACCTCCCAACGAGTTATAATTCAAACACCACCCCCGCTGGCTGACCCGAATGCTATTTCGGAAACTGTTGTGGCAGTACAAAATGGCTTAGCCATAAAAATTAAAGATATAGCAAAGGTAACATTTGCCCCTGCCTTTAAGGTTGGCGACGCTACAATAATGGGGCGACCTGGTGTTCTTATTACTGTCTCCGCAAAATTTGGAGCTAATACTCTTTTGGCAACTAAGGGAGTAGAGGATGCAATGAATGATATTGCACCTCTACTGGAGAAGAAAAACATAATTCTCTATCCGAGTTTGCACCGTCCAGCCTCGTTTGTTGTTCGCTCAATTTCTAATCTTGAGAAGGCGCTATCACTCGGCTCTTTATTAATACTCATAGTTCTATTTTTATTTCTCCGGAATATTCGAGCCGCTCTTATTTCCTTTATAGCAATTCCCTTATCCCTGCTTTCAACGATAGTTGTTCTTACTACATTCGGACAAACCATCAATACAATGACACTTGGAGGATTTGCACTTGCTCTTGGCGTACTTGTGGATGATGCGATTATAGACATAGAAAACATAACGAGACGTTTGAGGCTAGCCGAGGTCGCAGGACGTACAGATAAACTTAAAGTAATAGAGGAGGCCTCAATCGAAATTCGCAGCTCGATGTTTTATGGAACTCTTGCTATTATTTTTGTTTTTATTCCAATCCTTTTTGCAGGTGGTGTTCAAGGCCGTTTTATCGGACCCATGGCTTTGACTTTTATCATTGCTGTCGCGACTTCTATGATAGTTGCAATAACTGTTACCCCCGCTTTATCAGCCTTATTTCTTATTTCGCAAATAAATACAGAAGAACCTAAACTTCTGAATGTTCTCAAAGAGAAACAATCACAAGCTCTCAATTACGTTCAAAAATCATGGCGAACTACAATTTCAATTTTAGCACTAGGAGCCCTATTATCTGCAGCTGTAGTTCCTTACCTACAAAGTGAACTGATCCCACAATTTCGAGAAGGACATTTCGTTTTGCAAATGTCAACTGCTGCTTCTGGCTCTTCCATAGATGAGGTAACAGAACTTGGAGAAAGAATAAGCAATTCTCTTCTTGAACTCCCTTTTATTGATACCGTTGCTCATCAAATTGGACGGGCTGAAATAGGGGAAGATACGTGGAGCCCAGACAGAAGTGAATTTCATATTGAACTCAAACCCTCCCACGTGGAAACCGAGGAAGAAGCTCAAAATATAATTCGGGCGACATTAGAAAACTTTCCGGAGGTGCGCAGCGAAACCCTCACCTTCCTCGGAGATCGGGTCAGTGAAAGTCTCAGTGGAGAAACAGCTCAAGTCGTCATTAACGTTATTGGAGCAAACCTCGACGCCATCGATGAGGCCGCCTCTCAGATCTTTTCCGAACTCGCACAAATTCCTGGAATAACGGATTTACGAATTCCGAAATCCACCAAAGTTCCGATGCTCTCTGTCCAAATCAACCCTCAAGCCCTCGCGCGCTCCTTTCTCACA
>JBJTOZ010000056.1:0-7451 GCA_046074825.1 Hyphomicrobium sp.
AAAATTTCACTTTTTAAAATATAAAACTTTAGAGTATATATTTTGAGAGATCCGTATTTGCAGCAAGACTTCCGATCCTGTCGTTGACATATTGACGATCTATCGCAATAGAAGTGCCGCTTCTATCTGAGGCCTCAAATGAGATTTCATCTAGAACCCGCTCCATGACTGTTTGTAGTCTTCGAGCACCAATGTTTTCTACACTCGAATTAACAAGAACCGCGGCATCCGCAAGTGCATCAATTGCATCATCAGAAAAGGACAGCTTCACGCCTTCAGTAGCCATAAGCGCAATATACTGCTTGATTAAACTTGCTTCAGGCTCAGTCAGGATTCTCCGAAAGTCGTCGCGAGAGAGCGTTTTTAGTTCAACACGAATGGGTAGACGGCCCTGCAATTCCGGAAGCAGGTCTGAGGGTTTAGAAACGTGAAAGGCTCCTGAAGCAATAAACAGGACGTGATCAGTTTTAATAGGGCCATATTTAGTTGTAACCGTCGTTCCTTCGATGAGAGGTAGGAGATCTCTTTGCACTCCTTCTCTGCTAACATCTGCTCCTAGTCGTCCATCATGACTGCGTGAGCAAATCTTGTCTATTTCATCCAAAAAAACAATTCCACTATTCTCCACCAATCGCAAGGCTTCATTAGTAAGATTGTCAGTATCAATAAGTTTATCGCTTTCCTCAGTTATGAGTATGTCATAGCTATCCCGAACTAAAAGGCGACGAGTTTTTGTTTTATTTCCCATTGCTTTTTGAAGCATATCACCAATATTTATTGCGCCACCTATCCCAGGAAGCTCAAACATCTGATAACCGTTTCCAGTTTCCGAAATTGTAATTTCAATCATTTTGTCATTAAGTTCGTTATCTCTTAATTTTCTGCGAAAGTTTTCTCGTGTTGAGGTGGAGGATGCTGAACCAACGAGTGCATCGAGAACGCGCTCCTCTGCATTTTTTTCGGCTTGCGTCCGTACTTCCTTGCGTTTGATGTCTTTGATAAGTGCAAGACCAACTTCAACAAGATCACGAATAATACTCTCAACGTCTCTTCCAACGTAACCTACTTCAGTAAATTTTGTTGCTTCGACTTTTAAAAATGGAGCTCCAGCCAGGCGGGCAAGACGTCGTGATATTTCTGTTTTTCCAACACCAGTCGGACCTATCATCAGAATGTTTTTTGGAAGTACTTCGTCTTTCAAGTCGTTGGAGAGCTGCTGACGCCGCCATCGATTGCGAAGAGCTATTGCAACTGCTCGTTTGGCCTCGGATTGTCCAATAATGTAGCGATCAAGTTCAGATACAATTTCACGAGGAGAAAAATTACTCATTAGAATTTTAGTTATTTTGAGGTTGAGAGTGTTTCAATGATAATGTTGGAATTCGTATAAACGCAGATTTCTGCTGCGATCGACATTGCCTTTAGCGCAATTTCTTCTGCATCTAGTTTCTGGTCCATAAGCGCACGCGCTGCGGAGAGAGCATACATCCCGCCTGAACCAATTCCCATGACATTATTTTCTGGCTCCAGCACATCTCCTGTACCAGTCAACACTAAGGTTGTTTCAATGTCTGCAACAAGCATCATAGCTTCAAGGCGCCTTAAGTAGCGATCTGTGCGCCAATCTTTTGCAAGTTCTACTGCGGCTCTCGTGAGTTGACCAGGAAATTGCTCTATTTTTGCCTCTAGCCTTTCAAAAAGTGTAAAAGCATCGGCAGTCGCTCCCGCAAAACCCCCGATAACATCCCCCTTTCCGAGTCTGCGAACTTTTTTTGCATTAGACTTTATAATTGTTTGACCAAAACTGACTTGTCCATCACCGGCAATTACAACTTTACGGTCCTTTCGAACGGTTAATATCGTTGTTCCATGCCAATTGGAGATCTGGGTTTCATTGTTTGGATTATTCATTTTAATTGATTATGTAGGCTGTCTACGAAATTAAATCAATAATGACGCAACTAAGTTATAAGGCCTAGATTGAACCCTTAAAGACTGATAGATCTTTTGAATGCTGAATTAAGAACAAGTACTTTGACCTCTATATTTTAATTAACAGCTTGTGTGATGACTTTGAAGCGTCTGGCTAATATTACTAGGAAAACAAAAGAGACTGAGATCACTGCAGTCATTGACCTTGATGGAAGCGGTGCCTTCGACATCAATACAGGTATAGGGTTTCTTGACCATATGCTTGAACAGTTGGCTCGACATTCATTAATAGATATTAAGCTTACTGCAAAAGGGGATCTGCACGTTGATTTTCATCATACGACAGAAGATGCAGGGATAGTTCTTGGACAAGCAATACTTAAAGCATTAGGAAATAAGCTTGGGATTACACGTTATGCTGATGCTCATGTACCAATGGACGATACGCTAACAAGAGTATGTGTGGACGTTTCGGGACGTCCCTATCTCATTTGGAATGTTCAATTTTCTCGAGACAAACTTGGCGATATTGATACGGAGCTTTTTCGTGAATGGTTTCAGGCTTTTGCCCAAAATGCAGGAATTACCTTGCATGTTGAGTGTCTCTATGGGCAAAACAACCATCACATTGTTGAGACATGTTTTAAAGGTCTTGCTCGAGCTTTAAAAGAAGCAATCTCTCTTGATCCAAGACAGGCTGGCCGTCTTCCTACAACCAAGGGAACGCTTGGCGAAATCACACTTTAAATTTTTATATTGGAAGATGAAGCAGTGAAATTATTCACTATACATGAGCCACCATTGTCTTCAAAAAATAGGCTCGAGAGAGCTATATCATTAAAGTTCATTAAATATGGATTTTCATGGGGTGCATTTTTTTTCTCTCCTTTTTACTTTATTTTCAAAAGTGAATGGTTGGGATTATTTTTTTATTTTTTATCTCTCTTCCTCTTCGTAAGCCTTATTACTATTCTCAGAATTAATATTTCATCTTTATCTCCTTATCTCATTTTAGTCCACGTAATCTTTGGGTTTGAAGCGTCATCACTTCAACGTCTATGGCTTCGATTAAGAGGGTGGAGAGAAATCGGGTCCATAACTGGTCATAATAAAGATGAATGCGAACGTAGCTACTTTAACGAGTTCTTTTCTGATAAGTCCCCCGATATCTGCTCAAATGTGTAAAATTGCTTAGGTTTTTTACTTTAGCTCAAGAGGCTTGGTTCTAAAAGAAAAGCTCTGTCGGTGCATAATGCTATCTGTTGCAATTGTTGATTATGGTTCTGGTAATTTACATTCAGCAGCAAAAGCTTTGGAACGTGCAGCCCGCGAGACCGCATCCAATCACACGATTCTTGTTACCGCTGATCCTAAAATAATAAGGAACTCCGATCGTATAGTACTGCCAGGTGTTGGAGCTTTTGCAGATTGTAAGGCAGGTTTAGATAAGATTCCAGATCTAGGAGAGGCTCTAGAATATGTGGTTCGTAAGAAAGGGCGACCTTTTTTGGGGATATGTGTTGGTATGCAACTTATGGCATCCCGTGGTCTTGAGCATGGTACAACTGAAGGGCTTGATTGGATACATGGTGTGGTTGATGCCATTTCACCTGATGATCCGCAACTAAAAATCCCCCATATGGGCTGGAATACTTTAATTCCCCTATCTCCACATCCCCTTTTGAAGGATTTAGATCTAGGACCATATGGCCTTCATGCCTATTTTGTGCACTCTTATCATTTTATTCCTAAAGATACTGCTTGTATTATTGCTCAAACAGATTACGGCGGACGTTTAGCTGCAGTCATTGCTGATAAAAATATCTCTGGAACACAATTTCATCCTGAAAAAAGTCAGTTATTAGGGTTACGGCTACTTGGAAATTTTCTTTCTTGGGATCCATAGCGGTATCTTTTTTTACAACTTGATGCTCTGCTTGAGAAGAACCAACGAGAGGCATACAAAGGCATCTTAATAATTAAAACTCTCTTGATACATAATTTTCATTCTTTTTTGCGCTTTGCAAGTAATCTAAAAGCCATTTCTATTCTCTAAACTTTTTCAGAAGGCGAGAGTAGGCACAGTATAGATGTAAGCTTCTTGAAAAGTCATAAGATAACAACTTCTGGCTTTATACCTTTTGACGGAATATAATATTAATAAAAATATTAATTTACCGATTATAATCCTTGAATTCTTAGTTTCTTTTTGGCATGACACCAAAAAAGATTCATAAATGGAGAATGAGATATGGCTGTCCCACGTAAAAAGGTGTCGCGAATGAAGAAAGGGCAGCGCCAGTCTCACGATGCTCTTGTAGCACCCGTCTATATAGAAGATAAAGAAAGCGGTGAAAGGAGACGGCCTCACCATGTAGACCTTAAAACAGGTAAGTATAGAGGGCGTCAAATTTTAGAACCAAAATCCGACATTTAAAAAAATATAGTTTTCACTTGAGGACGACTGAAACAATATTTCTAGTATAAATGATAAGACTAGATATCATTAGCGTCATATTTTAGGGATAAACTAAGAATTAGGAGATTTATTTGTTTGTTGAGTATTTGAAAAAGATTTCATGTCAACACTCTTAAATTTATAATAAGCATTCCCCACAGCTTAAAAAAAATAATTATATAAGAATGTTTATTCTTTCTCCTCTTTAGAGAGCTTTTCAATGCTTCGCTGCATGGCTTCAAGTTGAGACTTGAGTTCAGTTATCTGATCTTTATCGCCTGCATTCTGACCAGACGTTTTTTCATTTGCTGGAGAGGAGGAAGGCGATACAGACTGAGGACGGGTACCAGATTGAGCACCTGCCCCAAAGGATGTCCACATCGCAACAGCTTGCTCGAACATCGCCATATTCTTGCGTGCTTGCTCTTGATAAGCTTCAAAAGCTACTGATGGATTTGTAAATGCGGCAGCAAATTTAGAACGGATCTTTTCTTGCTCTTTGACAAGATTTTCAAGACTGAACTGTAGGAAGCTAGGAACCATTCGACCAAATTGGTCATCATAGAAGCGAATGAGTTGTCTCAAAAAGGGAGTAGAAAGCATATTTTGTCCGTTATTTCTGCTCTCTTGTTCAACAATGATTTGTGTTAATACCGAATGCGTAAGATCATCACCTGTCTTGGCATCGTAAACAACAAAATCACGATCTGAGCGCACCATAGCCCCTAAATCCTCGAGAGTTACATATTGACTAGTCTCAGTATTATACAACCTTCGATTAGCGTATTTCTTGATGACCACAGCTTCCCGCTTACCAGAACTTAACTCGGATTTCTCAGGATTTATCATTTCCGAACTTTCTTACAATTCCTACAATACCTTATGCTAGCACATAAGGACTGCACCTTTCCAGAGGAAGTTTGATTAGTTATTAAGATTTCGCCTTCGTCTGACGGGACCGCATTGCAGTCTTCGAGGTGTTCCTTTATGCATATAGAGCATTTTACTCTCTTTCTTTTAACCAAATTTATCTTCTTTACATAAGCTTTGATGCCAAGAGGGTGTGTGTTTTGATTATTGCCTTTGGAGAACGCAATCTATGAGCCAAGATGCTGATACTATTGTTATTGTAAGTGCTGCAAGAACTGCAGTTGGATCTTTTGGGGGCTCCCTTGCCTCACTACCAGCACATGAGCTGGGAGCAACGGTCATAAAAGCAGCGCTTCAGCGAGCGCAACTCCAACCTGCAGATGTTTCCGAAGTAATTCTAGGACAGGTTTTAACTGCTGCCCAGGGACAAGGACCCGCAAGGCGCGCTTCCGTATCGGCTGGCCTACCAGTTGATACACCCTCATGGGGTATAAATCAGATCTGTGGATCAGGTCTGAGAGCGGTAGCCCTGGGAGCCCAACAAATTCAAACAGGGGCTGCTACGGTTGTTGTTGCAGGGGGGCAGGAGAGCATGAGTCAATCAACACACGCGATGCTGCTGAGGGAAGGCACTAAAATGGGAGATGGCAAACTTATAGATACGATGGTTCGTGATGGCCTCTGGGACAGTTTTAACAATTATCACATGGGGACCACTGCGGAAAACATTGCACGACAATGGCAAATAAGTCGTGAGGAACAAGATAGATTTGCAGTCGCATCACAGAATAAAGCAGAAGCCGCTCGAAAGGCTGGAAAATTCAAAGATGAGATTGCTCCTGTGGTGATAAAAGGAAAAAAAGGAGACACCATCTTTGATACGGATGAATACATTAAAGAGGGAGTTACCTTGGACAGTATATCAAAATTAAGACCGGCTTTTGATCCTAAAGAGGGCACTGTTACAGCTGCAAATGCTTCAGGTATTAATGATGGCGCTGCTGTTGTTGTCCTCATGAGTTTAGCCGAAGCTAAAAAAAGGGGGCTAAAACCATTAGCTCGCATTGCGTCTTGGGCACAAGCTGGTGTTGATCCATCCATCATGGGAACAGGCCCAATCCCCGCTTCTAAGAAAGCTTTAGAACGTGCGGGCTGGACAATAAAAGATTTAGATCTCATCGAAGCCAATGAAGCCTTCGCTGCTCAAGCCATATCGGTCAACAAAGGATTAGGGTGGGATGTTGAGAAAGTAAATGTCAATGGAGGAGCCATCGCTCTTGGGCATCCAATTGGAGCTTCTGGAGCTCGCGTTCTCACCACCCTTCTTTATGAAATGCATCGTAGGAAGGCAAAGAAGGGCTTGTCTACACTGTGCATAGGAGGAGGAATGGGTATATCTATGTGCCTTGAGCGAGATTAAGACGAATAAAAGTCAAGTAATGAATTGTTACACATGATAAGTATATAAATATTATTTTTGGAGGTCGAACATGGGACGCGTATCCCTTGTTACAGGTGGTACAAGAGGCATAGGGCGAGCTATCTCAGTCTCTTTAAAAAATGCTGGTTATAGAGTTGCAGCAAGCTACGCTGGCAACGATACTGCTGCACAACAATTTCAAGTTGAAACTGGCATACCTGTATACAAATTTGATGTTGCAAATTACGAAGCTTCCGAGAAAGCTGTAAAACAGGTCGAAAAAGATATAGGACCGATCGACATTCTGGTTAATAACGCAGGAATAACTCGAGACATAATGTTTCATAAAATGACTAAGCAACAGTGGGATGAGGTCATCGGGACCAATCTTAATGGACTTTTTAATGTTACACGCCATGTCTGGGAAGGGATGCGGGGGCGCAAGTTTGGACGGGTGATAAATATTTCTTCAATTAACGGCCAAAAAGGGCAGATGGGGCAAGTCAACTATTCCGCATCAAAGGCGGGTGACATAGGATTTACAAAAGCTTTGGCACAAGAAGGCGCACGTTCGGGTATTACCGTAAATGTTGTCTGTCCAGGCTATATAGCAACCGATATGGTGAAAGCAGTTCCTCAGGATGTTTTAGAGAAAAATATTTTACCACATATCCCAGTAGGCCGATTAGGAGAGCCTGAAGAAATAGCACGTTGCGTGGTGTTTCTAGCCTCAGAGGAGGCCGGATTTATCACGGGTTCAACCCTCACTGC
>JBJTOZ010000057.1:0-14202 GCA_046074825.1 Hyphomicrobium sp.
CACTTCTAAAAATCTTTCAAAGGCGTCAGCTTCACTGGAAACCGCAATTCCATCCGCTGCAGCCATTTTTCCCGCGAGAACTACAAAAGCAGACGTAAAAGCTGTAGTTTGACTTGGACCCCAAGCAGAGCCCCTCCAAAAAATCCTCATCCATTTCCTAAAATAATGAAAAATATAACGAACGTTGCGTCGGCGCCAATGCTGAAATCTTTGCGATATTGATTTATTGAACATGTTCAATCACTATCCTAGTGTGAGATGTAATTGATGATTCAGAAAGCCTCAGACTGGGTCCACCTCGAAGACATTGAGACTAGAGCCAAAATTCTTGATGTAGTTGAAATTCTAAATTGTTGATGTGGAAAATTTAATGAGCCCTTTTCTTTTCATCCTCTTTCTTATAACACAAACTATTCCAGCATGTGCAGAGCACTTTACTTTTAAACTTGTTACTCCAGAAGCAGACTTTTCTGCCAAACAGATAACAGAGTTGTTGTATAGAGCTAAAATGGAAGCTCCATTGGATCTTTCAGGTCGTGATCTCACCTATCTTGATTTATCAAATCTAGACTTCAAAAAAGCACGTCTTTCACACGCAGATCTTTACGGGACTGATTTTACAAATGCAAATCTGAAGGAAGCTGATTTGTCTTGGACACGTCTTGATAGAGCTGTCCTTATCCGAACTAATCTTTCCAACGCCAACCTCGAATCCGCTACACTTTATAGGCCAACAATTTATTCTGATCTGACAAACGATGGAAAAGATGCTCCAGTTTTCTTAGGCGCAAATCTTAAAAGAATTAAAGTTCAGGCAGAATTGTCAGGCTCTAATTTTCATGGTGCAGATCTTTCAGAAGCAGACTTTCACCCCTTGGAGGATAGGCCTGGAGAAGGAACGCTTGTCACTTTAAGAAAAAATGTTCTTAAATCTTGTGACTTCTCAGGGGCTAAATTAATAAAAGCAAATTTTTCTGAGGCAGTTCTCACCTTTTCTAAGATGACGAATGCTGATCTCACAGGTGCTAATTTTTCTGGGGCAGACCTTTCAAAGGTAGATTTTAGGTCTTCTTTATTAACGGATGCTAATTTCTCGGGTGCCGATGTAGAGGGTGCAAACTTTCTCGGATCTCACGGACTAGAATCTGTGAAAGGCCTAGAGCAAGCTCAGAATCTTGAGAAGGCCATTCGATAATTTTAATTTGTGATGAGGTAATCTTCGGCAATTCGAGATGACTTTGGAATATCTTTCACCATATGAGATAATCCTTCAAGTCCCAATGGAACCGGACCACCATATGCCCAGTCAAGCAGTTCGATAGTATGAACCACTGGAATGTCGATACCAGCAGCTATCTGAGTTATGCATCCAATATTTCCCGCGGCAACAACATGTGGATTCTGGGATTTTATATTTGCTACCTTTTTAGATCGCAGTTGAGTAGCGATTTCGCTTTGTAAAATATTATATGTCCCTGCAGAACCACAGCATAAATGACCATCTGGAATGTCAACGAGCGTGAAACCAGCCTTTGTAAGAAGTTTTTTAGGTTCATCGTGGATTTTCTGTCCATGTTGAAGAGAACAGGCTGAATGGTAAGCAACTTTTAATGAGGACCATCGCATAGGAGAACCAATATCCGCACTGGAAGCAAACTCACTTATATCTCTTGTAAGAGCCGAAACACGTTGGGCTTTTTTGGCATATTCGAGATCGTCTTGTAGAATATACCCATAATCTTTGACCATGGTACCACAACCAGAGGCATTAATGAGAATGGCGTTAATTGAACCCTGTTCTATGAGCTCTATCCATGCATCAATATTTTGCTTAATGAAATATTTTGTATCCTTCTCTCTCCCTAGGTGATGAACAAGTGCTCCACAACAAACACTCTTTGAGGGGATTACAACATCGATATGACATCTATTGAGAAAGCGTATAGTACTTTTATTTATTGAGGGTCGAAGTACTTGTTGAGCACATCCTCCAAGAAGGATGACGCGCCCTTGTTT
The DNA here is from genome assembly GCA_046074825.1 of Hyphomicrobium sp. GTDB lineage: Bacteria > Pseudomonadota > Alphaproteobacteria > Rhizobiales > Hyphomicrobiaceae > JAGVSR01. The sequence continues at coordinate 2,017 of JBJTOZ010000057.1, forward strand.
TTTTGAAGATCTAGAGAAAAATTCACCTTTCTTTAGGAGATGAAAAGTTGGTATCTTTGAAGGAACCATTTCCATCATATTTGCAAATTCACGAAGACCAAAAACTTGGAGAATTTTGCGAAAGGGGCGGGTTACTCGACCTAAATTAAGCATCCACCAGAATCGTCGAGGATAAGGAATGCTTGTGGCTAACATCATGCGCACTATTTTCGCAAGGCGAGGACGAAACCCTCTTTCCTCGATATACTCTCGCGCATGATCGACAAGATGCATGTAGTCAACCCCAGAGGGGCATGTTGTCATACACGACAGGCACGATAAGCAGCGATCAATATGATGTCGGACTTCTATACTTGGTTTTTTGGCACTCTCAAACATCTCCTTCATAAGGTAGATGCGTCCACGGGGACTATCTCGTTCATCTGCAAGGATGACATAAGAAGAGCAGACCGCTGTACATAATCCACAATGGACACAGCTGCGAATAATTCTATTAACCTCAGATATGCGAGGATCTTTTAGTTGTTCTTCTGTGAAATTTGTTCGCATCTGGCTTTATTGGGCTCCCAATACGTCAATAGACTTTGGTGACTTACAGCGTTCGATACATACGTCCTGGATTTAGCAGCCCATGTGGATCAAAGGCTTTCTTAAGTCCGCGGGTAAGCTTCTCAAGATTTGAACTCTGCGGCTGGAAAACATCAATACGTTTTCGCAGACTTTCATCCGCACGAATTAAGGTAGCATGCCCCCCGAATATAGAAAGTGAACGACGAATATCAGCTACATATCCATCCTCATTTGAAGGGACCTCTAGCCAAACCAATCCTCCAGACCAATCATAAGTAACGTTAAGGTCCATGTGTTGACGTAGCACGGAAACAAGTTCCGCCGCCTTGTTAGGAAGGGTTGAAAGTCTCCAAATCAGACTATTAGACGACTTCAATTGTGCTAGTTTTCTGAGTTGCGCCCAAAAAGGGAGAGAAGATTCAGAATCTAATTCTAGAGGACTCCCATAGGGTGCAAGGTGTTCTGCAAGTTTATTTTTTCGATACTGAACAGACTTCATAAAATTTTCAATCCGCAAAGCTGTAAAAGAAGTATCACCATTATTAAACTTTAACACATTTAGGCGAGCAGCATGAGCAGCACAAAGATGCACAGCTCCGGAAACCTCATAGGGAGTTGCTAAAGCAAGCCCCATAAGCTCTAGGGCCAGATTTTCTTCCAGTCCAAGATAAATCAAAGTAACTGTGTCGTCGGGCAAGGGAAAAACTTTAAAGGTCAGCTCAGTAAAAACGGCAAGTGTACCCCAGCTTCCCACAAGACCTCTTGCTACATCATAACCTGTCACGTTCTTCATGACACGCCCACCCGATTTAAAATACTCAGCACGTCCATTAACACCACTTAATCCGATGAGATGATCACGGGCTGCTCCTACAGCAAGACGACGAGCTCCAGAATTATTAGTTGCAAAAATACCCCCTATTGTTTGAAGTCCTTCTGATGAATCAAGCAGTGCCCCATATTCTAAGGGTTCAAAAGAAAGCATTTGACCGCGTGAAGCCAACTCCTTCTCAATTTGAGAAAGAGGTGTTCCGGCGCGCGCAGACATTACGAGTTCATTAGGTTCATACAAACTTATTCCTTTCAGACCCACCGTTGATAAGAGGGCCGACGCTTCTACAGGACGACCGATTGATCGTTTTGATCCTGCACCAATGATTTCAATTGTTGTGTGTTTTTCTGCAAGCTGAGCTATCAAAGTTCTCAGCTCCCAATCCACCATTGGTCGAAAGAGCTCAGCCAATTCTTATGCCTCGCTAAACAACTGCAAGGGGCGCATTATTCAAGTCCAATATTTGCTCTACTCGTTCAGGCCGCCCCTGTAGGGGAAAAACTTTTGCAGAATTAAGAAGCCATTTAGGATCAAAAACGGATTTGATACGCATCTGCTGTAAGAGGTCAACATCGGAGAATTGTACTTTCATCAAATCTCGTTTCTCTATCCCCACACCATGCTCTCCAGTTAAGCAGCCTCCGACGGAAACACAAAGTTTCAAAATTTCGGCTCCTGCCTGCTCTGCAAGATCTGCTTGGCACTGGTCGTTCGCATTAAACATTATAAGGGGATGTAAATTTCCATCACCAGCATGAAAAACATTTGCTACTTTTAAACCATAGTTATCGCAAATCTCTGATATCTTTTGTAAGACATGGGGGAGCTGGGAGAGGGGAATTGTTCCATCCATGCATAAATAATCTGCACGCCGTCCAATAGCTCCGAATGCAGATTTTCTCCCTTTCCAAATCCTTGCACTTTGCGCATCATCTTCACTAATAAGAAGAGTTTTAGGATGCAGCTCCTGTGCAATAGTGGCAATATAATTCAGTCGATCGGAAATTTCTTCCTCTGAGCCTTCGACCTCAACAATCAGAAGAGCTTGAACATTCAAAGGATAACCTGCCTTTGAAAAGGCCTCGCAAACTTCAATAGCAGGCTTATCCATAAATTCTATAGCAACTGGTATGATTCCCGAGGCAATAATACGTGAAACGCAAAGGCCTGCCTTCTCTGTTGTATCAAAACCAATCAACATAGGACGAGCCCCTTCAGGCTTGGGCAAGATGCGGACTGTCGCTTCCGTTACAATACCCAATTGCCCCTCTGATCCTACAATCAATGCTAAAAGATCATACCCATCCGCTTCACAATAAGATCCCCCAATCTCAAGGATTGAACCATCAACCAAGACCATTTTGATGCCAAGAATATTATTCGTGGTAACCCCATACTTGAGACAGTGCGCACCTCCAGAATTCATTGCGATATTTCCAGCAAGAGTGCACGCTATTTGGCTAGAAGGATCGGGTGCATAAAAGAAACCGCTCGGCTGGACTGCTTCACTAATTGCTTGATTAGTAATACCAACCTCAAGGCGTGCAAAACGCGCAGCAGTATTTATTTCAAGAACGCGGTTCATTTTTGATATGCAGATAACTATGGCATCCTCTGCAGGGAGCGCCCCTCCACAAAGAGATGTGCCAGCCCCACGAGGGACAATCTTAATATTTGATTGATAACAATAGCGCGAAATGGCAGCCACGGTTTCCGTAGTGGTTGGCAGAACGACTGCGAGAGGCATACAGTGATAAGCAGAAAAAGCATCTGTTTCATAGGCCCGCCGTCCATCTTCGTCTGAAATAACGGCATGTTGGCCAGCTATCGCTACAAGATCTTGAACAATGCGATCCCGTCGGGCCAATATAGAACTTTCTGGTACTGGCATATCAATCATTGGCATGTGATAAGTTTTACCTATTTTTCGAAAAAATTGTAAATAATTATGCAGTCTCAGAAGTAGTCCCTATTCGAGTTAGGTCTTCCCTTACCTATAACAGGGAGAACAAGATCCCCACACAAGAAATCCCCAAACGAGTAATTGCCTCATTACGTTCCTGTACAAACAGACTAATAAGACAAAATCTTCAAAATTTCCAGATTGATATAAAAATTCTCCAGTTAATCAGAATATTAACACTACGGAGAACCCATAATTTCACATGAGTTCTCAACACGCTTTAAAATGATTGACTAGTCCCCATAACAAACTGTTACGGTTTTCCGACGTACAATGTTTAGAAAAGTCCTATTCTACGATTAAAAAAGCAGAGAAGCACGAGGAGGAGAGACTTTGTCGCCACATGTTGGTCTATTTGTTTCTTGCCTTGTTGACCTCATGAGGCCTTCTATAGGGTTTTCAGCAATACGCTTGCTTGAAGCAGCGGGATGCAAAGTTTCCGTGCCGAGACAACAAACATGTTGTGGTCAGCCAGCCTATAATTATGGAGACAATAAAACAAGCCGTGCTTTAGCTCTTCAAACAGTGCGTACCTTTAGCTTGTACGATTATATTGTGGTTCCATCAGGATCCTGCGCTGCAATGCTGAAAAGGCATTATCTTTCTATTCTTGCAGATTCAAAAAAAAATACAGACAGGGAACTTGAGACGTTTGCTTCTAAGACTTATGAACTGTGCACTTTTCTATCTGAGATATGTGATCTTCGAGAAGTTCCTGGTCGCTATAAAGGGCGTATTACCTATCATGATAGCTGCACAGGATTACGTGAGCTTGGTATCAAGTCCTCTCCAAGGAAACTTCTCTCGATGGTTAAAGACGCAGAACTCGTAGAAATGGAGGAAACAGAAAACTGTTGTGGATTTGGAGGTTTATTTTCTGAAACCTATCCTGATATTTCTAACCATATGGTCACCCGCAAGGTTACTGATGCTGCTAAAACAAAAGCACGCCTTCTTGTAGGAGGGGATCTTGGGTGTTTGCAGAACATTGCTGGAAAAATAGAGCGAAGTTCTTTGCCGATTGAATGCAGGCATATAGCAGAAGTTCTGGCTGGAAATTTTTCTGAACCTCCGATTAGCACAAATCGAAACTTATCTTTGGTCGCGAGTACGAATGCATGATTTCACCGACACCATCATTTTTGAAGGATGTCAAAAAGGCGCTTCAAAATGAGCGGCTTCAAACCGCACTCTCAAATCTTCCTCAGGGTCTCGTTGCACAAAGAAATGCCGCAATTACACAACTTCCCAATTTCGAAAACTTGAGAGAAAAAGCGCAATTAATCCGTGACCACACACTTGCACATCTTGATCATTATCTAGAGCTCTTTGCAGATAAAGCAGAAGAAGCTGGAGCAAAAGTGCATTGGGCCAGTGAAGGCGCAGAAGCTTGTTCCATCGTTGAAAATATTTGTCGATCCAAAAAAGCTTCCCTTGTTGTCAAAGGGAAGTCCATGGTTAGTGAAGAGATTAACCTCAACTCATACCTGAAAGCGAAAGGAATCGAAGTTGTTGAAACTGACCTTGGAGAATATATTGTTCAAAAAAGAAATGAACGTCCAAGCCACATTATCGCTCCAGCGATACATCTGACGCAATCAGATATTGAATCTGACTTCCGCGGCTATCATGATGGTTATCCTCAAGATCGAACTTTAGGTACCCCTGAAAGCCTAGTGCAAGAAGCACGCTCTATTTTACGCAAGAAATTCCTCTCTGCAGATATTGGAATTACGGGAGCAAATTTTCTAATCGCGGAAACAGGATCCGCAATGATTGTGACAAATGAGGGGAATGGGGATCTTTGTCTTGCCTTACCTCCGATACACATCGTGATAACAAGTATTGAAAAGGTTGTGCCTACCCTCAATGATGCATCCCTTCTGCTCCGCTTGTTAACACGCTCTGCCACAGGTCAAGACATCACAGCCTACACCACATTAACTACAGGAATACGAGGAGAAGAGGACCGAAACGGACCTAGAGAATATCATGTCATACTTCTCGATAATGGACGAACCAAAATGCTAAAGGGTCCATTACGAGAAGTCTTGCGTTGTATCAGATGTGGAGCATGTATGAATGTGTGCCCAGTCTATAACGCGATTGGCGGGCATGCGTATGGATCAGTCTATCCAGGGCCGATAGGTTCGGTTCTAACTCCCTCTCTTTTTGGAATTCAACAATCTACGGATTTAGTAGCTGCCTCAACTTTATGCGGGCGATGTGAAGAAGTTTGCCCTGTAAAAATTCCTATAACCTCCATTTTGCGCTACTGGAGAAGAGAGGCAAAAAATATGATTGGAGCAACCTTAAAACATCAATCTTTTTATTCTTTGTGGTCGTTTATTGCTCGACGTCCTTCCCTCTATCATTCTTTAACCAGCTTTATTTCAAAATCTATTTACAATTTTAAAAAATTTAAAATTCTGCACCTGCTTCCTATTGGCAGGGGGTGGCAAAAACATCGGGAATTGCCAACACCCACTGGCCAAACATTTCAAAAATTATGGAAAAAACGAGCTAATGGAGAGCATTTGTGAAACGCCAAGAGATGCTCTCAAGAATTAGATCTGCGCTCGACCGCAACGACCCCACTCAGCTAGATGTTGCTCTTTTAGAAAAAAAAATGCGACACGAATTTGGACAAAGTCCGGATCAAAGCTCTTCAAAGATAGGGCTGTCTAAAGAAGATCTGCTGATGCGCTTTGCAGTAGGGGCTAAAAAAAATACTATAGATCTCATAGAGGTTGAGAATAGAAAAAACATACCATCAAAACTCAAAAATCATTTTTCTAAAATGTGGGCTCAAAGCCCCATCCTTTGTTTCGAGAATGAAATATGTGAATTACCTTGGAGATCAGAAGACCTTACGATCCATAATGGTGAGAGCGTTTCAGAGTACAAAGTTGGTATGTCGCTCGCATGGGGAGGCATTGCAGAAACTGGAACTTTGATGCTTCTCTCGTCACGTTCTAGCCCCACATTCCTTTCATTTTTATCTGAGATCCATATTATTATTCTTAAAGCATCTCAGATTTTTAATACCATGGAAGAAGCTTTTGCGCATTTTCTCACAACATATGAAAAGGAACGACTGCCGCATTCCATAAATTTAATATCTGGCGCGTCCAGAACTGGAGATATTGGTGGACATATTGTGCATGGTGCTCATGGTCCAATCCAATTAGCTGTTGTTCTGATACGATGTGAATAAAAAAAATATATACGATATGAGGTAAGCTCTAAGATAAAAATATTAGTAAAAGTTGTCTCTTAGATTTATTTCCCTCGGCACGTTTGCAAACATTTCGTCAACTCAACACCGCATTTTGGATCATCATTGGTTGCTTTGCGGCAGGCATTTTCTTGAGCATAACATTGGGCTGCGCATTGGTCCGCAAATGCAACAGAGATAGGATAAAAGAGTCCCCCAGCAATCATAAGACCCAAGGAACCAAAAAAAAGTTTAGAATGATAAGACACATTTTTCATCATACAACTGTTCCTTCCCCCTTTTTATTTAAGATCACAGAAACTATTACTTAGAAGATAAATCATAAAAAGTATAGAGGACCTCAGGGTTGAAAACCAACAGGAATCATCTTCAAAAGATTATTCTAATGTCAAAAAATGAATGGAAGCTGAACCGCACCTTTTGTTGAGTTTTTTTTGAGGCTCAGATAGTAGCTATTAGAATGCAAATTCTTCAAAGAGCTTATCAATAGACCCGTTCCAAGATCCATAATATTTCTCTAGAATTTCATCGGCCACAGTTTTTTTATCATGAACGAGTTCATATAACGGTTCGAGATATATTGTTTCATCCTGACCCTTTTTATTGACCTGTGCCCGACGGCGTAGGCCTCCTTTTGCAATATTAAGAATTCTCAACGCGACAGTCCCAACCGTTGTATCACGAAAGGGTGTTTGAAGAGCCCATCGAGGAACAGAATTTCGTAATTCTTGTCTTTCACTTGATGTCCAATTTTTAGTAAATTGCCAGGCTTCCTCTAAGGCTTGATCATCATAGAGTAATCCTACCCAAAAAGCAGGAAGAGCACATATCCGCCTCCATCTTCCACCGTCAGCACCGCGCATTTCCAAAAACTGCTTAAGTCGCACTTCGGGAAAAAGCGTCGTTAAATGATCCGCCCAATCTGAGAGTGTTGGCTTCTGTAGTGGTAAGATGTCGAGCTTTCCCTCCATGAAAGAACGAAAAGATAAGCCTGCACTATCTATGTACCTTCCATCCCTATAAACAAAATACATTGGAACATCTAACGCATAGTCTACATATCGCTCATAGCTCATTCCCTCTTCAAATACGAAAGGCAACATACCTGTCCGATGGGGATCAGTTTCACGCCAAACCTCACTGCGATAGGATTTGAAACCGTTGGGGCGTCCTTCCGTAATCGGGGAAGATGCAAAGAGTGCTGTTGCAATAGGCTGCAGAGAGAGCGAAACACGTAATTTTTTGACCATGTCTTGTTCGTTAGCATAGTCAAGATTAACTTGTATCGTTGAAGTTCGATACATCATATCTAAACCACACTTACCCACATTGGGCATGTAGTTTTTCATGACGCTATAACGTTCTTTAGGCATATGAGGTATTTCTTCAAGTTTCCATTTCGGGGAAAAACCAACACCCAAGAAACCAATACCAAGATCTTCTCCGACGTCGATCACTTCTCGCAAATGCTCCTGGGTCTCCTCAGCAGTTTCATGCAAGTTTTCAAGAGGCGCACCAGACAATTCGAACTGTCCACCGGGCTCAAGACTTATTGTGCTACCGATATTTCCTCGTGGATTAGAGGCGGGATGCTTTAAAGCAATAATATAGTCTTTTTCAAAAATAGGCTCCCAATTATAGCGCGCAACAAGGGCTTCCAACAAAGCTCGTATGCCATCAACGCCTTCATAAGGAACAGGACGTAAGGTGCAGGTGCGGAAAACAAATTTTTCGTGTTCGGTCCCCACGCGCCAGTCAGATTTTGGCTTCTCACCTTCAACAAACCACTGCACTAGATCAGCTTTTGAAGCGACCTCTGTAGTTTTACCGTCTTGTTGTCTCGTCGACATACCCAGACCTTTTTAATATAAAAAATACTCTTTCAAACTTTTACATCGTCTGAAAATCAAGGCTCAAAGAGTGGGTTTTTGATTTTTTATTCTCAAAATCTCAGAGACACGAACACAGACAACCCATGTACAAACAAGGGGATTTAGTGTGAAAAGGATCCTATCAGGGTTTTGCACCTTATGCGTTTAGCGCGTCCATATGACCAAATTAGACGCTGCTGCTTAAGACCAATCTCCTAATGTAGCATTAACCAGAGAGAGAGCTGCAATAGCTGCAGTGTCAGCACGCATAATGCGGGGACCAAGAGAAATAACACAGGTAAACCTTTGCTGACGTATCAATTCTCTTTCTTCTTTAGAAAATCCACCTTCTGGTCCAATCATCACAGCAATTTTTTTTGTCTTGAGACTACTTAGATGTAAAAGTGGGTTTGAAAGGCTTTCACCTTCATCGCAAAAGATGAGCTTTCGACTTAGATCCCAATTTTTAAGAGTTTCATTTAAACTTTTTGGATCTACTATTTCAGGCAGGGAAAGAAGCCCACACTGTTCCGCAGCTTCGATAATATTTGCACGCATACGATGCAGATTTATCCTTTCAACACATGTATGTTGCGTGAATATGGGACACAGACGCCTGACACCCATTTCAGTTGCTTTCTGTACCATATAGTCAAGACGTGCGTGTTTTAAAGGTGCAAAAATATAATCAAGGTCTTGTCCTTCTGTTTGTGAACGCACCTGAGTTTCAATTCCAAGGATCAGTTCTCGTTTTGTGAGTGTTTTAAGACGAGCAATCCATTCCCCATCAGATCCATTAAATACAAGTATCTTATCTCCAACTTTTAAACGTAAAACATGCACAAGATAATGTGCTTGAGCTGACGGACAGATACAAGAGGCGCCTTGTTGAAGGCTAAAGTCGACATATATTCGCTTTTCTTTAAAATTCCCCTCGGTCATTTATTTTTCCTTAGAGGCATACGAAGTATGTATTTTTCCAATCACTTGCAAATATTACAGGTCGAGATAGATCTACACTAAGAAGGTTCGGTCTATGGTAAATTGAGATGACTGAGAGAGATTACAAATTAGGAACCAATCCTAGATGAAAAAACCTCTTTTGATAGTAGATGCCCCGCAAAACAATTGGGTTGATAATTATACGCCGAAATCATGGCATCCTTATCTCCGTCTCATGCGCCTCGACAGACCAATTGGAACTTGGCTTCTTCTTTATCCATGTTGGTGGTCAGTCCTTTTGGCTAACATGATACCACCGAGAATGGAAACAACAACCCTTGTGTGGCTCTTGCTTCTATTTGCAGGTGGCGCAGTTACTATGCGCGGAGCTGGCTGTGCTTATAACGATTTTATTGATCGTGATTTTGATGCCAAGGTTACAAGAACAGCAAATCGACCAATTGCCTCTGGTCAAATAAGCCATAAACAAACAGTCATTTTAATATTTGTATTAAGCATGATTGGCTTGGGTATTCTTTTACAGCTTAATCAATTTTCGATTATTCTCGGGGCATCTTCGACCCTACTTGTCCTCGTGTATCCCTTTATGAAAAGAGTTACGAACTGGCCTCAACTTTTCCTTGGGCTTGTTTTTAATTGGGGAGCCCTACTTGGTTGGTCAGCAGTAAAAGGTGACCTTTCCGTCTCTGCATTTGCTTTGTATGTGGGTGCGGTTTTGTGGACCATTGGATACGACACAATATATGCACATCAAGATGCGAAGGACGATGTGATGCTAAATTTAAAATCAACGGCCCTCCGATTTGGTGAAAAATCTGCAACTTGGGTTGGAGGATTTTATTTTGTAGCTGTGGTCTGTTGGGGTATTGCTGGTCTATTAGCCGACGCGCAATCTGTTTTTTTTCTCTCTTTGCTTCTCGTTGGATTACAATTTGTATGGCAAGTTTTCTCTTTTGATCCGAAGGATCCTGCAAAATGTTTACAATGCTTTCGCTCTAATAAATATGTGGGTGCCGCTTTGTTTATAGGGCTTCTGACAGATCTTATCTTGAGATAGGGCACCTATCCTGCTCCGAAGACTTCGTAATTTTTTTGATAATAATTAAGGTTTTCTCTTAAGAGAGACCTTCTATTTCTCGAATAGCAGCGGCATCTCTTGCTGATAATTCTGGATAGGCAGGATCTAAACCTACATCACGCGTAATACGCCATGACCGCGCACACTTTTTGCCAGTCGCGAGTTGGGGCACAACACCTACTTGAGGAGTTTCTGGAGATACAATGGCTTCTTTAGGAGGTGCACTTGTACGAATTTCCATACCCGAAGTGATGCAAATTTCAGCCATATCTATGCCCTCAATCGCATCTAAAATCTTTTTATCATTGATGTAAACAATTGGAGCTGCTTCTAGGGAAGACCCTATTTTCTTGTCTGCCCTTTCCAACTCAAGAGCTCCTGTTACTGCGCGCCTCACAAGTCTAACGGACTCCCATTTTTCTGAGAGTTTTGGGTCTGACCATTCCTGTGGAATTACAGAGAAACTCTGTAGATGAATAGATTGTGACTGCCGAGTAGAATAAAGAGACCATGCCTCTTCACAGGTAAAGGAAAGAATAGGGGCTAGCCATTTCAGAATAGAGTTGAGCAAGAGATCCACCACAGTCAAAGCTGATTTGCGTTTCTCACTTGAGGGAGGCTCACAATAAAGAGTGTCTTTTCTAATATCGAAATAAAAGGCTGAGAGCTGAGTGTTCATAAAATGACTCAGAGAGGTTATCACTTTGCGATAGTCATAAAGACGATAGGCCTCTCGAATTTCACGATCGAGCTCAAACAACCAATGTAACAAGAGACGTTCAAGTTCAAATTCTTTTATGATATCAAAAGGCACAACATCCTTTTCTTGATAGTGAGATAGAGCACCTAACATCCACCGAAGAGTATTACGAAGCTTGCGATAGCTCTCAGAAAACGTCTTTAGAATTTCAGGACCTATTCGCAAATCATCTGAAAAATCTGATGCAGCGACCCACAAACGTAAGATATCCGCACCTGATTTAGCGATGACATCCTGAGGAGACACGACATTACCGAGGGACTTCGACATTTTTTGTCCCTTCTCATCCAACACAAAGCCATGTGTTAGAACAATATCATAAGGAGCACGACTTCGTGTCCCACAACTTTCTAATAAGGAAGATTGGAACCATCCCCGATGTTGATCTGAACCCTCAAGATACATAACGTGATCGTGACCTTGTTTTCCAAGGCTCGCCCGATTTATATTTTCGAAAGAGGGAAAGATCGCTGAATCTTCTAGCGTGAAGGCATGCGTTGATCCGCTATCAAACCAAACATCAAGAACATCCTTGACCTGCTCGTAATTTTCAATTTCAGAGTTTGGCAGAAGGCCTTTTAGAAAATATTCTTTTGCATTGGGTTCAAACCAAACATCAGCACCTTTTTCACAAAACGCTTTTTCAATACGGTTCATCAGCTCTGCTGAATGGAGCCAAGTGGAGTTAGGTATAATCTCTTCAGTTTGGGTGTTTCGAAAAATTGTGATTGGCACACCCCACGCTCTTTGGCGAGAAACAACCCAATCGGGACGGCTTTCAATCATACCATTAATTCGATTTCGACCCGCTTCTGGCACCCAAACTACTCGATCGATTTCTGCCTGTGCAAGGGAACGAAGTGATACCTTGTCCGCGCCAAAATGAGGATCTGAAAGATGAGGTTTTTGGG
>JBJTOZ010000058.1:0-4982 GCA_046074825.1 Hyphomicrobium sp.
CACCCAAGCCTGGAATTGATTTTTTTCCACTGACAGTCAACTACCAAGAGCGTACTTATGCCGCCGGAAAAATCCCGGGCGGGTATTTCAAACGAGAAGGACGTCCCTCTGAAAAAGAGACCCTTGTCTCTCGATTAATTGATCGGCCTATTCGTCCTCTTTTTATTGAAGGGTTCAAAAACGAAGTTCAGGTTGTGGTCACAGTACTGTCTCATGATCTTGAGAATGATCCAGATGTTTTAGGTATGATTGCGGCCTCAGCAGCTCTTACACTCTCTGGTGTCCCATTCCTGGGTCCTATTGCTGCAGCAAAGATTGGTTATATTGGTGGAGAATATATTCTCAATCCGATGATTGATGAGATGCAGGAGACCCTCCTTGATCTTGTTGTTGCTGGAACCCAAGATGCTGTAATGATGGTGGAGTCAGAGGCAAAGGAGCTGTCTGAAGATGTCATGCTAGGAGCGGTGATGTTTGGTCACAAACATTTTCAGCCCGTCATTCAAGCAATCATCAAACTTGCGGAAACGGCAGCCAACGATCCTTGGGATATCCAAGTGGTTGATAAAAAGAAATATGCCGACAAAGTTAAGGAGGTTGCAGAAGAGGCTTTAAAGGTCGCGTTTTAAACAAAAGAAAAGGCCAAAAGAAACAGCCTTGTTGAGGAGGCTAAAAAGCGCGTCTTTAGCGAAATTGAGATACCTGAGGATCCAAATGAGCAAGTTCTTCTTGGGGATAGCTTTAAAGATCTCGAGATGCAAATCATGCGTGGCAATGTTCTCAAAACAAAGCTGCGTATTGATGGCAGAAATCTCGAAACGGTTCGCCCCATACTTTCAGAAGTCCATGTTCTGCCTCGTGCACACGGTTCAGCCCTTTTTACTCGTGGAGAAACTCAGGCTCTTGTTGTTGCCACGCTTGGTACAGGAGAGGATGAGCAGTTTGTCGATAGTTTGGAGGGAACCCGCAAAGAACGTTTCCTGCTTCATTATAACTTCCCTCCGTTCTCTGTTGGAGAAACGGGACGCATGGGATCGCCTGGGCGAAGAGAGATTGGACACGGAAAACTTGCATGGAGGGCTGTGCATCCTCTGCTTCCGACCCATGAAGAATTTCCTTATACGCTTCGCGTAGTGTCAGAGATACTGGAGTCGAATGGATCTTCCTCAATGGCCTCCGTGTGCGGGAGTTCATTGGCCTTGATGGATGCAGGGGTTCCTTTAAAAGCTCCTGTTGCAGGCATTGCGATGGGATTGATTAAAGAAGAAAATGATTTTGTTGTTCTCTCAGATATTCTAGGTGATGAAGATCATCTTGGTGACATGGATTTTAAAGTCGCGGGGACGACGAATGGTGTCACCGCCCTTCAGATGGATATCAAAATTACGGGTATCACAGAAGAAATTATGAAGGTTGCTCTCAAGCAAGCTAATGCAGGACGTATCCACATTCTCAATGAAATGGCAAAATCCATTACTGCAGCAAGAACAGAACTCGGTGAATTTGCGCCTCGTATTGAGACGATCAAAATCCCCACCGATAAGATTCGTGAAGTGATTGGATCTGGCGGGTCTGTTATTCGTGAGATTGTTGCTGAATCTGGAGCCAAGATCGATATATCTGATGATGGCACCGTGAAGATTGCTTCTTCAGATAAAGAATCCATTGAAAAAGCTTTGGCACGCATACGCGGTATTACGACTGAGCCTGAAGTCGGCATGATTTATAAGGGCAAGGTCGTAAAGATCATGGAGTTCGGAGCTTTCGTGAACTTCTTTGGGGCAAAAGATGGTCTTGTTCATATTTCTCAATTAACTCAAGGCCGACCAGAAACTGTTGATGAAGTTGTGAAAGAGGGACAGGAAGTTTATGTTAAACTTCTGGGGTTTGACGATCGCGGCAAAGTCCGACTTTCAATGAAAATCGTGGATCAAACAACCGGGCAAGAAATTCCTCGTGATCCTTCAGAGCCGCCAGAGCCCCAATTTGTTGATCGTCCTCCACGTCGCGATAGAGATGGCGGGCGTGGCAGAGATCGTGGCCCGCGCCGCGATAGAGGGCATTAGCCTTAGTTTTTTTGGTTTAGATTTTCTGCTTCGACATGATCAGGACTATGGGTGTCGCCGTGATCGCGGCCCTATTTGAATGTATGGGATGAGAAATGTGCTTTGATCTCTGTTACAATGAAAGTGGCAAGCTTCGGTAAAGCCCCAATAGAGCCTGCATAAATGGCACGAGCCCCCGCAGATGAGATCATTTGTGGAACGTCATCGCTAGCATGCAGGCCATCCCCCGAGAAAAAACCGACAACAAGGGTAAGTGATGAGGTGCGCTTCAATGCATCTTCTAGGAATTCTGCCTCCTCTAAAAAGGCAGTTTCGACTGTCGCAAAGATATCTTGTTGAGCAATAAAATTTGAAATGACTTGCGTGCTTTCTGAAGAGGCAGGTCCAAGTTGAGAGCCGTGCCCCACTACAAGAAGTCGTGATGTTTTGGGGTTCACCTGATGATGGTGTGCTGTTGAGAGAGCATGTTCTAAAATAAAAGCGGGCAAACGGGGATTTATTCCGAGAGGGGGGAGAATCTGGACGTTTTGCAAAGTTCCTAAAGCTTCAAGGCGTTGCGGAAGAACAGTCTTCGTAAAGTAGCCATCAGCCATAAACATCGGATATACGAGGATTTTGCTCGCACCCGTAGCGCGGGCGGAGAGGACAGCCTCTTCAAGAGACGGTTCTCCTTTTAAGACACCTGCTGTGACGGATCGAAAATCTCCGATCTTCTCCAGGGTGTCGCGATGACCTAAAAGTTTTGTATTAGGGGCTGCTCCACCACGATCCCCATGGGCCGCAAGCACAAGAGCGCAGTCTCTTAAATATTCATTCATAGAGGAATAGTTCATTATGTTTCTTCAATTTTAAACTGAGCTTGAGTGTTTTTTCTCAAGTTAAGAATTGACCTTATGGGTAAAATTATTTTCTAGGGCTCACAGACAAGATCTAACAAGGTAATTTATTTGAAAAAGATATTCATCTTTGCGATTTGAAATCTAACATATTCCGATTTAAAAAATAAAAATCGAATTAGATTTCTTTCTCTTGTAAAGTAAAATTCTCGTAACAGGCAAGAGGTGTGCTTCGACGTATCTATCCTCTCGGTTTGGGTGCCCATGAAGAAGCAAAAGATTTAATAAAGTAAAGAAGACGATTTAAGCACCATGAAAATGCGCAAAAAAAGCGATCTTCCTTCTAAAGTCTGCTTACACTGTAAGCGCCCCTTTGCCTGGCGACGATCGCTGTCCCGTGTATGGGATGAGGTTCTTTACTGCTCAGATCGCTGTCGCAAGGAAAAGAAGGCATCCCGAAGGAAAAAGGGTGCCGTTTCTATTTAAGGCTTTGTAAAAAGGTCTGCGCTTTTTTGCGGATGGCTTTCTTGTCTTCTTCAGCCATCCGCCGCCATGTTGCATACATTTGTGCCATACGAAGATTTTTCGATAGTTTCTTTTCATGGCGATCGACAAAATCCCAATAAAGTGAGTTGAAAGGACAGGCTGAAGGCCCCTCTCGTTTTTTCACATCATAAGAACAGTTCTCACAATAGTTCGACATTTTATTAATATAATTCCCCCCTGACACATAGGGCTTGGAAGCGAGCATTCCTCCATCAGCAAATTGGCTCATTCCTATTGTATTGGGTAATTCTACCCATTCAAACGCATCAACATAAACAGCCAGATACCATTCGTGCAGAACTTTCGGATCAAGGCCTGCGAGAAGACCAAAGTTTCCAGTGACCATGAGCCTTTGAATATGATGTGCATAGGCTTCATTTTTGGTCTGCGTGATGGCGGACTTGAGGCACATCATTAGTGTCTCCCCACTCCAATAGAATTCGGGAAGTGGGCGTGTATGTTCAAAAAAATTTAATTTTGAATAAGATGGCATTTTCGTCCAGTAAATGCCGCGGACATATTCTCGCCAGCCAATAATCTGCCGAATGAAACCTTCAACGGCATTGAGCGGTGCTTTGCCTGAAAAATATTCTTTTTCTGCTTGGCGGCAGATGTCCAGAGGATCTAAGAGGCCCACATTGATATAAAGAGACAAAAGAGAGTGATAAAGAAAAGGTTCGTTGACGAGCATGGCATCTTGAAAATCGCCAAAGAACGGCAGACATTTTTTCAGAAAATGCTTGAGTTGTTTTTCCGCATCGGACTTGGTCACGGCAAACCAGAAGGGCTCTAAAGCACCAAAATTGTTTCCAAACCTTTTTTTAACAAGGTCCATGACCTCTTGCGTGATTTTATCAGGAGAGAAGTGCAACGGCTTTGGCATAAAAAGATCAGGGGACGCCTGTTTTCTGTTCTCCTTATCAAAGTTCCATTGCCCCCCAATGGGTTCATCCTCCTCCATGAGAAGCCCAGTTTTTTTTCTCATCTCGCGGTAGAAAAATTCCATACGAAGCGAGTTGCGGTCTTGAGACCATTCCGAAAAACCATCAATCGACATCACAAAGCGGGTGTCAGCCAGTATGACAACAGGCACGCCGATCTGATCTTTCCATTCCTCAACACTTTTAAGAACGCGCCATTCTCCAGGTTCTGTGATGATAATTCTTTTTGCCTGATATTTGTGCGCTAAACGAGAGACCTCGCTTGTAAGACTTCCTTGGTTTTTAGGGTCATCGAGCTTCACATAGTCTACGCGCCATCCTCTCCCTTTTAAGTCTTCCGCAAAGTGGCGCATGGCCGAGAGTATAAACGCGATCTTTTTTTTGTGATGTGGAACGTAGGAGGTTTCTTCCGCAACCTCAGCCATCACAACGATATCTTGTTTTGGATTCCCAGCTTTGAGACTTGAGACATGAAGGCTGAGCTGATCCCCTAGGATCGGGATCAAGTTCGGACTAGAGACTTTTGCGTTTTGAGGCATCAGATTTGCTTTTACGAGAGAGGAAATAGTTGAATTGTGAAGGGACCTTTGAAA
>JBJTOZ010000059.1:0-6731 GCA_046074825.1 Hyphomicrobium sp.
CTTTAAAGAAATTGAAGGAAAAATAAAAAATGACGCTATTATAGCAACGAACACTTCTTCGCTAAAGCTATCTGAAATTTCCTCTCAAATGAAATATCCAAACAAACTTATTGGTCTACATTTTTTTTCTCCTGTATCACACATGCCGTTAGTAGAAGTCGTTAAATATGAAAAGACTAAAGATGATGATATTGCTAAGGGAGCTATTTTTGTTACCTCTATTGAGAAATTCCCACTAGTAACCAAAGATGTTTCTGGTTTTCTCGTTAATAAGGTCTTGGGACCTTACATGTTTTCGGCAATCTCCAAAGTAGAAGAGGGAGAGAGTAAAGACTTTATTGATCACTCTGTAAGAAGTTTTGGTATGCCTATGGGCCCAATTGAACTTGCAGATAGTGTTGGTCTTGATGTTTGTTTGCATGTTGCCAAAACATTTGGTCATGCATCAAATGGAACCATCCTCAATCAACTTGTAGAACAAGGAAAACTTGGGAAAAAAACTGGTGAAGGTTTTTATACGTGGATTAATAATAGAGCTCAAAAAATAAAAATAGAAAAAACTAAGTTTGAGTTAGAAAAATTTGGTCGAGAACTCATAGAGCCTCTCTTGCGGGAATCTAAAGTTGCATTATCCGAAAATGTTGTTGCAAATGAAGATCTTGTTGATGCGGGTATGATCTTTGGTACAGGCTTCCCCCCATTTAGAGGGGGTCCATTGCATTTTATGAAGTATGAAAATAAGTGATTAATAAAAGTCTATTTTGTTTCTTTATAAAAAAGTCTAAAACCTGGACATGAATATGGCTAAAGAGTTAAGGCGGGTAGCTGTCGTTGGTGGAACCCGCATACCATTTTGTCGTTCGAATACTCTCTACGCTGATCTTACAAATCAGGATTTGCTAACAGCAACCCTTAATGGTCTTGTGGATCGTTTTAATCTGAAAGAGCAGCACATTGATGAGGTTGTTGGAGGTGCAGTAGTTCATCATTCTCGTGATTACAATCTAATAAGGGAATGTATCTTAAATACAAAACTTTCTCCTACTACACCAGGTATTACTCTCCAACAAGCTTGTGGAACTAGCTTGCAGGCCTCTCTTATAATTGCTGCTAAGATATCGACAGGAGAAATTGATAGCGGTATAGCTGCAGGTACTGATACAACCTCAGACTCTCCCCTCGTGTTTTCTAGGAAATTTTCTAAACGTCTTCTCGAACTTAATTCTCAAAAAAAATTATATGATAAGATTTCTTGCTTTAAAGGGTTTTCATTCAAAGAACTTTTACCTGAGCCTCCCTCTGTCAAAGAACCTCGAACAGGTTTGGGTATGGGAGAGCATTGTGAATTAATGGCTCAGGAGTGGATGATAAGTAGAGCAGATCAGGATATATTTGCATATGAATCCCACAAAAAAGCCTCTTCTGCATATGATGAAGGGTGGATGGATGATCTAATTACTCCAGCTGCTGGGGTATTTAGAGATAATAACATAAGAAAAGATGCTAGTTTTGAGAAGCTCCAGATTCTGAAACCTGTTTTCGATAAAAGTGAAAGAGGAAGTATTACGGCAGGAAATTCTTCACCTTTAACAGATGGTGCATCCTCTGTTTTATTAATGGCTGAGGAAAAAGCTAAATCTTTAAAACTTCCTATTCAAGCATTCATGACATTTGGCCAACATTGGGCAAACAATTTCCCCTCCGGAGAGGGTTTACTGATGGCTCCAACAATTGCAGTATCCAAAATGCTGGATCGCGCGCAGCTTTCATTGAATGACTTCAATTTTTATGAGATCCACGAAGCTTTTGCAGCTCAAGTCCTTGCAACTTTAAAAGCGTGGGAAGATCCAATATATTGCAAAAAATACCTAGGAAAATCCAAACCTCTGGGAACAGTTCCTAGGGAGAAGCTTAATGTAAAAGGTTCATCACTAGCTATTGGGCATCCTTTTGCTGCGACGGGTTCGAGAATTCTTGCTCATCTAGCAAAATTGATTGATAAGTTCGGGGGAAGGGGGCTCATATCTATTTGTACAGCGGGAGGTATGGGAGTTTGTGCAATTCTAGAAAGCCCAAATAAAATTTAATAGGATTTATTTTAAAAAAAATTATCCCGTAAATTCATTAAAAATCTATTGGTAGTACCTCAATTTCTGTATTCTTTTGAATTTCTGGAGCATTAATTTCCCTTACAATAAGAGCGTCTGCTTTTGCGAATTGACTGACAAGAGAACTATCTTGTGAAGGTTGAGGAGTAACAAAGTGATTGCCATTTCTATCTTTAATAATTTGTGCTCGCATAAAGTGTTGTCTTGGTCCGTTTGCTTCTAAATTTTCCGTTAAGAGTGCACGAATTTTATAATTTTCTTTCCTTTTAAAATTTAGTAATTTTTCAATAAGAGGAACGAGAAAAATACGAGCTGTTAAAAGCGCGGAAATAGGATTACCGGGTAGTCCAAGAATTATCTTATTACCAATTTTTCCATACAGCATTGGCTTGCCTGGTTTCATGGTAATATTCCAGAATTTTACCTCCATACCAAGGGAAAGAAAGGCAGGAGCTACTAGGTCATAATCCCCAACAGATACTCCTCCTGTTGTGACAATAACATCAGCTTCCTCAGCATTTAAAAATTTAGAAATTAATTCTTCTAGAGAATCTTTTGCAATTCCTAGCAAAAAGGCATCTGCTCCTGATGATTGGATAAGACTAAGCAGTCCATAGGTATTTGATGAGATAATCTGATTATGATCTGGAACAACTCCTGGTTCTACTAATTCATCACCTGTGGCAAGAATTGCAATTTTTGGTTTTCTCTGAACGCAAACGTGGGAATGCCCCATAGAAGCGGTGAGCATGATCGCACGTGAGTCTAATTTGCATCCTTTATGAAGAAGAACACTTCCTTTATCAAAATCACCTCCACGTTTCCTAATATTTGAAGAGGTTATTTTGTGTTCCTT
This sequence comes from Hyphomicrobium sp., assembly GCA_046074825.1. Lineage (GTDB taxonomy): Bacteria > Pseudomonadota > Alphaproteobacteria > Rhizobiales > Hyphomicrobiaceae > JAGVSR01. The sequence goes on from JBJTOZ010000059.1 coordinate 2,965, forward strand.
TATGTCAACAAAGTCATCACATTTATCTGTACATTCTTGAATAACAACATGATCGGCTCCCGAAGGAATGGGAGCACCCGTAAAAATACGCACGCATTCCTGTTTTCCTAAAGAGCCATTAAAGCAAAATCCAGCTCTAGACTCTCCAATAACTTTTAGACGCACTGGTAGATTGACAATATCTTCTTTTTTTAGGGCATAACCGTCCATGGCAGAAGTATCAAAAGGGGGATTAGTTATTTTTGATTTAAGATCTTCTGCAAGTATTCTTTGGGATGCTAGTGTAATTGGAATAGTTTCGTTTTTAGTTGGTTCAACCTTTTCTAAAATCAGATTTAATGCTTCTTGTACAGAAAGACTTTGCATTGTTTAGCTCTTGTAAGCAGTTTCAAAATGAAAAGAACCAGATTGGCCACCACTTTTTTCGATTAAATGGATAGAAGTTATTTTCATTTCTCTATCAACTGCTTTAAGCATGTCATAGATTGTTAGACAGGCAAGGCTGACGGCTGTAAGGGCTTCCATCTCAACCCCAGTTTTACCATCTACACCAATACTTGACTCGACTTTTATTGCTGTGGGAGATGATACAAATGTAAAATCAATTGTTATGTGGTTCAGCAATAATGGGTGACATAGTGGTATTAGTTGTGATGTTTTTTTTGCCCCCATGATACCTGCAACGCGAGCCACAGATAGAACATCCCCTTTTTTTGCAGTACCTTCACTAATCATTCTTAATGTTTCTGCTTCCATGAGCACAAATCCTTCAGCCTTTGCATAACGATTTGAAATTTCTTTTGCAGAAACATCGACCATATGCGCTTCACCTTTCGTATTAAGGTGAGATAATGTTTTCATAAGAACCTCTAAGACAGAAGATTTACGACAGCTTTAGTGACATCTGGCTGTCGCATAAGACTTTCGCCAACAAGAAAAGTGTTTACGTCAATTTTTCGAAGTCTATGAATATCAGATGATGTAAAGATACCACTTTCGCTGATCACAATACGATCTTTTGGAACAAGAGGTGCTAATGCTTCAGTTGTTTTCAGTGTCGTTTCAAAAGTTATAAGGTTTCTATTATTAATACCAATTAATCGGGTTTCTAATTTGAGTGATCTTTTGAGCTCATCTTCATTGTGGACTTCGACTATTACATCCATTTTCCAATCTTTTGCAGCTGTTTCGAGTTCTGATGCTAAGGCATCATCAACGGCAGCCATAATTATAAGTATACAGTCCGCTCCCCATGCTCGCGCCTCGACCACTTGATAAGGGTCAACCATAAAATCTTTTCTTAAAATTGGAAGTGTTACGACATTTCTTACTTTCATTATATCTTCAGGAGAACCTTGGAATGATGGAGTGTCTGTAAGAACGGATAAACATGTTGCTCCTCCCTGCTCATATCCAAGCGCAAGACTTGAAGGGTCGAAATCAGATCGAATAAGTCCCTTCGATGGCGAGGCTTTTTTTATCTCAGCAATGAGTGCTATTTTATTCGTAGCGAGGACTTTTCGAATAGAATTTTCAAAGGACCGTACGGGTGGTGCAGAGCGAGCATATTCTGCGAGAATATGCAAAGGGAGTTTTTCAGAAGAAGACTTGACTTCTTTAATTTTGTATTCAGTGATTTTTTCAAGAAAGCTGGACATTTTTTTATATATTAGAAAATTTTATAAGTTTATTGAGTTTATCTAAAGCCAGTCCCTCATCAATGGACTTTGTAGCGCCTTCCACCCCTTTTTGAATATTTGGTACAATCCCACCTATTAGTAGTAATGCTGCAGTATTTAGAAGAACAATATCTCGATAGGGGCAAAGCTTACCACTGAGAATAGCCCTCAATTCTTGGGCATTAGTTTGTGGATCTCCTCCTATTATGTCTGATAGTTGAGATCTTTGTATGGATAGCTGTTCAGGAGTAATCTCGAACTCAGAGATTTTATCTTCCCTTAATTCTACAACATAAGATGGTCCTGTTGTCGACAATTCGTCTAATCCGTCATGACCACAAACAATCCAAGCATGTTTTGTACCGAGTATCTTAAGAACATCTGCTATAGGAAATAAAAATTTAGGATCACTTACTCCTACGACCTGACGTTTCACGTTACCTGGATTACACAAGGGCCCTACAAGATTGAATATCGTACGAATTCCAAGATCAGATCGCGTTGTACTCCAGGGTTTTAGAACGGGATGATGTGTCTGAGCCCAAAGAAAACACAAACCAATTTCATTAAGTATTTTTACAGATTTATCGGGTGATAAAGAGATATTTATGCCTAGAGCGGATAGAACATCTGTGGCTCCAGAGCGTGAGGATACAGATTTGTTCCCATGTTTAACGACTTTAGCTCCAGCGCCAGCAGCAACAAAAGCAGATGCTGTTGAAATATTATACGTATTAAATCCATCTCCTCCCGTACCTACAATATCTACACAATCAGGAGAAGTTGGGATAGAAATCATTCGAGATCTTAGAAATTTGATCGCTCCGAGTAACTCATCTTCTTTCTCTCCGCGAAGAGAAAGCGCCATAAGAAAGGCTGCCCTTTGGTCTGATTTTGCTGTTTCACCTGAGAGTGTATCAAGCAAATTAAATATCTGATGAGATGATAATTGCTGGCCTCTGCTTAATAATTTTAAGTAACCCTTGATGTCATCGGGGTGAGGAGGGGTCATTATTGAATATGTTTAGCCAACTGAGAGTGAAGAAAGAGCTTGTTTTGGGATAATTTGAATTCCTGCTATCCTCATAAAATTTGCTAATAAATCATGTCCATATTCAGATGCAATACTCTCTGGGTGGAATTGAACACCATGTATTGGGAAGTCTTTGTGTTGAAGTCCCATAATTATTCCATCCTCTGTTTCAGCTGTAATCTCTAAAACACTTGGCAGGGTTGATTTTTCAACAATCAATGAGTGGTAACGTGTCACTTTAAATGTTTTTGGTAAATCCTTGAAAACACTTTTATCAAAATGATGAACTGTTGATAATTTTCCATGCATTGGTTGAGAAGCCCTAATTATTTTTCCACCAAATACCTGGCCAATTGCTTGATGCCCCAAACATACTCCTAATATAGGAATATATGCACCTACTTTTTTAATAAGATCTAAACATATACCTGACTCATTAGGAGTACATGGTCCTGGAGATAAAACGATAGCTTTAGGATTTTTATTGACAATCTCTTGAGTAGATATCTTGTCGTTTCGATAGACTTGGCAAGCAGCTCCTAGTTCTCCGAAGAAATGGACAAGATTATATGTAAAACTATCATAGTTATCTATTATTAGGAGCATATTTATTTCCGAAGAACTCAATAATTTTGGAGCTATTTAGCAAATCATAGTTTACTATAGATTATGAATTTATATAAATAGAAAGACATATTTCACGCATAATTGGTAAGATCTTTTATACTTCGAAAAAATTTTTTAAGTGGAAAATAAGTAAAGAACAAAGAAAATCGGTATTTTAAAAAAATTAAATAAAAAAAATGACACAGAAATTTTTAATCAAATAAGAGACAAAATAATATTGTTAGATGTTGGTATTACTATTTTTTTATATCCTAAGCTACATGCATATGAAATAACATCTGTCTCCCAGTCTTTCTCATTGTTTTCTATAATTATAGCTTTTGGATATAGTTTCCTTGGCGCTTCTTTAAAGAAGGGGATCAATGCTTTATCTTCATAACCTTCAATATCAATTTTTATTAAGTCGATATTATTTAAGCACATTTCAT
>JBJTOZ010000060.1:0-2732 GCA_046074825.1 Hyphomicrobium sp.
CCTCCAAGCACTTGAATTATGGGTGTTTCTCTCAAATTGACGCTTTCGTTGACACAGCAATCAAAGCCCTTGTCCGTGCGCTTTGCTTCTTGCCAGAAAAAGAATGCTTGAGGGAAGTTCTTGCAGTCTTTTCAAAGGTCATTGATAAGGCTATGGAAAGTGTGTTTATTCCCTTTGCCGTTGAGTGCTTCGTTGAGTGCTTCGTTGAGTGCTTCGTTCTTCAAAGCCCTAAGTCTGCCTCAAGGCGGGAATATCTTGAAAGACTGTATCGTTACAAAATTGTCTGTGGTTTCGGGTTGCGGGTCTGTAATTGCGGGAATGTCCAAAAGGACAGTAGAGAAGAGGATCATGATGCTAAAGCTTCGACTAGGTGCGCTGATAACAATTATTCTTGCCGCCGCAGCAACACGCTTTCTTCCTCATCCTCCTAACCTCACCTCTATTACCGCTCTTGCTCTTTTTGGTGGGGCCTATTTCTCTGACAAACGTTTCGCTTTTGTTGTTCCGCTTGCCGCTCTTTTCTTAAGCGATCTCTTTCTTGGTTTTTATCCTCACATGGAATTGGTCTACGCAAGCTTTGCTCTTGTCGTATGCATTGGTATCTGGTTGCAGACAAGGCGCACAGCCTTAGGGATCGTAACAGCAACTTTTGCGAGCTCGTGTCTTTTCTTCCTTATTACAAACTTTGGTGTTTGGTTTTTTCAATCCCTCTATCCAAAAACTCTGGAGGGATTAATGAGTTGCTATATTGCAGCTCTTCCCTTTTTCCAAAATGCGCTACAGGGAGATCTCTTATTTACAGCTGTTCTCTTTGGCACGTTCACGCTTCTTGAAAAAGGCTTCCCCCTCCTTCGCGATCCAAAATTACTGCCTGTTGCGATAACAGTTTAATCGCTCTTGAGAGGCCAACGGATCATCTCGTTTCTTCCCTCTGCCACGGAGATGATTTGTGCATTGGGTCTCACAGACCGTCTCATGGGCATCACCCATGAATGTGATTATCCTTCTGACATTAAAAATAAGCCAATTGTTGTTCATGGAATTTTACCCCTTGAACACATGAGCCAATCCGACATCGACTTATCCGTCTCTGAAAGGTTGAAGCAAGGGCTTAGCCTTTATCAGGTGGATGAAGCGCTGATTAAAAAAATTGCTCCAGACTTGATCGTTACACAAGATCTTTGCCAAGTCTGTGCCCCCTCTGGAAATGAAGTCACGCAACTTTTGAAAGAACTAACGTCAAAGCCTGAGGTGCTTTCTCTTACTCCAAAATCTCTTCATGAAATTTTTGAAAATATTCAGGCAATCGCAAAGGCGACTGACAGCTTATTAGAAGCAACAAAATTGATTGCTTCAGCCGTGGCACGCTTAGAAAAGCTTTCTGCCCTCACAAAAAAAATCCCGTCTCGACCTCGTGTCTTTTGTTTAGAATGGGTTGATCCCGTTTACTGCTCAGGACATTGGGTCCCCGAAATGGTGGAGATAGCAGGGGGAGAAGATAAACTCGGTCGCAAAGGTGCAGACTCCGTTCGTATTGCTTGGGAGGATGTCCTCAAATGGCAGCCAGAAGTCCTTATTATAATGCCCTGTGGCTATAGTTTAAAGAAAGCAACGGAGGTGGCACAGCAATTAAGCACCTATCAAGGGTGGAGAGATCTTCCTGCTGTGCGAGAAAAGAGAGCTTATGTCGTTGATGCAAATTCCTACTTTGCACGACCAGGCCCCCGCGTTGTCGAAGGAACGGAACTTCTTGCCCATCTCATCCATCCAAAGGATTGTCATTGGACAGGAGCTAAAGAGGCTTTTGCGCCCTTGAAGAACTAAGCTTTTTCCAAGACCCTGTTCCTTAGTCCTCCTCTTTTCACAGACTTGCGAAAAAGTTTCTCCCTGTTCCCAAGGGAACAGCGAGAAAGACCCTCGACTGCTAAAACAGTCCTCATGAACGGCAGTACTGCCAAGTCTATTCAACAGAGGAAAAAAGCCATGACCGTCAAATCTTTTTATACTTCCTATCTTATCGCAGTCTTTCTCAGCACGGTTTTGATGGGGACCGCATTAGCCCATTCTCTCTCCTCTGTTATTGCACAGGATGTAAGTTCGGATATCGTCACTGTCGTTGCTCTCGCAGATTAAATCTTGGTGGTTCTTTTTTTGAGGAGCCAAAGACCAAGTTTCTGAATGACATGCTTTAAATTCTGAAAGCCTAAAGAAGAGAAAAAAAGCCCGTTGCTTTTGGGAGACATACAAGAGCACTTGATCATGTAATCTCAAGACAAGGGACGAGTCTTGCTTGAGAAAACACTCTGTGAAGCGGTCCATGACAAGTGGGGATGGAAACGCCTTCTACCCCTGTCTTTATAAGGGATTGTGGCAAGGCTTCCTGATTGTGACAAATGACCTATGAGATCTGCGGTGAGGAGAAGATTGCCTAAGTCTTTCAGGCCAAAAAATGCGCAAATAATTTTTTGTCTGCTAAGTGTGTTTTCAGCACTACTTGCTGTTTTCGGTGCAGTCTTGCTCTGCACCTCTGAAGCGTATGCTCAAAGTGCAGCTCCCTACTCACTTTTTAATCCAGTTCCAGAAAATAAATTGCGAGATTTTGATCCAGAGCGTCCCAACTTTGAAGCGGGTCCTATTACTGTTGACGCGGGACACTTTCAATACGAGGGTGATTTCTTTTTTTATGATTTGCAACAGAATTCAAACCAGAGAACCAGAACAGTATACGGTCC
>JBJTOZ010000061.1:0-2588 GCA_046074825.1 Hyphomicrobium sp.
CGCCTTTGGTTAAAAGCAGCGGCCGTGATTTTTCCAAGTACTTTAATTGAGCATGGGGGTGTGAGATCTTGTTTTGACTCAAAAACAACTACAGAAGAAGAAACTTCGGGTTGAGGAGAAAAAACAGTAGGTGGGAGAGAAAGAACAATTTTTGGCTTAGAGACATATTGACTAATAACAGACAGTCTTCCGTAAACTTTTGATCCAGGCGAGGAAACAATTCGCTCAGCAACTTCTTTTTGAAACATGAGTACCATTCTATCCCACCAATGCATCTCTGGGTAGAATTCTAGAAAATGAATAAGCAGGAGGGTTGCTATATTGTAGGGCAAATTTGCAATTATCATTAAAGGACTAGAATTATCTGAAATAAATGGCATCCAATCCATCTTGAGGGCATCAGAATGGTGAATTTCCAATCTGGCAGGATAGGCTGCTGAAATATCTTTAAGCGCTCCGATACAGCGTTCATCTTTTTCTATGGCGATTACTTTTTTTGCTCCTTCCATGAGAAGAGCACGAGTTAATCCTCCAGGTCCAGGACCTACTTCAATAACTGTTTTGTTTTTTAAATCACCCCCTAAACGAGCTATACGTCTCGTTAAGTTAAAATCCAGTATAAAATTCTGACCAAGTTTTCTATTTGCTGATATTTTATATTTGTCAATAACTTCCCTTAAAGGCGGAAGTTTATCGTCTGCGATAGAAAAAGAATTACTCATTTAGAAATTGTTTTTGCCGACGTTCTGATATTTCAGAAGCCAATTTTATTGCAGATATAAAACTATTAGGTGAAGCAATACCTGAATTAGAAATTTCGAATGCTGTACCATGATCAGGCGAGGTTCGAACAAATGGTAATCCAAGAGTGACATTAACACCAGACTCAAAGTCTAAGGTTTTAAGAGGTATCAATGCTTGGTCGTGGTACATGCAGACTGCAGCATCATACGTAGTGCGAGTTACAGAAGTAAAAAGACTATCAGCAGAGTAAGGTCCTCTAGCATTAATACCAGAAACTTTGAGTTTTTCGATTATTGGTTTTATGATAACTATTTCTTCACGCCCAATTGTTCCATCTTCGCCAGCATGGGGGTTCAAGCCCGATACCGATATTCTTGGATTTTTAATACCAAAATCATATTTGAGACTTTCCCAAGTTGTTTTTAAGGTTTGTTCTATAAGACTAGGAGATAAATGTGTTGGGATTTCAGAAACTGGAATATGTATTGTAACCGGTACAACACGAAGATGTTGGGATACAAGCATCATGATGGGTAGGAATTTTTTATCGCCTGTATACGTTTCGGCTAGATAAGCCAGAAACTCAGTGTGGCCTGGATATTTGAAGCCAGATCTGTGAAGTACAGCTTTTGAAATTGGGTTTGTTACAATTGCTGCTGCATCCCCATTTATTGTCGCTTGAGTAGCCATTGTAATGCACTCAATGATTGATTTTGCATTTTCAGGGTTAGGTTTACCAGGTGTGGCATCATGAATAAGATTTACGGGAATTACAGGAAGTTCATTTGTAAAGAAGGGTGAAGAGGTTGCAACAGATGCAACCTCTTTGATTGCGCATTCAAGATTAAGGAGACGAGCTCGCGCTTTAATTGTTTTAGGACAGCCAAAGACAACGAATGGGGGTAAGGAATATTCCCTTTTTTTAACATAAGATTTTATAATAATTTCTGGTCCTATACCTGATGGATCCCCCATAGTGACAGCAATAGGCTTAAAAGTAGATTGAGAATTTTGGGAGATCATCGGTATTCTATAGCTGCATCTTGCCGTAAATCGTTTAGATATTTTTTAGCTAAAACCTCAAATTCCTTCTGTCGAAGTTCAGCTTGGGCGTTCTGTCTCTTATCCTCATTATTGGATAAATCTTTTCGACTACATACAGCCCAAATTTCAATACCGTCCGCAGCCATTATGGGAGGTAACAGCTCACCATCCTTCGAATTGAGAAGAAGAGTGCGAGTAGGTTCAGGGATTGTTTCGGGAAGACGTGGACCTAGATTTTCAAATTTTGCCTCCGATATCATGGCCGCATGGGCGGACATTTTCTCACATCCTCCCCCTTTTTTGAGAAATTCTTCTGCTTTTGACATCTTGAGGGTGATCTGCGTTTGATCGAGTTTGGATGGAATAGGAAGAGTAATACGATGAATTAGTAATTCTACTTTATTCTCATTTGAATTTGATGTTTTCTCAACAAATCTATCAACATCACGTTCTGATACAGATATCTGAGATCCAAAGCGTCGACGAATTACTTCTTGCCAGGACATATTTGCTTTAAATCGAGCTTTGAGAATGTTAATATCTGCTCCCGTCTTTTTTAAATGATCAGCAAATTCTTTATCATTCATTTTATTTTTTTCTGCAATTGATTGAATTATTTTATTTATTTCTTCATCACCTGCAACAGCATTTATTTTTTTTGCTTCTTGTATTTTTATTCTCTCATCTATGAGTTCGTTGAGAGCGTCTTTACGTAAAGTTGGGAGCACACTTTTTCGGGCTTGATCTACAGCTTGTTCTTGAAGTCTTTTTGCAAATTCTTTTTTTCTTTGATCGAAAAT
>JBJTOZ010000062.1:0-4509 GCA_046074825.1 Hyphomicrobium sp.
CACAATTTATGAGAGTTAAGTACATCCCCAATACATACTTTTTGACCCTCATCATGCAATCGCGCAACATGATAGAGAAGACGACGTGAAACATCATCTAAACCAGAGAGCCCGGCCTCAGATTCGGCCTGTTCAACTACCTTTTGAAATTCAAGGAACATCCCCTATATAATCCCTTAAATAATCCCTTAATATTATTTCTCATATCATATATGAGATAAATTTTAAGATCAAGGTATTTATGAGATTATTGTCTTAAAAAGTAAAAGATAAAGTTTAAACTTTATCTCTATATGCTATTGTAATAGTTATATATTCTAAAGTGGTAAGTACTGAAGTAAAAATATAACTTCATACATATTTATTTATAAACCAAGCTTTATACTAGGGTTTTTGCTTGCCTTCTCGTTGATGAGATGTTTGCGAAGTTTTCGTTACCCACACGACTACATTCTTAAGAAGACTTCCGAAGCTCTCATTCAGACCGCCTATAGCGCCCTGCATATCCGTAGATCTAAGCTCTGAGGTATCACTAAATATTTGTGCACCTAAAATCTTACCTTCATTTCCGATAAGTTTACAGGATAGATCAATATCTGCCTTAAGCGTGGGCTCACCAGAAATCCCAAATGACCGAATATCGACAATAAGCTGTACATCAGTTTCAAGACCCTCAATAAGTCGCGTAACGGATTTAAAACACTGTGTGTTCTCAAGACTTTCAATAATTTTAGCTTGCACAAGAGCTGGTACGGTATCAGCTAGAACTCCATTATCGAAAACTCGCGGATCGGGCAGTGTTCCTCTAATGGGTAATTTATCAGAATTGAGTGCCATAGAAGCAGCCGGCTCAGGCACAACAAGTTGAACTTCACCCCTGACTGGACATTTAAAAATTTCACTGGGTACAGACAATGAGTAGATAGGCAGCCGCGGTTTGCCTCCAGCACCTCCTGTCATTTTCTCAAGCCCAGACAGGATACTATCAACGCGGTCTGAATTCCGCGCCAAGGCTTTTGAGAACGTACTTATATTGTCAATTGCATCATGAAAGGGGATTGAGTTTTCGGATAGGATACCATCAAGACGCTTTAACGTTTCTTTGGCAGACTGTGTTAAGGTTTGCCCTGCATTAGGTGGAGCTTCTAAGAGTGGCGGCCTCCCATCTTGGGAAAGGATAGGGGCAGATTGAGACTTTCCCCCACTGAGAGAAATAACAGGGGCACCAGTTAATCCCTGAAAATCAATGCCAACTTTTGTGTCTGATCTAATAGGAGTTGAGGTGTCAATGGATATTGTGGCGAGAACAAGCTCAGGTTCATCCGCATTTAAATCAAGCTGAGAAACTTCTCCAACCTTTATCCCATTAAACAAGACATTCGATCCAACAAGTAGACCCGAGACAGAATTTTCAAAACGTATTCTATATAAAGTCTTCTGGGTTAGTCCTCCTGTATTATGAAGCCAGTAGACAAAACCAAAGATACTCAAAATCACGCAAAGCGTGAAAAGTCCAACAAGTGTGTACCTTGCTTTAGTTTCCATGGTGGTATCTCAATTCAAAATCTCAGAAATTCGCGCATTCATTGAACTGGCTCTACGACCTTTAAAATAAGAAACAACCCATGGATGGGTTGATTGGAGAATTGTCTGTAAATTTCCGCATGCAACCACCCTCCCCTCCGCGAGTACACCAATACGATCACAGACAGAATAAAGACTTTCCAGATCATGCGTGATCATAAAAACAGTAAGACCAAGTGTCCTTTGCAAGGTTTTTATTAAATCATCGAAATCACCAGCTGAAATCGGATCTAGCCCTGATGTAGGTTCATCAAGGAAAACAAGTTCTGGATCCAAAGCAAGTGCCCGAGCTAAAGCCGCTCTCTTTATCATACCACCTGAAAGCTCTGAAGGAAGTTTGTGGTGATCTTTAGGTTTTAAGCCAACCATTTCTAACTTTACTCGAGCCATTTCATCCACAAGATTAGGGGAGAGTTTCAAAAATTCACGCATTGGAAATTGAACATTTTGAAGAAGAGTTAGGGAGGAAAAAAGAGCCCCATGTTGAAAGAGAACACCCCATTTGCGATGTACAGCACTGCGTATGTCTTCATTCACTCTATTCATATTGTGACCCATTATCTCAATAATTCCACTTTGATATGGCAAGAGGCCAATTAGGGTACGCAATAAAACTGATTTTCCACTTCCAGAGCCTCCCACAAATCCAAATATTTCTCCACGATTAACATTGAGGGAGACTTTATTGAGAACTTTAGCTCTCTCAAAACCCACCTCCAAATCCTGAACAGAGATTATTGCGGTCATAAGAGCGCTCACATATCTATTGATGCAAAAAAGACTGCAAAAAAACCATCTAATACAATTACCAAAAAAATCGATTTTACGACTGATGCTGTTGTTTGAAGTCCTAGAGACTCTGCGCTTCCTTTAACTTGCAACCCTTGTGCGCAAGAAACAACTCCAATAACAAATGCCATAAATGGAGCCTTGATCATGCCAACTTTAAAATGGGTTATTGAAATCGCTTCTTTCAATCGCTCAAGAAAGATTTCAGGGCTCATTCCACCATAAAGCCATGCTACGAGTTGACCACCATAGAGGGCAGACATGCTCCCAAGGAAAGTCAGAATGGGAAGGGCCAAAATGAGTGCGAGGATGCGTGGAAGGATCAGAATTTCAACTGGATTGAGCCCCATAGTTTGTAATGCATCTATCTCCTCTCGCATTTTCATTGAGCCTAATTCAGCTGTATAGGAGCTCCCTGATCTACCTGCTACCATGATCGCAACAATAAGTACGCCAATTTCTCGCAAAACAAGAATGCCGACCATATCAACAACATAGACGTCTGCACCAAATTTTCGAAAATGAAAAATTCCCTGCTGGGCGATAATTCCCCCAATAAGAAATGTGATGAGTAAAATGATCGGAACTGCTTGCCACGCTACTCTATCTAGATGATGTATAGTAGATGTGATACGGAAGGCCTTTGGATGCCATGCTACACGAACTAGGGCTGTGAAGAAGGCGCCGATCATCTCAATAAGAGAAATAAAATCTAGAGAAAATCTTGAAGTCGACCTGCCAATATTTTCGAGACTAGAATAGACAATGTTTCGTTTCTGCATCTTTGATGATGCTTGCGCTTTTGCGCGACAAACATGCTCATAGAGCGAACGAAAACGAGACGGAAGACCTAAACTATCCGCTGACGATGAGCTAAACCCCAAATTTTTCAGAATTCTTTCGAGAACAAAGGCTCCATACGTATCAAATTCTGTGATATCTTGAAGATATAGAGACCTAATTGTCGATCCAGTATATTCTATTTTTACCTTATTCTCTAGTTCCTGAAGATATTCAATTTGAGCTACAGTCCAAGCCCCTGTCAGACGATATTCGGTGAAATCATCTTTTTGATTTAATATTAAAGATGGGGGGGCAGGCTTTTTAGGAATTGTATCCATTATTCTGATTACTTCTCAACGGCCAAGCACCTTTGCATTAATAATAAAGATAATCAGAATAAACAGAATAAAAGGTGAGGTTACTTTCGCGATAAATTGATATTGACAGCCTTTAGAACACTTCCTTGCGTCGAAATAGAAATATTCTGACTTGAGGGTTTGTAAGAGACAACCATACTGCCTGTAATGCCACCACTTATCGCTAGGGATAATTTATCTGCAGTTGCTTCCCCAGCAACACTGCCTTCAGCATTGTATGTTCTTTCCTCCCAACTGCCTGTAATTGATTTACCATTGGAACTAAGAACACTGCGCATTTCTATTTTATTGTTAGCTCCGAGACACCGGACAACCATGCTTAATTGTCCCTTACCTCCAGAATAATATGCATCACACTTTATTTTTTCTGATGCCCCATCTTGCAGAATATAATTTCCCATTCCGCCCCAAGATCCTAAGAGAGGATCCAGCGCCCCACCGGCAGCAAAACAAGTAGAGACAAAAAAAGATAATAGAAAAACAAAAAAATTGAAAGAGATACATGATATCTGTATCTGTAATTTTATAGATCTTTGAAACATGCTGCCAAACATTTAGTGATCCATATTGATTCGTATTTTAGGAAACACGGGAAATAATTTTTATATAGCAAATAGGTTTGTAGAATAGAGGATATCCGCAACTTATTTAAAATTATATAAGGGTTTAATAAAATATATCTAAGTCAAGGAACTCTTTCGTGGAAGGGCAATACTAATCTAAGGTATCAATAATCTCGAAATATCAGCCCTTTAGGCAATTTCGCTGCAAGTCTTTATGTAAAACCTACATTTAGATCCTCCAGTTTTATGCCTTTATTTGGATCAAAGGAATAATCTTGTGCAGCACTAATTTGCATTAAAAGCAAAAGAAGACTCAGCTTATTACATGTATTGAAGTTGAAGTTTGCGTGAGGGGGGAACCTTGTATGCGTTTTAATATTTAAGCGGAATTTTGGTAATTTTAATTTTCTCTA
>JBJTOZ010000063.1:0-6785 GCA_046074825.1 Hyphomicrobium sp.
TTTCAGCATCGCCCTTTTTGACAACAGGAGCGCCTTTTGTATTGGCCAGAACGCGATACTCTTCAAGGAGGTCTTTAGACCCTCTTTTTTCAGCCTTACTTTCCTCCCATGAGACATCCAAAGCGTCCCGCCCTTTAAGGGCTGCCCATGTGGAAGTAGCGACAACAGCAATGCCTTGAGGGATTTCAACGACCGCGACAACATTTTTAATGGCTTTGGATTTGGAAGGATCAAACTTAGCAGCTGTTGCACCAAACCTTGGGGGACGGGCGACAACTGCAACCAACATGTCGGGCAAGACAAGATCTTGCGTGAAAATAGGTTGTGCCGTTGCTTTGCTCTTTTGATCTAGGCGCGGCACGAATTTGCCTATGTAGATGAAGTCTTTCGGATCTTTGAGTTTGGGAGCATCTGGAGGAGAGTATTGTGCTGCCGCATTGGCAAGATCACCGAAAATTGCTTTATTTGTGCCGTCTGTGAGGACGCCTTTTGAGATGGACACTTTTGAAGGATCAACGTTCCATTTCTTGGCCGCGGCTTGGAGGAACATGTGACGGGCAGCAGCACCTGCCATGCGATACTGTTCGAAAGAATTGGCGATGGCAGTCGATCCGCCTGTACCTTGAGTTCCAAAGAAAAGATTTTTGTAGAGAGCTAAATTGGCCGGAGCCGACTCGATTTCCATTTGCTGCCAATCAGCATCGAGTTCTTCTGCCACAAGTGTAGCAAGTCCAGTTGTTGAACCCTGTCCCATTTCCAGATGTTTACTGATGACGATGACTTTGTTGTCGGTCGTAATTTTTATAAAGGGATTAAAAGAGGGAGGTCCAACAGAAAAAGCCGTCAGAGCTTCTAAAGATTGGATTGGGGGCCAATAGGTTCCCAAGATTAGACCTGATCCTGTGCCCACGGCCAATTGAAGAAAGCGGCGACGTGGCAGGAGTTGAGGAGATGTGGAGTGCTCACTCATGTGGAGATTTTGAGAATGGGAAAGGGAGATCATGGGGCAAGCCTGTATTAGGTTTTAAGAGTTTTGGTTGCCGTCTGAAGAGCCTGACGGATACGAGTATACGTTGCGCAGCGACAGAGATAGGGAGACATTGTTTCATTGATCTGGGACTGAGTGGGGGCCTTTGTTTTTTGTAGCAAGACAGTTGCAGCCATGATTTGTCCTGACTGACAGAACCCGCACTGGGCGACATCGTGTTTGATCCAGGCTTGTCGGACAATATCTGAAATAGGTCCTTGAAGACCTTCAGGAGTTATAATTTTTTTTGTTCCAACACTGCCTACAGACGTGAGACAGCTTCGAATGGGATTTCCATCCGATAAGACCGTACATGCTCCGCAGAGCCCTGCACCACATCCATATTTTGCGCCCATGAGTTTGAGTTCATCGCGTAGAACCCAAAGAAGAGGAGTTTCTGGATCTGAGGTGATTTGAGTTTCTTGGCCGTTGATGATCATTTCAAAGTTAATCTCCTCTTTCTGCCGTATGTATATGAAGTTTAATTAAGGATAGCCAATAGAGGAACTGTTTTTGAAGCGGCCACTTGATCTTAACTCAAAAATAGTAATGGACCAGGCTAAACAGGGGCAATCTTACCAAATAGTTCTTGAGACTAAGGGGTTGGCGGAGAGAGTGGGATTCGAACCCACGGTAGAGTTTCCCCTACACACGCGTTCCAGGCGTGCGCCTTAAACCACTCGGCCATCTCTCCAGAACCTTTACGGTCGAGCGGCACTATAACCAAGCAGAGCTAGAGCGCAACCCGATCCCTATAAGAAGTTTCACTTGCAACGGGGATAAAAAGCAGCATGCAACCCTTGTCTAAAGTATTCTGCGAATTCCTTGCGGTTTTTTCTGAAAAGCGGCATGAACATATCTCTCACCATCCTCCGCTCAAACGACAGGGAAAAAGTCGATGCGCGCTATAAGATTTCTGGCAACACTATTGTTTCTTGTGGCGACCCTCTCCTTCCTTTCTGATCTGACGCCTACCGTCTATGATCATGCTCCCTTCAAAGCAACACCACTTGAAGACCATTGGCAAATGCTCTCCCCCAAAACACTGACAAATTTTAAAGAGGTTCTCTTGCTTCAAGTGTCCCAAAATTTTTTGCGAAATGTCGAAAAATATTTGTTTAAACTTCCTACTTTTCTCCTCTTTGGTTCCCTTGGTCTACTGCTCGCATTTCTGGGCCGCCGTCGAAATAAAATAAAAGTATTTATCAATTAAAAGAAACAGAAACCTAACTACCTCATCCCTCATTCAACCTTTCCTAGAGGTAAATTATTTTGTCTGAAATTTGATTGGGACTTTCAGTTTGATTTTTTTTAAAAAAGTTTTGTTCTGTTACATACCGCTCCGAGCCGATAAAATAAAAAAATTAAACCAGAAGTTTCCACCACACATCTTACAAGTGGCGTTTTAGTACTAGAAAAACGTTTTAAGTCTCCTTCATTGGTGCTATAAAAAGCTGATGATCTTTAAATATAAAAAACTTGACCTTCCCACGGCTGAGACCGCCCTTCAAGGACGTCCCACGCCGATCCCCACCGCCGAGAGGCACTTTATTTTTGATCGTCCCTTAAAAGGTCCTCACCCCGAAACCAGCGAACAGGCCATGTTTGGTCTGGGCTGCTTTTGGGGTGCTGAACGAAAATTCTGGCAACTTGGGTCTGGCATCATCCTCACCGCAGTAGGTTATGCGGGAGGTGTAACACCTAATCCCACCTACGAAGAGGTCTGCACGGGCCGTACGGGGCATAATGAAGTAGTCGTTATTGTCTTCACGCCAAGTCTTATCGACTATGTGTACTTGCTACAAACCTTCTGGGAAAGCCACGATCCCACGCAAGGCTATCGACAGGGAAATGACATCGGCACACAATACCGCTCTGGAATTTATACCTTTAGCGAAAAACAAAAGTCTTTAGCTGAAGCCTCACGTGCAACTTATCAGCAAAAAATAGAGGGGGCAGGCTTTGGAAAGATTACAACCGAAATCATGAATGCGCCGCCGTTCTATTTTGCGGAGGACTATCATCAACAGTATCTGGCCAAACTTCCGCACGGATACTGCGGTCTGGGTGGAACGGGAGTGACCTGTCCTCTGCCACTGAACGGCAAATAACCCTCTCACATTGCACAACAAAAACTCTCTTCTCAGAAAATTTTAGTCTTCCCAATTGCTATATCCAAACTTTAATTAGATGCAGCTTCGGTTTTCTTAGTTTCCGATATAGCAGGTTGAGCAGCGGTGGGCTTGTCGATTTTCTTCTGGGGAGACTTACTGGCGTATTGAACGTTTTCTCTTCCGTTCAGCACCATGTTACATTCGGAGGGTAAATCAGCAAGCATCAAGGGAGGTTTGGGTTTTTCAGGTTTGACGGGTACTGTGGGTTTTGGGGAAGCAGGAGCTGTGAGAAGTTTGTACCAATGCTTTAATTCATCTCCGCAACCATCATCGCCTGGGATTGGATCCTGCTTGAGACAGCCAACCGAGTCTGAAGGACAACCAATACGTACATGATAATGATAAAAATGCCCCCAATAAGGCCTCACTTTTGAAAGCCATCCCCGCTCTTGTCCTGCCGCTTGGCACAGGGCCTTCTTAATGGCGGGATGAACAAGAACGCGTTCGACTTCTGGATAAGAAGCAACACGGCGGACAATTTTGACCTGCCCCTCACCCCACACTTTGGGATTTACTGACAAAGAGTCTGAGGTAAGCATCGAAATCGCAGCAAGGTTCTCGCGCTCTTCTGTTGTCAGGCGTCGAGAAGGCATAGGAGTAAACCAAATATCGGCATCAAGACCAAGTTGGTGAGAGGCGTGACCTGTGATCATCGGCCCCCCGCGTGGCTGAGAAATATCTCCAATAAGAAGACCAGGCCATCCATCTTTTGTTTGCACGTCATTCGCATAGCGCTCAAGCAAGGCAATAAGCTTGGGGTGACCCCAATTGCGATTGCGAGACAAGCGCATCGCCTGCCAGGACGGCCCATCAATCGCGAGAGGCTTAGCGCCTGCTAAACAGCCCTTGGTATAAAACCCAATGGCGCGGGGCTGCATGGCGACAGGAATTTTCACAGAACCAAAAAGTTTTTTGGCAGGCGTGTTGGCAGCTGCAGAGGACCTCTTGTCGATTTTAACATCACCTTGAGGAGATGAAGCGGCCTCTTTCTCGGTCTTTGTCTCAACCTTAGTCTCTGTCTTGATTTCATTTCTGGGGGGCTCGGCTGCCCGTCCATCAGTAGGAGAAGAAGACACTTGAGTTTCGGTTCTTGGGGTCGCGGAAGTATCTTGCGATAGAAAGGGCTCTGTCCCCTCTGCTGTCTTCATCTGTAAAGAGGTTTTTTTGTCAGAGGAGAGAGCAAGTGGCCGAGTTAAAAAGGTGTCAGACTCTGCAGTCTTCTGGGCAGAGTTTTGCCAGCCCACAAGTTTGCTTTCCTCTGCCTTGAGAGGAGACATCCCCAAAAGAGCTGCTAAAAAAAAGACAGAGCCTATTTGAAAAATTATACCCATGAACTCTTTACTACCTGTTTTTTGTGCTAAAGTGTTGGCAAAAATACGACAAAGCTCTCTTTATTTCCTCACTCAGGACAATTTTGCCTTTTTAGATTTAACGAGAAAAAAGACTTTTTTCTCCACAAAATCCCTTCCGTTCCGGATAAATTCCGTTGTGCCTCTTCTTGGCTTCAAAAAACATGACGAAACCCCGAAAAATCTTAACCATAGGCCCCTTACGCCGCACCCATCACCTTCTTTTGGCCCATGGCGCGGGGGCCCCCATGACAAGCCCCTTTCTGACAACACTTGGCGAACTTCTAAACAGAGCGCACATCACCGTTCACCGTTTTGAATTTCCCTACATGCGAGAGCAACGCCTGACAGCACACCGTCGCCCTCCTCCGCCTGCAGAAACATTAGTCGAAAGCTATCTTAAAGTTCTCTACTTCTGCAAAGACAAACTGCCTCCCTCTGCGCGGCTTTTTATTGGAGGAAAATCGATGGGAGGGCGAGTGGCCACCATTGTTGCTGGGATCCCTGAACTCAAAAAGATAATTGAAGGCCTGATTGTGGTGGGGTATCCATTCCATCCTCCCGGCAAGCCTCAACGTTTACGCACACAACCGTTAAAAGAGTGTTTAAGGCCCGCCTTGATTATTCAAGGAACACGCGACCCTTTTGGCACCAAAGAAGAGGTCTTAAGCTATCGTCTTCCCAAACGAATCAAACTCTTTTGGAGTGAAGACGGCAATCATGATCTTAGACCGCGCGCGTCTTCAGGACGCACGCCTGAGGAGGCTTTAGAGGAAGTCGCCGAGACTGTGGCCTCCTTTATGACCTCTCAGACGCCCTGCGCTTCAAAAAATAAAAAAAATCCTCTGCCCTCGTCTTCTAAAGAAAAATTGATTTTATAAGGAGGAAAAAAATAAAGATAAAATTTCTGAGCAAAATTTTTTTAGATTTTATCTTAAAATCCAGACCTTAATTCGGACAACTCCTTCAGGTCGAGAAAGAAGAAGACAGTTTAGATTTCGAAACTGTAGGGACCCTGAGGCCTGTCTCCCGAAGACGCTTCCCCAGTCTCAAACGTAAAAAGATTTTTGAGAACAACTTTGGTTTTATCCACGCCCACGACCTCTCTGATTTCTGTTACTTTTCTGGAGCCGTCGGCAAGAAGCGCCGTTTGTACAATGATGGGAAAAAGCCTACAGACCTCCTTCCGAACATCAGCTCTTTCAAGACCGCAACCGCTTGTTAAAATCATATCTTCTAAACGGGTTAGAGCTTCTAAAGGAGAATGGGCAAAAACCGTAGCGATGGCCCCTTCTTGTCCTTCTATATAGGCCTGCAAGAGATCAAACACTTCAGGTCCACGCAGCTCATCAACAACAAGATATTGCGCGCGTTGAAGGACAGAAGATTGGACAAGATCTTGCATCGTGATCTGTCCTTCTCCATGAAAGTTTTGCGGACGGGTTTCCAGATGCAGGACATTGGATCGGCGCCGATCAATCCCCACAGCATCTCCGCAGATGATGACTCGTTCGTCCTGCTTTACACCCTCAATTAAACTATTGACCAATGTCGTTTTGCCTGAGCTTCTTCCTCCCGCAATCAGAATGTTGGTACGCGCACATCTCAATGTCTCAAGCAATCCTTTTACCTCAACTGGCAGCGAGCCAATTTTAACCAGTTGATCAAAACCAAAACGCAATTTGCTGGCTCTATGAATGGTCAACGAAGGACCTTCCACTGATAGGGGTGGGAGGACGATTGAAACGCGACTGCCATCATATGTCCGCAGATCTGAAAGGGGCCGTGCTAAAGGGGCTTTCAATCCCATGTTTTTTAGTAAACGCCGACACACATTAAGGATGTGATCCGTATTTTTAAAAAACACCGAGGTCTTTTGAATTTTTCCGTCGACTTCAACAAATATTGAATTGGGACCATTCACAATGATATGCGAGACGTCTTCTCTTTGAAGCAAAGGCTCAAGCGGGCCATATCCCAAGACGTGATGGCAGACCTCTTCTAGCAAATCCTCGATCTCTGCGAGAGAGAGGGAAAGTTTACTCGATAGTATAACCTGGGAGAGCATATCTCGAAGGTCTTCTCGCGCCTCTTCAGGTTCCAGTTGCGCAAGTGCTGTGATATTGAGAGTGTTGAGAACTGCAGAAAAAAGGAAAGCTTTGATCTCTTCTTTTTTTTCTAATGGCCGCCATGTCTCCTGTGTCTTTAATGTCTGCTGGGAAACCCCGCGACGGC
>JBJTOZ010000064.1:0-4373 GCA_046074825.1 Hyphomicrobium sp.
GGAAACCCCGCGACGGCCCTCTTGAGAATTTTCCCTTTCCTGGCGTGTGATGAAAACAGGACGAAGCTGATGCCCTGGATTAAAAAAGTCTAATCTGTCCGCAGACCTTCGAGACAATGAAGTATTTGCAGATTGTTTTGGTAGGCCCATAGCACAGTCAAACCAAAGAACAAAGTTCAATCAAACCTTTTTTATCTGGAATTGAAGTCTCTTTGACCATTTTTTGAAGTGCCCCTAGACCAATCCAGATTTCTGAGTTTGAGTGTGAAGAAAGATTCTGAACGTGAGGTTAAAGACTCTCAAGAGTTAGAGATCCGAAAGCAAACTGGAGACGAAAAAGGATCGGACAAGCTCCTGCAAAGAATCTTTATTCATCAATAAATACAGAGGCTTGCATGCCTATTCTTGGTTGTTCTTCGTTTTGGACATTACCAAAAACAAAAATATATTTCTTGCTAAGAAAAAGGGACATGCAGGCCTTGCATCAAGGAGAGCGCCTCACAGGGCTCTGTCCGCTTTTTTATAAAATGGGGGGCAGTGTGGGTCTTTGTATCAAGAAAGAAAAAGGTCTACAAAAAACTTGTTCTCTCAAAAAAAATGTTTGGAGAGTTTCAAGCCTTGAGCCTGATAATTTGATCCCAGATCCCGTCCATAGAGCATCTCTGGAACTTCCACCATGCGTTCGTACACAAGCCGTCCAATAATCTGTCCATCTTCAAGAATAAATGGGACCTTGTGAGAACGTACTTCAAGTACGACGCGTGATCCACCTCCACCTGCAGGGGCATGTCCAAATCCAGGATCCATAAAACCTGCATAGTGCACACGAAACTCTCCAACGAGCGGATTAAAGGGCATCATCTCGGCCGCATGGGTGGGTGGAATATGTACAGCTTCCTTGGACGCAAGAATATAAAACTGATCAGGATCTAGAATAAGACGACCGGAACTTGCGGTACTGATTTTCTCCCAATAGTCAGACACCTTACAACTTGCAGGAGCATCAACATCCACAAGCCCTGTATAGCGTTTTGCCCGATACCCAATGAGACCTTGGGAATCTCCAAGAAGATCAACAGAAAGAGCAATTCCGTCGCTGATGTCTGCATGCCCTCCCGAGACTAAAGTTTCTTTTTGATGCAGCTGCATAAGGGCTGCATCCCCTTCACGAGGATTGCCAACCCGAAACCGCAACTGCGTCAGTGTTGAGCCTTTGCGTACAAGAATAGGAAACGTCTGCGGACAAATCTCTGCATAAAGAGGACCTTTATATCCATCTGGAATAAGATCAAAGGCAGCGACACCATCGGCTATGACACGTGTGAACACATCAAGCCGTCCCGTAGAACTTTTTGGATTTGCCGAAGCTGAAATCGTCTTAGGCAAGGAAAGGCTTTCGAGAAGAGGAACAATATAAACGCAGCCAGTTTCAAGAACGGCTCCTTCCTTCAGATCAATAGTATGCAACTTAAATGCATCAAGTTTTTTACTAACCTTTGTTGCAGGGTGAGGTAGGAAGCTCGCACGCACCCGATACGCTACCCCTCCTAAGCGAAGATCAAGACTGGCAGGTTGCAGCTGCCGAGGTCCCAGAGGTTCGGAAAGGGTGACAGCTCCCGCAGAAAGCAGTGCGCGAAGAGCCTGAACAGGCAGAATACCATCCTGAACCGCAACCCCAAGAAGCGGATTATCCTTATTTCCTTCACTTTTTCTTGCTGTTTTATTTTCCATGTGGGACCTGATCCACCACGCTCTAAAGCATGGCACGCTTGACGCCAAGAGGCGTGAGGAGTATCCCCACACGATCTTCGTGGTACTTTGGCCGGCCGGCTTGCAGCCACGTAAAACAACTCGCTAAAGTGGCCGAGCGCACCCCGGTGATCCAGCGCACGGCTCCACTCTGGTGGAGACGTGTTGAATGGAGGCCGGGTTTTTTGTTGAAGGGATCCCACCAATTAAAAATGTCCAAGAACAACGCTAAGGGAAAAGATAGGGACGAAAAATGAGTGGCAAAACCAATAATGGATCTCTTCTCGCCAAATGGGCTCCTGAAACGCAAATGGTCCATGGCGGCATCGAACGCTCTCAATTTGGCGAAACCTCCGAAGCGCTTTTTCTCACACAAGGATTTGTATATGATAGCGCAGAGCAAGCTGAAGCACGGTTTAAAAGTGAAGATCCAGGCTACCAGTATTCCCGCTTTGGAAATCCAACCGTTACCATGCTAGAAGAGCGCCTTCGGCTTTTGGAAGGGGCAGAAGTCTGTCGTGCCATGGCAACAGGAATGGCCGCTGTCACAGCCTCGTTGCTCAGTTATCTTCGCACTGGAGATCATATTATAGCGGCACGCGCCATGTTTGGCTCTTGTCGATTTGTCATAGAAACCATTTGTGCCCGCTTTGGAATTTCCTCAACGCTTGTTGATGGGCGCAATCTGGAAGAATGGCGCAAAGCTTTTCGCTCCAATACCAAAGCTGTCTTTTTCGAAACACCTGCCAACCCAACTCTGGATCTTGTCGACATCGCAGCTGTTTCCAAGATGGCTCATGATAATAAAGCACTTGTCATGGTCGACAACGTTTTTGCAACGCCCATGCTGCAACGCCCTCTTCAGCATGGTGCTGATGTGGTCATTTACTCAACAACGAAACATGTCGATGGACAGGGGCGCTGCTTAGGCGGAGCAGTACTCTGTTCACAAAAATTCTTAACCGATCATCTCCAAGATTTTTTTCGTCAAACGGGGCCCACCATGAGCCCGTTTAACGCGTGGGTCATGCTTAAGGGACTTGAAACATTACCCATCCGTGTGACAGCTCAGTGTTCCAATGCAGCCATTCTTTCAGATTATATTGCCAAACAATCCGTTGTTGAAAGAGTTCTTTTTTGTGGGAGAAAAGATCACCCACAATATACGATTGTAGAAAAGCAGATGACGGGTGCAGGCCAAATGATTGCCTTTGAAGTCAAGGGGGGAAAAGACGCTGCCTTTCGTTTTCAGAATGCCTTGCGTCTGATTAAGATTTCTAACAATCTTGGAGATGCCAAAAGCCTGATCACGCATCCCGCAACAACCACCCATTACAGGATTGGACCTACCGCACGCGCAGAACTTGGAATTACCGATGGTATGCTGAGATTATCTGTAGGACTTGAAGCAAGCCAAGATCTGATTGAAGATCTAGCGCGTGGTTTTGCTTCCGCCCCAAAAAGCTAATGTCATGGAACAGAATGTTTTCCGCTGAAACAGAAAAATATAACCATGATCATAAAGGCAAGAAACATCGAGATGAGACTTTCGGAAGAAATAGGTAAGTACTGTGAGAGGTAACGAGTGAGTTCCGATCTGATCTATGAAACCGTGACAGAGGGAATACGGGTCCGTGTCCATCCAGAATACCAACCCGAACAATCTTCCCCTGAAGAAGGATATTATTTCTGGAGCTACACCATTGAAATAGCCAATGAAGGCCAAATCGCCGTGCAACTCAAAACGCGTTTCTGGCGTATTACCGATTCCAACGGACGCACAGAAGAAGTCCGTGGAGTAGGCGTTGTAGGGCAAACCCCTATTATCGAACCAGGACAATCCTTCACGTATACCTCAGGCTGTCCTCTTTCCACGCCATCCGGCATCATGGTCGGCACCTATCATATGACCAAAGAGGGCACGAATAAATTTGACGTGGCCATTCCACCTTTTTCTCTCGACAGCCCCTTTACGATAAAAAGTGTCAATTAAACATGGCCCCCCTTGATAAAAGTTTCACGGAGCTTTTCGCAACCCTCATTTCATTTGATACCACGAGCTACAAAAGCAATTTACCTTTGACTCATTTCGTTGAAGAATATTTGCGCAACTTTGACATAGAGTCCCATCTCATAAAAAATGCGGACGGCACCAAGGCCTCTCTTTTTGCAACATTGGGAGCCGATCTCACAGTTCCTGAGAGTACTCCACCTTCCTTCGAAGGCGGAGTGGCTTTGTCAGGCCACACTGATGTTGTCCCCGTCGAAGGCCAAAAGTGGGAGAGTGATCCTTTTACTTTGACTTTTAAAAACGGGCGCTTCTACGGTCGCGGCACCGCCGATATGAAAGGTTTTGTGGCGTGTGTTCTGGCTTCAGTTCCACACTTCAAATCCCTTAAACTCGCAAAACCCATTCACATTGCCCTTTCCTACGACGAAGAAATCGGATGCTTTGGCGTGCGCCCCATGTTCGCCGAGTTGGGAAAAAGTCTGCCACGTCCGCGCATTGTGATTGTGGGCGAGCCAACAGAAATGAAAGTGGTTGATGCCCATAAAGGACCCGTGCGCTGGCTCATGGATATTAAAGGACGCCCGGCACATTCAAGCATGTCTCATCTTGGTGT
>JBJTOZ010000065.1:0-10057 GCA_046074825.1 Hyphomicrobium sp.
ATCCATGGTCATCTCCGTTTGTTCAAAGTTTGGTTTTGTTGAAAAAGGAAGTTGGGTCTTTAATATGGGCTGGGTGGGATGAGGAAACTTCCATTGGGTTTTCTGATTTCCCTCACCCTCTCGATTTTCGTGCTAGTCGGTGTAGTTTTCAGCAAAGCGGATCCACTTACGAGCATAATTCATGTACGATTTGCCTATAGGATTCGATGCTGAGCTAGGCTCTTTAACGGATGCCTGTACAGAAACTGGATCTTTATTCTGTGATGGAGAGTAAGAAGGAATTTCTCCTGCATCTTTCAGAGCTTGGATGCATCCTTTGGACAAGTTTGGACCTACAGATCGCATGCAGGAGCGCACCTTCGGACTGCTTGGGCTATAAGCCGAACAATGAGTAAAATAATCTGACGCACAGGCCATTCTAACACCAGCATCCAGCGAATAGGCCTGACTAATACTTAGGATATGAAATATTGCCCCAGCTGTACCACAGGCGAGCAAGCGTGAGGTTTTTGGAAAATTATTCTTCATGATATGGTTCCTTCTTGTAGTGTTTGCACTACGAGAGAACATAACTTCTCAAAAACTATACTGCTGTTCCTTAGGGAACATGGACATCTAAATTCTTTAGGCCATAAAAAGTCTAAAGTTTGTGCGCTGTTGGATGAAGTTTTGGAGCAGCTCAAGCCTTTTTTGTGTAATATAATAGAGCCTTTTTTTGAAATAGCACTTGGGCAAGACATTGTTTCTTTTTATCTAAAAGTGCAATCAAATTTATACCAAAGTATATTTTTAGAAGGATACTAAGTACTTTTTTTTATCTCTAAGGCCTCGCTGAAAATTATGGGTCTTGGGCCTGCACCAGCATTATTAGTTTTGGATCACTAAATGGATCATAACCTCCCAATTATCACAACGCTCACGGCAAGTTTTAGCGTCACTCTTCTCTTGGGTGTCTTCGTAGAGCGGATAAAAGTTCCGGCCCTCGTCGGTTAGCTTATTACTGAGATCATTATCTAGTGAGCTACTCCAGGGTTTGTGGCTGATGTTGAGATAGCCTCTTAGTTATCCGAAATCGGGGTCATGCTCTTGATGTTTAGCGTTGGGCTTCACTTTTCCTTTGACGATTTGATGGAAGTCCGAAGTATTGCGATCCCTGGTGCCGTGGTCCAAATGGCCTTGGCGAACGTCTAAGGGATGACCGCTGCCTCGTGGTGGGTATGGAGCTGGGGCACCGGGCTATTTTTTGGTCGCTCGCTATCCTGTTGGACTGACAGCAAAGGTCAGACATTTTATGCGTGGTAAGGTTCCGAGTGTAGCTATCCGCAACATAATTCAAAGATATCTTGGCGTTCACGTAATGTGATGGAAGTAAGGAGACTGCTGCCTAATCAATAGGATCTAAGTCTGCTGCTATAACCTTAAGAACCCTATATCGCTTTGTTTGAAAATGAAAGTATAGTACTCACAGAACTTTGAAATTTTTCTGGGAAGGTCAGGGATTGTATCTCTGGAAAAGAAGTATTGGATTTTTAGAGTATAAAAAAGTGTTAGTTATGTTTGTTTTAGTTCAAAAAGAACTCTTCGGATTGGGGCAATCTTGTATTTAAAGAATACTAAAGAACCACTCATAATGAGCATTGTTCTTATGCTCATTCTTCTTCTACGCATTTATGATCCATCCCCCATAGCCAAACTGCGTCTCACCGCCTTCGATACACTACAGTCCCACTTCCCAAGAGTTCCGGATAGTACGTTCCCCATCAAAGTCATCGATATTGATGAAGTCTCTCTCGAGAAATTAGGCCAATGGCCTTGGCCCAGACATCGTCTTGCAACTCTTATTGAACGTCTTAAAGAGTATAAGGCCCAGACAATTACATTAGATATTTTGCTGGCCGAACCCGATCGATGGTCGCCCGAAAACATTCTCCAGGAAATAAAACAAAACCCCGCGTTTATCCCAAGTCTTCAAAATATCCCCTCCCTGGTTTCCAATGATGTTGAGCTTGCTCAGGCTTTTGCCGATACCAAAGTTGTTCTGGGTTTTACGGGAGAAAATAACGATACCCAGGTTATAGATCCCCCTCGAGCATCTTATGCTATTTCAGGAGATGATCCCACCCTTTTTCTTCCTAAGTTTCTTGGAGGAATTGGCGCTCTCGACGTTCTTTACAATGCGGCACAGGGTTATGGGGCGTTAAACTGGATCCCTGAATTTGATCAAGTGGTTCGCCGCATTCCTCTTCTCGTTACTGTAAAGGGAAAAATCTATCCCTCACTCGCCCTTGAAACTCTTCGAGTAGCGTCGACAGAAAATCCAACGCTTTTCATTCGTTCCTCTGGAGGCAGTGGTATTTTTTCATTTGGAGCAAAAACCGGACTTGAGAGTGTGACGGTTCAAAGCAGAACTCTTATCACAAATCAGAAGGGGGAACTCTGGCTTAAATTTTCTCCCCCTCAGAAACAAAGAACACTATCTGCCTGGGAGCTTCTTTCTGATCATTTTGATCGGAATGACATCGAGGGGCGTCATATTCTTATAGGCTCCAGTGCAACAGGTCTTAGTGATCTGCATGCGACCCCGCTGTCATCCTCTGTACCTGGTGTCGAGATCCATGCCGAGGCTCTTGAGCAAATGCTTTCAGGGGACTACCTCATACGGCCCGGTTGGGCGAAGGGTGCAGAGCTCTTCTACATTTTTTTTGTCAGTCTTGGGTTGTCCTATTTCATTCCTAGAATGCGAGTGTCTACGTCTCTTCTTGTCTGCTTCCTTTGTTTGCTTGGAGCTGTAAGCCTTGCCTTTTTTTTCTATCAAAAAAAATCGTTTCTTATTGATCCTATTTATCCCTCTTTATCAATCCTCATCGTATATCTTGGAGGTTCTTTTTTAAGTTATCTCCGAGCAGAGAGAGAAAAGGCTCAAATCCGTGCAGCCTTTGGGTATTATGTTTCGCCCTCAGTTGTGCGAGAACTTACGCGCAACCCTGAAAAATTAAAACTTGGAGGAGAAACACGCGATGTCTCTCTTCTTTTTGCTGATATAAGAAATTTTTCTTCTCTCTCTGAAGGAATGGAGGCTGAAAGTCTCCTTCAATTCATCAATAAGATTTTTTCTCCTATTGCAGAGAACATTTTAAATTTTGAGGGGACAATTGATAAATTTATGGGCGATGCCGTTATGGCATTCTGGAATGCTCCTTTATTCTCCCCGCAGCATGCAGCGCAGGCCTGTCGTGCTGCTCTAGCTATGCAGAAAACTCTGGGTGATCTTAATGCTCAGGCCCCAAGTCCCACCCAAAAAATTTCTTTAGGTATTGGGATCAATACGGGGGCGTGCGTTGTCGGAAATGTCGGTTCTCCGCAAAGGTTCGATTATTCTGTCCTCGGGGACGTTGTGAATTCTGCATCTCGCCTTGAGGAAATGACTAAAAACTTCGGAGTTCCCATTCTTATTTCAGAGACTACAGCTCAGGCTGTCAAAAACTTTACCCTTGTTGACTTAGGAAGTTATAGCCTGAGAGGGAGAGAAAGAAAAGAAAACCTCTATGCCCTCCTTGGAGATGAGTGTCTGTCCGCTCATCCTCGTATTTTAGATTTTAAAACTCATTTCAGAGCCTACGCTTATGCTATGTTGCAAGGCGACAGATCCAATGCTCAGCAACACCTCTTGGGCTGTCAAACATGTGCAATTGAAGCAGCTCAGATAATCCTTCACGCCTCCGCCCAAAGACTACAATTATGAAAACAAATCATGCTTAATTTGGTTTAAATCCGTCCATGGTGCGGTTGGGAGCTGTTGGTTTTCCTCCTCCCCCTCCCGTGGGTCGATTGCCGCCTTTGGAATTTCCCCCGTTCCCAAATTTTCCAAGGCCGATGCCAAGACCGATACCAATTGCAAGACCTAAGCCTTCAGCCGCTGCTTTACTGTCATCAGAATTTTTTGTTGTTCTGACTTTTTTTGGTGGGGTCCCTTTTTCAGTGTCTTTACTTGAGGGTTTCTTTTTTCCAGAGGTCGGCTTTTTGTCCTCTGGATCTTGCACGTCTTCCGTTGTTTTTGTCCCGTTGCCCTCTTTCCCATTGATCGTGTCAGCTCTTAGAATATCATCTGGACTGAACACCGGCGTTGGGTCGATCTTTGGTGGCCTGAGAACGAATGGAAACAGAGTTCCAATACCAAATTCCGGTTGGTTGAAGTCTCGCAAAGACGCCCACCGAGTAGGCTTTGTCAAAATCCCATCCTCTGAGATACGAATTAGTTTGCCGGGCTGATCATGAAGGGAGCAGTCGCCGCGTTCATTGCAAACCCTGATGGAACCTTCATGTAAGAGAACCCATGTTGTTTGATCGGTTTGAATATAAACATCAAATATTGTTCCACGAACGGTTATTGACGCCTTTGGGACCTTGACGACATAGCTCGACTTGTCGGCTACCCCCGTCATAAAACGGAAAGCGCCAAAAAGGAGATCAACACTAATCGCCGCTTTCGGCTTATTAGGATTATAGACAAACTTGTCGAGAAGAAGTTTTGCCCCTGCACCTAGGGCAAGTTTGGTGTCATCATTGAGTTTAATTTCGCTGGAGGCATCCGCATTGACAGTAATAAGCTCATTGCTGTGAACACTATCCCCCGTTTGAAGGGCACGTGTATTACGATTGAGTTCTGCTGTTACGACATTAATAACAGAAACTGTGGATCCAATGGAGTCAGGGGTTTGAGAAAATACGGGGAGAGAAGAGGACACGCTATAGAGTAGTATGAGAAGAAGTCTGAAGATTTTGTGGATCATGGATCACGTCTTTTTTAGTCTAAAGTTAAGGGGCTGTGTTTTCTAAACCCCCTATGCGAAACTCTTGAAAAATTTGGGTAGGAAAAAAGGGGGTCAAGAATTTTGTTAATGCCGTGAAATGAATGAAGCAAAAATGAGATTTTAATTCGGTTTTCAATTATGCGCCTATCTAATAGTTTATTATACGCCTATTTGTTAAAAAGAGAAGATATTTCCTGAAGCTTTTCGATATGGCAGAGGAGCTCCTTATCCTGACGTACTATTGCACCCTCTTCTTCAAGGAGGGCAAGCGCGGCATTAACCTTAGGGCGACTAGCCCCGATGAGAAGTGCGAGCTCACTTTGTGAAATAGAAAAATCAAGAGTGGCCTGCGAGGGGAGAGTTTTGCCAGATTTTTGCAGCGCAGAAGCAAGAAAGAAGCGGGCCAAACGAACTTCAATAGGATAAAGGGCAATCCCCTCAATTTGCTGATCGGCTTCCCGAATACGAGAGCATAGAAAGCTGACTAATGAATCTCTAAAATTTTCATTCTCATTCAAAAAACGTTTAAGGGAAGGCTTCGAAAGACTGTAGAGCGTTGTCTTCGTAACCGCAGTAGCATCTGCCGAACGCTGTCCGCCATCTAAGACCGCAATTTCCCCAAAAAGCTTACCTTCTTCTACGTGAGTGAAGGAGAGTTCTCGGCCCTCTGGAGTTAATACGGACAGTCGAACGCGCCCGCTTTTAACAATAAAAAGATCGCGTCCTTCATCTCCTCGCGAAAATATACTTTGGCCGGCTTCAAAATGGGTTTCATGCAGTTCCGAGGCGAGAGCATCTCTTTCTTTTAGATCAAGTGTCTTAAAGAGGACGTTTGTCCCTAACATCTCCGCTACTGCTGCTTTCAACATGCTATCCTCATTTCCTACTCGCTCTATTTCAGACGAAAGGACGAATTTATTCAATACATTTGATGAGAAGGGCATAATCTAAAAAGCTATTGACAGGTTTTTAGGACATTAGCTTCAGATGTTGGGTCGTCTTTAAGGGTGTAGATAGGCTTAGGTGCGGGTGGGGTCAAAAGAAAAGGCCAGGCTTTTAAGGCCTGACACTCCCTTTTATTCGTTGTCCCCTTTGTTATTCGCAAGGTGTTTCAACCATGCCGCCAACAGCAGCCAAATACTTGTGGCAAACCTTGGAAGTAGCTGTTGTCGTTGTGTTGTTATTCTCTGTATGTGGGGCTTCGGTTACAACGACAGGAGCCTTTTCAGTTGTCTCAGAGGAGGCCATTGCAACGCGTTGGATCTGAGGTTGCACTTCTGTGGTCTGTGTTGGTTGAACAAGAGGCTCAGAAACAGATACTTTCTCAACCTTTGGCTCTTCAATTGAAGCAGTTTTTTGGGTGTCCACTGGGTTCTGAGAAGTTTCAACTTTAGATTCTGAAGTTTCGATAGCCTGAGCAGTTTTGCTGTCTTCTTTTTTCACTTCAACCATTTTGCGAAGAGTATCGTCGTTTGATGACTTAGCACGAGCTATAACCTTCTTGCTCGGTTGTACTTTCTTCGCTGTGCGATATTGTGGAGCGCGGGCTTTCTGGGCGTAATGGGCTTGGTTCGCCATCATGGCAGCGCCAAGTGCAAATCCCATTCCCATTCCTAATCCAAGTCCACCAGCCTGAGCAGAAGAGGCTGAAGAGGATATGGTTGCTGTTGCGAGAGCTGCGGCAGTGAGAAGAGTGGTATACTTTGTCATGTGTGACTCCATCGGCATTTCAAAAGTGGGCCGGTTCATCCGGCAATATGGAGAGTATGGAGGAAACTCGTACGGATCGCTGTTCCCTACGTAACAGTGGCCTCAAAATAAAGAGCACTGTGCCTGCGTCGAGCTTAAAAAATCAATATTATCAATAGATTGCATGTTTTTAAAAAACACGCTTCATCAGTTTCATAGGAGTAAAACACCCAAGGCGTCTGGCAAGAACATGGGTTTGCCTAGGGACTTGGGGATTGTGTTGTGTTGTCCTTTTTGGTGGGCCGCTCTGATTGTGCAATACGCCCATCATCAATGGTCACGATACGATCAGCAAACTGAAGAGTACGATGATCATGGGTGACAACCAAGACTGCTCGTTTAGTATCTTGCGCAACCTCGGCCAATAACTTCATAACGGCCATACCATTATGGGCATCCAATGCAGCGGTAGGCTCGTCTGCTAGTAGGACGGAGGGAGCACCAGCCAGAGCCCGTGCTATAGAGACCCTTTGTTTTTCCCCTCCAGACATTTTTGATGGCATGGCATTGATACGATGCCCAAGTCCTACAGCCTCTAAGGTTTCCGCAGCTTCATCGTAAGAATAGGGATTTGTTAAACCTCTAAGATCGAGCGCCAGCATGACGTTCTCAACTGCCGTTAAGGTTGGCACCAAATTATATGATTGGAATATAAAACCCACATGTCTGCGTCTGAGATCTGCAAGTTGTTCTTTACTCATCTTATGGGTTTCGTTGCCCGAAATCGTAAGTGCTCCTTTGGTTGGAGAGAGAATACATCCAAAAATAGAGAGGAGGGTTGTTTTTCCAGACCCTGATGGTCCCATAAGAAGTGTCAACTCCCCTGTCTGAAGCTCTAGATCTATTCCTTTTAAAACTTGAACTTCATTAGGTTTTTCTCCTAAGACTTTAACAATACCCTGGGCTTTGAGAATAACTTCAGATTTGGTGGGGGAAAGTATCACGATTTATCTCATTTTTTAGCGACTGAACACAACCGCTGGATCAATGCGAATAACTTTTATTATAGCGCTCACAGCTGCAAAGATGCACATACCCATTGTAATTGCAAAAAGTGTCATTGCTAAAGATGGTGTCATAATCACACCGAGTTTAGAATCTTGCGCTCTCCAGATGACAAAGGATGCCAAAGACATTCCCAATCCATAACCAATCAACCCAGAAATGATCGCTTGAAAAAGAATGACTTTCACAATGTATTTAGCGCCAGCTCCGAGAGCACGTAGAGTTGCAAACTCATTGATATGATCTTTCGTACTTGAGTAAAGGGTTTGCGCCACGATCACGACACCGACAATAAGACCGAGAAGGGCACCAGCAATTAAAGCGGCTCCAGCCCCTGTTTGAAACAACCAGTAATTCTGGCTTTTCTTGCGGAATTCTTCTTGCGTTAAAATATCCGTATCTGGCAAACGTGCCGCGAGATCAGCTTTTACTTTTTCAACATTAGCTCCAGGGACAAGAAGGACCCTTTGGTAGGTTGCTTGATTTTGGTTTGTCCCTGTAAGTCTGCGGGCTTGTTCAATATTCGTAAAAACAAAGGGAAGCGTTGTAAAAGAACGAACTCTTTTTGTTGATGCAACGACCTTAACACGTACACCATTGACCTCACCAAATTCGTTCAGTGCTACGATGCCAAGTTCAGGAAAATAACTCTGGTCGATAGCTACTGTGTTGGGTGCTTCGAGAGCCTTGCGACTTCCTTCAATAATATTCCAAGGAAGAGGGGCATCACTTTCCGGCGTAGAACCAATAATAAGAATATTCGTGCTGCGCACATTTGTTGTGCCTGTTTCAATTTTTCTCCAACGCGCAAATGAGACGACCATATCTTCGACATTTGCGACGCCTGGAGTTGCTAATGCTAGGTAACGTTCACGTCCGGAAAGGGGGGTGGGATCATCATAGCTTTTTGTTCCCGGAGGAACGATCCAGATGTCAGCAGGAGCTGCATCAAGTATTGCCGATATTTTTTTTTGGGAGCCTAAATAAATTCCAGTTTGTATAGCAACAAGTACAACGGAGAATATAATTCCAACAATTGTTACAAAAAAACTGAGACGATCATGAAAAAGATTGCGATAGGCGATCTTTAAAACCATGGGCACGTTACGTCGCGGCGTGCGTTTACGAGGAGTTTTGCCTTTTTGGCTGACACTTTGCTGCTGTGGATCAGGTTCCATAAGAGATTTTCTTCTCTAAGATATATATTTTATTTCAGAAAAAAGGCATCTGCACGCATGCCTGGAAGAAGGGGGACCTCTCCTTCCAAATCGATCGTCACCTCAAGAACTTCAACATCAGTGGGACGTCGTGCTCCTCTCAAGGAAAAGCGCGGAGAAACCAATGAAGGTGCTAGTTCCTTGACTGTCCCTATAAACTCTTTGTCAGGGTAGGCATTGCTCTTCACTTTGACTTTGCCACCAACTTTAATTTTGGAAACGTCATATTCATCGACCTCTGCCTTTAAACGAACGACGGACATATCTCCCAGGACAACAAGAGGTTGTTCCGTTGAGGGGGCAACCATTTCACCGATTTTTGCCGGAAGCTGTAGAACTGTTCCACTCACGGGTGCACGGATCCGCGTCTTCTTCAAAAGAGCTTCTGCAATAGCAACCTCTGTACGAGCGGCTTGAACTGCGGATTCAAGACTACTTGGAGCTGGAACATCGGATTTCCCCTGGGCCACAGCATAATTCATTCGTTCCTTCTGAAGCTTTGCCCAACTTTTTGCAACACCATCTCTAGCCTCTTTGACCATTTGATCAGAGCCAGTTCCTTTCCTTCTAGCTATGAGGACATATTCAAGATTAAACTCAGCGTTTGTGAGAGCCCGTTCTGCATTAAATACGGCATCCTCTGCCGTTCGTAGATTTTCGCGACCTTTATCAAGGGTTTGCGCATCACGCTCTCTTTTCCGAGATGCGGCTTCTGTTTCAGCCGCTTGTAGCCGTGCGCGAGCTTCATCATCGTCAAGACGGATAAGCAATTCCCCCTCTTCAACTTTGTTGTTTACGTTCACGACGACCTCAGCAATTCTTCCAACAATTTGAGATCCAACACGGATAAGACCTGATTTAGGCTCGATCATACCAGGGGCAGCAGCACTCCATTCAAGTTCTGGAGTCTTCGGATCTGTTGCAGATTGACCAAAGCTTTTATCAACATTTCCACCAAGTACAGGAAAAATGAAAATGAACAGACAGCTAAGTAAAAAACACCTTAAATCTACAGAAAGAATGTGTTTGTAGAATATGGAGGAAATCAGTGTCTTGAAATGAATACTAAAATAAAAAGTTCTTTGGATGCTTTGGGGAATTTGTGACATTCGGAAACTCACTTATCATTCTCTAAAACTTTTAAAATTTAATAGCTGATCAAACATCATTTAAAAACTATTTTCAACATACAGTCTACAAATGCGTTATTTGCTTAATTTCTTAGGTGACACATTCGTCGGCTCGAGCCTAAGTGTTCTAACTAAGAGTAGATTT
>JBJTOZ010000066.1:0-10322 GCA_046074825.1 Hyphomicrobium sp.
TTTATCCCTTTTTTTCTCAACGAAATTCTAGGGGTTTTCCCTAAGCTTAAGAAAGCGAGAGCTTGATCTGAAGACTTTCAATTCTATTCTAGAGTGAGTATTTAAAGTGGAGTGTTGCTTATGTTGCGCAAAAGTCTTCTATCAAGAATTTCCTGTTTTTTAATCGTTAGCACATACACTGCTTTTTCTATTTCAAGCATGGTTTGCGCGGGTGCTGCACAACAAGGTTCAAAGAATATTTCCCCTTCAGTGAAAAACTCTAAAGGTGTCTCAAGTGCAGGAGGGAGGGTTAAATTTTCAGCACGTGGAGGCT
This sequence comes from Hyphomicrobium sp., assembly GCA_046074825.1. Taxonomy (GTDB): domain Bacteria; phylum Pseudomonadota; class Alphaproteobacteria; order Rhizobiales; family Hyphomicrobiaceae; genus JAGVSR01. Next base: position 314 of record JBJTOZ010000066.1, read on the forward strand.
ACTCTGTAACTCAACAGGACACCATCAATACATATGGGGATTCCCGCAGCCTCTATGGATCTGCAATCAGTTTTAGAGATCCTCAAATGGATCGACAATCAAACGGGGGGCCGTTCGACCAAGGATTTTTCTTTGATTCTGCGATTACACCACGCGGGGGAGAGGCCCCTTATTTAAATTAATCCCCAAATTTATCCACAAAGATCATACGAACCAAAAGCCCTTGTTTTCTTATATCTCAAGCCTCTTTCCCCAATCCATCGTCGAAAATTTTGCGGTGTTACTTGGACAGCCTAGTGCCTCTTTAGCTGTCAGATTATAGGGAGGCATCGTTGTAACTTCATTCCTTCTTTTTCTGTTAGGTCCGGAGAAACTTCCGTGAAAAAAAACACCACTCTTTCCTTGTACACCTTTGCCCTTTTTTCCTGTCTCGCTTTGCTCGGTCATGCCGAAGCCAAATGTAAGAAAATGGGCTTCTTAGTGAATGATTATGGAAAAGATGGCCCCTCAAAAGATGCCCAAGACCTCCTTGAAAAGCACGTTGCTAAGTGGGCCACAGAAAATAAAATCTCTAAATACACAATTGGTAAAAAAGATGTTTCCTGCGAACTTTTTCTGAACTTCGTTATTTTTGACGAGCATACTTGTACGGCATCCGCAAATGTTTGTTGGGATGAGGCCAATGCAAGCTCAAAGGGTAAAACAACACCAAGCGCAAAGACCCAAGAGGCCGCAAAAAAAGAAAACACACCTAAACCTACTGAAACGTCATCAGACCAAAGCGCAAACTCTCCTGAGACAAAGAGCGCAACCTCTGAAACGGCATCCACAAATGCTAAATCTACAGAAACCGTAACACCCGATACGAATAGTTCTACTACAACTGCCTCTACTGAAGAGGCATCCAAAAAAGAAAATGTGCAGAAAAGCTCTACTGAAGACACTCAGTCTGAAACAAGTGCCAAGACAGCAACAGCAGCCCCAACTGATGATGGCATCAAAAAACTAAACGAAAGTAAAGCAACAGAAGAATGCGTTGAAAAAAAATCAAGCGGAACCGTCACTAAGGTTAAAACCACAGAACCTGCTAAACCAAAAGCTAAACCACCCGCACCCAAAAAGCCAAGCACAACGGACACAACTGAAAATGAACCCACGGAAGAGGCTTCAGCCGAAGAAGATGCGGAGGGTGTGCCTTCCGACATCGAAACGGGCTCCCTTCCTTTATTCTCTATAGGAAAAGACAATCAGCCAGAGTTTTCAAGAAATCCTCTCAATCAAAATAATTAGGATATTCTACTCTCCTCATTATTAGATCGCTTAACTTTGCATACTAAGCTTGGCTGGTAAAATATCATTGAGGCTTTGGGTCTTAGTCTTTGATAAACAGGGCAGGGTGAATTTAAGTTTTTTTAAAGGATCTCAACTCACTAGATCTTTTCAAAAAAAGAAGCCCTATATTGGTTTTGCGACAAGAACTATGTCTTGCCCTTCTTTGCCAATAGCCAAGTGCATTTTTGCTGCGTGCGATAAGCGTGTCGTATAATACGCCTGTATCGTCATAGCATCTATTTGAGGTGTCTCGGTTTCTGTTAGGAATTCCCCTAAGTATTGTGGCAGTCGGGCTGCCGTGCCACGACAAATCAAAAGAAACGTCGGAAGCTCAAGTGATCCAAGAATGCTCACTTCAATTTCGCCACCTCTTGGAAGCGCTGTGATAGCTGATGCGATAAGATTTAGAAGAAGTTTCAGTTTGTCTTTCTGCATACTCCCAGGCGGGCTCTTCCATAAAAGTTTATGCTTGCCTTTGCCTTTTCCATGCACCACATAATTACGAGAAAGGGTTTCTGCCATACCAAGATCAATAAGGGAACCAGCAGAACCGCTGGCTCCAAAGGCAAAGCGCGCAAACTCCAAACAGATCGATGCTTGGTGACTGACATTTCTGATCATATCAAAAGCATGTTGACGCGCGTCCTCCTCTTTTTCTTCTTCAAACAATTGAAGACCAATATTAATTGCCCCAACTGGACCAATAACATCATGACATATTTTACTCGAAATCAATGCAGCAACTTCTAAATCGCTTAATTGGGGCCTATCGTTCATGCGTGAACCTTTGGGACTTTTTAAAAAAACAAAAAATTGCGCTTCGGTTGGGAAAACACAGACGACACTGATAGTGTCCAGAAAAATAGTGCACAAAAAACCAAACAAATACTGTGCGACCACTCTTAATTATCCGATTTGTCTCTTTTCGGATATCTCTGAGGAACAACATATTACAGAAATTCATGAGGACTAGAGAATATGACCGACCTCACATACGAAAAACTTGCAAATCACCTAGTTTCAACCGTTCTTGAGGCTGGCCGCCTTATTCTTAGCATCCGTAAAAAAGGGTATACAGTTGATACTAAAACTGACAGTTCCCCTGTTACGGAAGCCGACAAACGTGTTGAGAAGCTTCTTCTGAAGCTTCTTGCAGAAATCGCACCCCATATTCCAGTTATTGCGGAAGAAGAAATGGCGAGCGGACAAACTCCAAGTATTAACTCTGATAATCCTTTTTTTCTGATCGATCCGCTAGATGGTACTCGAGACTTTTGCGAAAATCGTGATGATTTCACAATCAATGTTGGGCTCATTGAGAACAGGCGCCCCACATTTGGGCTCATATACGCTCCTGCCCGAACCGAGCTTTTTTTAACGCTCACGGAAGATACAGCTCTTTTTACCAAGGTGGAGCCTCTGAAGACAGTACGCTGCCTAGAAGATCTGAACCTTTCTCAGATAAAAGTGCGCAGCGGCACACACGGTCATCTCCATGCTCTTGTCAGTCGATCGGAGACCAAATCCGAGTTTTCTGACAAGATCAAACAGTTTGGGGCTGACAAAATTACAGGAATGGGTTCAGCTATCAAATTTTGCCTCTTAGCGCGTGGTGATGCGGATATTTATCCGCGATTTGGTGCAACACATGAATGGGATACAGCCGCAGGTCAGGCTATTCTCGAAGCAGCTGGAGGCTCTCTGCTTTCTATGGACGGAAGTCCCTTCACCTACGGAAATTGTCACCAAAAGTATCTTAATGGTCCTTTCATCGCTCGTGGACGAGGACATTTTTAAAGGGAGTATTAACGTATTTCGATACTCTTTTTTAATACATTTTAAAGAATACTCTTCCAATCCTGAAGTGCTCACATCCTTTAGCCTAGTCAGGAGTGATGGAGGATGAGATGATCTTAAACAACCAATTCTTCTTTAAATATTTATCTGTCCCTCTCGGGGGTCTTCTTCTCCTTCTGTCCTTTCAGCCAACCTTTAGCATCGAAGCAAATTCCACCTCACAAGCCGAGCAATTTCCTTCCTCTTATCCTCCTCCCCTTGCAGACCCCACTTTTTCTGAGCCATCCACAGCTCAAGGAAATGAGGCTTCCACTTCTTTTCCCACGATCAACAAAGAGACATCTTTGGGAAATCAAAAAATTTCTAAGTCCCGTCTCTGGACCGTGAACGACGGGCTCTCACAACCTGAGAACTATGAAACGCAGTACCCAGTAAAAACTGCAGGTACAGATCTCGATTCTCAATTCGATGCACCTCCTGCTTTCCAGAATGAAAATGCATTTGAACAAAATGAAATCCTTGCCGCTGGCCACTCCTTTTTTGGCACTGTTACAAGTGGCTTAGCAAATGGCATACAGTATTTATTTCAAAGCCAAGGAAAACCTAATGCGTATATCCTAGGAGAAGATGCAGGAGGGGCTTTTCTGTTAGGTCTTCGCTATGGTGAAGGGAATATGCATCTTAAATACGCCCCACCAGAAAAGGTTTTCTGGCAGGGACCTACCATTGGCTATGATGCCGGTGCTGAGGGCTCCAAAACAATGATATTGGTTTACAATTTAGAAGCGCCTTCTCAAATCTATGATCGCTACGCAGGCTTTCAGGGTGCTGTTTACTTTATAGGAGGGGTTAGCATTCAGTTGCAGAAACACGGCAATGTAACGTTGGCTCTTATTCGTTCAGGGCTAGGGCTTCGGCTTGGAGCGAATGTGGGATATTTAAATTATACAAGAACGCCGTCTTGGAACCCCCTTTGAAGAGACCGTGGACGCTTATAAAACGAGCAATTCCACATAATTTTTCTTTTTAATCACTACTTTAGTGCTCCATGCCGATATCTGACATTGGAAGTCGTCGGAGATATCGTTAAATACTATGGCGTCCTAGGACAGCATTAGAGGATAGAAAAGGGATGCTTAGTATCCAGTCAGCAATGTTGGTTGTGCTTGGCTTTAGTATAGCAGGCCTTCTGATCTGTTTGTTGGCCCCACTCTATAGCCGTCGCGCAGCACGTCTCGCTATTGCGTCCTTAAAAAAAAATATGCCCACAACAACAGAGGAAATTCAAGCGGAGCAGAGTCGTATGAGAGCACAGTACGCACTAGAAATTCATGATTTACAAACTAAACTCTCAGCTCTTTCTATCAAAACCACACACCAGCTTGTTGAAATAAATAAACGGAACGCGCATGTCAAAATGCAAGAAAAAGAAATTTCTCACCTGAAAACATTAAATGAAGAAAATCAAAATGCCCGTCGGGTTCTTGAGGGCACTATTACGGATCGCATCCCAAAAATAGAGCAAAGACTAAGTGAAGCGACAAAACTTTTATTTGAAAGAGATCATGAAATTGTAACGTTAACCCAGTCAACACAAAAACAAGGACGCGCTCTACAGGAAGCAACTCAAATCAATAGCCAGTTACGCGCTGAAATAGAAACTTTAAATATAAAGCTGTCACGGGCCTCACAAAAAAATCGCGATATGCCAAATGATAAACGTTTAGAGGTTGAAACAGCTCTTAGAGCTGAAAATGAGACCTTAAGAGCACGCCTTAGAGAACAAACCCAGACCCTCATCCTACTTCAAAAAAGATTAGGAGAGGAAATCCCGCAGTCAGATGGGCAGCATGCTGAAACTGAAATGAAAAAGCTGAGTAGAATTCTCTTCGAGGCTGAAAAGGCTTTTCAGGCCACACAGGTGAAAGACACTAATAGCGCTTCAGTTGATGACCAATTGCAAAAACAAATTTCGGCATTGAAAACACAAAATGCTGAGCAGCTCTCTCTCATTGAAAGTCTAAAAGCTGAAATTACGCACAAAAACGAAAAACTTTCTCAACTCAACCCGAATGAAAGAAATGAAAGCAACCAATTGAGAAGGGCCTCCGAAAGAATCAAACCCACTCTGAGGAAGGCAGAAAGCTCTTCTACAGGATCTGCAAGCCCATCCCTCAGCGAGCTTGTGAATGCTCCTAAACCCGTTGATACTTATTGGAGCGAAGCTCTTCCGCTAGATCCGTCTTTAAAACAGGGCGAGGAACTTTTGAAAGACGACATAGAGGGGGGAGTCTCTTCAATATGTGATGACACAATAAAAGAGGAAGACAAACAGGTGGGAGTAAAGAAAAACATCCCTAAAACAGGCCTCTTGCAAAGAATTACAAATCTCGAAAAGTCTCCAACGTGAAACTTTTCAAATCAGAGACTGAATTGAAAAAATAAAAATCTAGAGAACTCTCCATCGTTTAAAAAATAGGTCTCGACGGATCCTCATCTCATCAGTAAATAAGGATTTTAACTTTAGAAGGGGGCATTATGCTTCTACTTTTTATTGGTCTAGCTATTTTCTTGCTAACCCATCTACTTCCTACAGCCCCTGATCTACGGAATGGACTCACTGAGCGTTTTGGCACAAAGACCTATAGAATTCTTTTCTCCTCTTTCTCTCTTGTGGGTTTTATACTCATTGTTCTTGGATATCATAAAATACAAATACATACCGGCAAAAACGTCTTCCTTTGGGAAAGTCCAGAATGGCTACATATTATAACTTGGCTTTTGATGTGGCCTGCTATGATCTTTTTGGTCGCTGCTTACGTCCCCTCTCGTATCCGTACAACCTTAAAGCATCCCATGCTTGCAGCAGTAAAGGTTTGGGCACTCTCCCACCTCATCGTTAATGGCGACGTGGCCTCTCTGCTCTTATTTGGTTCCTTTCTAGGTTACGCAATTTACGATAGAATTTCTATCGCACATCGCGAGACCTCAAAGAGTAAAGTTGCGCCCTCCGCATCACCTTACGGGGACATTTTGGTACTCGTTGTCGGCTCTTTAGCCTATATTTTTATGCTCTTTGTCGGACACGCTTGGTTCATTGGAGTTCCCTTACTGAACACCTAAAGCGTCTCTCTTTTCAGAAATTTCTATTCAGAGAAAGAGCCTAAGGTCCAAGCGAAAACTATAGAGAGTAAAAATTATATAAAACATTGCTGTTCATTCTCTTTAAGATGAATTAATGAAGAGACTGTGATGTATTAATAAATTTATTGAAATTAGAGCTTAAGAACACTTTCCATAACTATGCGGTTGCCCTCCTTTTAAAGATAATATTCTTAATGTCCGCTTCAACGCCCTTCTCAAGACTGATGGCCCCAGACATTACTAAACTTAAGGGGGACCGACCTATTGTTGCTCTCACATCATACCATGCACACACAGCAGCTATCGCCGATCGCTACTGCGATGTGCTTCTTGTCGGTGACAGTCTTGGAATGGTGATGCATGGGTACGAAACAACTGTTCCTGTTCCCTTAGACCTGATGATCGTGCATGGCAAAGCCGTAGTTCGCGGTGCGAAACGCGCCCTTGTAGTCGTTGATATGCCCTTTGGAACTTATGAAGAGTCTCCCCCTATTGCCTTTCGCAACGCTGCAAAAATTATGAAAGAAACAGACTGCGGTGCAATTAAGCTGGAGGGAGGACGCAGAATGTCAGAAACAATTCACTTCCTAGTCGAACGTGGAATTCCTGTCATGGCACACATCGGTCTGACACCCCAATCTGTACATGTTACGGGAGGGTTCAAAACCCAAGGCCTCACCTATGATGAGTGGAGCACTATTGAAGAGGATGCCCGCTTAGTTTCTGAGGCTGGGGCTTTTGCTGTGGTTCTTGAATCTCTCTCTGAACCTTTAGCAAGAAAAATATCTGGTACAATCCCTATTCCAACCATTGGAATCGGAGCTTCTCCTGCCTGTGATGGACAAATCCTAGTTATGGAAGATATGCTTGGGATCTCGCCTCGGTTGCCAAAATATGTAAAAGAATTTGGAAAAATTGGAGAAGCCATTGATAAGGCTATTCGCTCATACGCGGAAGATGTCAGAAATCGTCGCTTTCCTGAGGACCTTCACACATATGCGATGAAAAAAACTGAACCTGAAAGGACTTCTCTTCATCTAGCTCCAAAATCTCTGAAAAAAAAACAGAATAATCCTGCTTAAAGAAGACCAATTTTTTTAGAGAAGAAGTGTTTTTAAAATGCGGGCTTGATAAAGAAATGTAATGTATGGAAAATGAGGATGACAAAATAAAATTTAATGCCTCTACTTCTAAATGAATTAGATCAGACTTTTTGATTAAGGTTTTGTATTATGACTGAAAACAAAGATGCCCTCCTTCGAGAAGTCGATGAGGAACTCAGACGCGAAAAGCTGCAAAAGCTATGGGAGAAATATGGCGTTTATGTTTTAGGCCTGGCCATTATCGTTGTTGCTTCAGTTGGAGGATACAAATTCTGGAGTGCACGACAACTTTCTTTTGCTGAGGCGCAAGGGGCTCAGTATGAAGCTGCTCTCCAATTAATTAAATTTACAAAAACTGATGACGCTAAAAAAGAGCTTGAAAAGATTATATCTAGCGGTCACCTTGGGTATGCGACACTTGCAAAACTTCAATTGGCGGGGATACATCTCAAATCTAATCGCCCCAAAGATGCCCTTCTGGTTTTAGAAGAAATTGAGAAAAATAGTTCCGTCGATCCGATCATTAGGACATTTGCAACTTATGAAGTCGCCTCTCTTCGATTGGCTGAAGCAGATTTTCCAGAAATGGAAAGTCGACTAAAAAGCCTAGTGGACGGAGCATCTGCTTGGCGCATTCCTGCAAGAGAATTACTTGGAACAGCTGCCTTTAAAAATGGCAAATATGAAGAGGCCAGAAAAATTCTCTTGCCACTCCTCTCGGAACCGCAGTTACCCCCAGGAATTCAAGAAAGGACACAATTGCTTCTCAGCGCAATCAATACCGCTGAAGTGAATAAAACCGCCCCCTCTTCAGAGTCTTCCAAAGAGAACTCAACCATTCCAAGCACCTCTGCCCCTCCAGCGCCAAATTCTGATGCAAAGTAGATTCGAAATGTATGTGCTGCTAATAGGGCAGAATCGAGCGCAAAGGCCTGAGGAAATAAATACTAATGACCAGAAGCGTGAGCCTCTCTCTAGTCCTCATTTCACTATCTAGTTTGACCTTTTTTCTCGGTGGCTGTTCGGACAGTTTACCAAGTCTGCCCAAAATTGGGGATCTCAACCCTTTCAAAGAAAAACAAACGCCTCTCCCAGGACGCAGATTTGAAATCCTCCCTTCAACTGAAAAAATTGGAGGGGAGCTCGCTGAGGCGGCTGCTCCGATCATACTTCCTCCACCCTTTATCAATCAAGATTGGTCTCAACCAGGAGGATTTGCTTCCAATGCCCCCATCCATCTTGCTCTGTCTGGACCCATGCGGGAACTCTGGCGGGTTAGTGCTGGCAAAGGATCAAGTAAAATTGGTCGCGTCACAGCGAGCCCAATTGTTTTCTCAGGGAACATCTACACTCTAGATGCAGAAGGAAACGTCAGCGCTTTCTCTTCAGCAACAGGATCAACACTATGGACGCAGCGCCTCGAACCAACAGCTCCCAAAATCAGTGAGGGCTCAGGATTTAGTTTTCCGACAGGTAGTATTTTTTCTCTTGGTGGCTCTGATGGGGGTGGATACGGTGGCGGATTAGCTGCAGATAAAGAGCGTCTTTATGGAGCCAGTGGATTTGGCTCTGTAATAGCGATGGATCCATTGAGTGGAAAAAGGCTCTGGGAGAAGAACCTTGGAGCTCCCATACATTCCTCGCCAACGGCTGCAAGTGATCGTCTTTTTGTGCAAACAACTGAGGGACGTTTTTATTGCCTCTCAGGAATTGATGGAACAGAGATATGGTCATCTCGAGGATTGCCGCAACAAGCAAATCTTTCTCTCAATCCTAGCCCTGCTGTTGATGAAGAGACTGTTGCTGTACCCTATCCAAATGGTGACGTCATCGGACTTAAAGTTCTAGATGGAACACCTGTTTGGTCAGAGAGCCTCATGCGAACAAGAACCTCTTCCCAATTTGCATCTTTAACTGACGCTGCTCGACCTGTCATATATGAAGGGGTCCTTTACGCAATTGGCCATGCAGGGCGTATGGTGGCTACAAATGCCAAAACGGGTGAGCGTATATGGTCAATCAATGCCCCAGGAACGCAGATGCCATGGGTTGCGGGCGATACTATCTTTGTGGTCGACACCCAGGGACAGTTGATGGCTTTATCTAAAAGAGATGGGAAAATCATTTGGACGATAAAACTTTCCTCAAACGGAGTGTGGTCTGGCCCAATTTTAGCAAACAATACCCTTTGGCTCGTGTCGAGTAAGGGGAGCTTAGCTTCAGTTAATCCCATCACAGGAACTCTTTTGGCTCAACAAAATATCGGAAGTGGATCCTATATAGCTCCGATTGTTGCCAATGAGCGTATGTATATTCTTACCAACGACGCAAAATTGATTGCTTATAACTGAAAGTCATTTCAAGAAACAACATGACTATCATTCGTTTTTATATCAACAAAATGAATGTTCGGATTTTTTTCCTTAACCCAACCTAAATTAAAAAGGCTCTGAGCCATAAAAATCTGATCACCATCAAGATCTGTTGCAATAGAATTTTTATTTTTTGCTATAAAATTTTCCAAAGCTGTTTTGTCTTCAGAGGAAAACCAGCGAACTGTTTCATAAGGGCAGGTTTCAAAGATTATCTGTAAATTATATTCATTCGTTAATCGATCAGCCAGTACATCCAGC
>JBJTOZ010000067.1:0-3300 GCA_046074825.1 Hyphomicrobium sp.
ATTACTGCCCGTAGGTTTGTCATTGCGACAGGGTCCTCTCCTTTTATTCCAAATATTGCGGGGATTGACAAAGTTCCCTACCTAACGAACGAAAACATTTTTGAACTCCCTGTCATACCCTCCCACCTCATCATTATTGGAGGCGGTCCTATTGGGTTAGAAATGGCTCAGGCCTACTGTCGTTTAGGAAGTCGGGTAACAGTATGTGAGGCCTTTAAAGTCTTAAGCAAAGATGATGAAGAATTAGCTCAGCGTCTTATGACATTGATTCGTGGAGAGGGTGTGGAAATCTATGAGAAAACGAGTGTCGAAAGGGTTGAACAAAAAGGCTCTGGTGTGCTCGTTCATGTCAAGGCTGGACAGCACTCTTCTGTCATTGAGGGCTCTCACCTTTTAGTTGCTGCTGGACGGCGAGCGAACGTTTCTGATCTCAATCTTGATGCTGCAGGGGTAACAATTGGAAAGTCTGGAATAGAGGTTGATCGTTCTCTCAGAACTAAGAACAAAAAAATCTATGCAATTGGTGATGTTATCGGAGGACTACAATTCACCCATGTTGCTAATTATCATGCAAGTGTAATCTTAAAACGCATCCTTTTTCGATTGCCATCTAAAGTAAAAACACATGCTATTCCTTGGGTGACATTTACGGAGCCTGAGCTCGCACATGTTGGGCTTCGAGAGCAAGAAGCTCAAGCGGCTAACCCTAAAGAGAAAATAAGAGTTCTTCGTTGGCCCTTTCATGAAAATGATAGGGCACAAGCTGAAAGTACAACAGATGGCCACCTAAAAGTGATTGTGGATCATAAGGGACGTCTTCTTGGCGCTTCTCTTCTTGGGCCCCATGCAGGAGAGCTTATTCAAATGTGGGCTCTTGCGCTGTCACAAAATCTCCCCATCAAAGCATTTGTGGATTGGATTTCGCCTTATCCGACATTAAGTGAAATAAGTAAACGGGCAGCTTTTCGCTTTTATACAGATAAAGCCAATTCCCCATTTGTGCGCCGTTTGGTTCGTTTGCTTGCAAAGTTTGGTTAAGGAGGGATGAGAATTTCCATTAAAAATTGGAAACCTCATGGACGACTGAAAAAGATCGGCTTAACCTTTGAAATGAGAAGAAATAAACTTTAATCTTGAGGGAAGCCCGTAGCTGACAAGTTCTGTGAGACATGCCACATTCCCAAATGTTAAGACGGGAAAAGGCCCTGACGCCGTGCTTCAAAATGTAAAGAGAACAGGAGTTTCTAAGGGGGAGGGATCAAAGCAGCCCTCTCGCCCAAGTCTTGTGAGCTCTGGCTTGCCTGTGCCTGATATTGAAACAAGTCCTGTCCGCAGCCCCCCTCGGATATGGTTAGGATTGCCTTCCAAGTTGCTCTTGCTGACAGGGGCTTTTGTACTCGTTGCAGAAATTCTGATTTTCCTCCCTTCACTGGCTAATTTTCGTGTGAATTGGCTGAATGATAGGATCGTAACAGCGCAAGTTTCCGCCTTGGCCGCTGATTCTTTACCTACGAAAGATGTTCCGCCAGCATTGCGCAATGAACTTTTGCGAACAGCTCTTGTGCGCGCGATTGCTATTCGGCGCGGTGGAGCCCGACGGGTGATCCTTCCTCCTGTACAAGATCTTCAGATTGATGTGACGTATGATATGCGTCAGCCTACACGCCTTGAGCTGACAGAAAATATTCGCCAAAGGATCACTTATATTAGCGATGCGCTTGAGGTTTTGATCACGGATGAAGATCGCACAATGCGCGTGGTTGGGCTCTTGGGGCCTCGTTTTGATGACATCATTGAGATTGTGATGCCGCAAGGTCCTTTGCGTCGGGCTATGATCCGCCATGGGACAGAGATTTTCTGGCTTTCTTTTTTTGTGGCACTCTCTACAGCTGCGGTCGTTTATTTTTCGATTAGCAAATTTTTGGTCAAACCTATTCGTCGACTTTCGAAGAGTATAGTCGCCTATAGTGAGAACCCAGAAGATCCCTCGCGAATCATTCAGCCTTCAGGTCGTTCGGACGAAATAGGGTTGGCAGAATTTGAGCTATTAGAAATGCAACAACAGCTCTCCCAACTTTTGAAGCAAAAAACCCGATTGGCACAGCTTGGACTTGCTGTTTCCAAAATCAATCATGATTTGCGAAACATGCTTGCCAACACGCAAATTATTTCTGATCGTCTAACCGATAGCCCAGATCCTACAGTACAGAGATTAGCACCTAAGCTTATTTCCTCTTTGGATAAGGCGATTAATTTTTGCAATGAAACTCTGCGCTTTGGGCGGACAGAAGAGAGGCCGCAACGGCGTGAAATCCTCACTCTTCGTCCCCTTCTTGAGGAGGTCGGAGAAACACTTCAGATTGAAAGTTCCGGTCCTATTCAATTTATTTTGGAAATGGAGGATGCTCTCCACATAGATGCAGATCGCGAGCATCTGGTGCGTATTTTTACCAATCTTTGTGGGAATGCCATGCAGGCCCTTCAAAGTCGTGAAGAGGGCCCAGAAGGGGGAGTACTTCGTATTTGCGCTCGACGGGAAGATAACCGTGTTCTAATTACTGTCAGTGATAATGGTCCTGGTATTCCTGCCTCAGCACGCGATAAGCTCTTTCAGCCTTTTCAGGGTTCAAAGCGGCGCGGCGGGACAGGGCTCGGATTGCCCATCTCAGCGGAACTTGCGCAAGAGCATGGAGGCAAGCTTCGTTTGCTTGCGACTGAAGTTGGCGCATGCTTTGAATTGGAAATTCCAGACCGTGCATCAGACAAAGCCTAGAACAGTCATTTCACAGTCTTTGTCAAAACCCACTAAAATGAGGATCTTGGAAAACAGATGAAAACTTTTTGTTCTGGAGCGGGGATGCTCTTCCACGGGCTCTTGCGTTCAGAGGTGGGGATGATTAGAAGAGGTTGGTACTTGTTTATTGCCTCGTGCCTATGAACAATGACACACACGAGACGTCCTTTCTCGAAAAGAGAAAGAAAAAGTAGGCGCCCGTAGCTCAGCTGGATAGAGCACCAGACTACGAATCTGGGGGTCAGAGGTTCGAATCCTTTCGGGCGCGCCAATTCTCCTTGAAATATCGTCTTGTCAGTGAACAAAACCCTCTGACAAATTCTAGCGTGTAACAGGAAATTTTTCCTCAGCGGTAGCTGCCTAGCATTTCAGATTTTTTCTAAAACACCTCACATCTTTTAAAATCTTTCGTGTCTCATTTGGATTTTGTATTTTCTAAGTATGTGAGATAACAGAAGTTGCGGAACATCTTTTATCTAGCACAACAGATTACAAATTTTTCTCTA
>JBJTOZ010000068.1:0-20020 GCA_046074825.1 Hyphomicrobium sp.
CAATACAAACGCTTTCATCTGAGAGCCGAACGTGCATGGCGTCAGCATCTGCAGTTGAATGCACAGCAACTGTTGAAATACCAAGCTCTTTACAGGCTCTTTGAATCCGTAAAGCAATCTCGCCTCGGTTCGCTATTAAAATCTTATCAAACATTTTTATCTGAGTTGGTTATCTGAATATTAATTTGTGAAAAAAAGGGATCGTGTTTTTTATCATCCTAGGTTGTTGAGAGCAGATGAGAAACAGCTACTCTATGATTGCAAGAACTTCTCCGAATTCTACTGGCTGACCATTTTCGAAAAAGATAGCTGTTACAGTCCCTGAGCGAGGGGCTGGTATCTGATTCATTGTTTTCATTGCCTCAATAATAAGTAGAGTATCTCCCTGCTGAATGCGGGTACCGACTTCGATAAAAGGTGGAGCGCTAGGTTCAGGAGATCGATATGCTGTGCCAACCATGGGGGATTTAATTGCACCAGGATGAGCATTAGGATCTGATGGAGAATGTCCTGAGGTAGGAGATGTTGTGTGAGAGGCCACAGCACTAGGTGCGGAAGGAACAGGATGAGAAGGCGTTGAATGTGTAATTGCTGAAATAGCTATATTGCGAGCAACGCGAACTTTAAGACCATCTTTTTCAATTTCAATCTCTGTCAGTCCAGTATCATTGAGTAGATCAGCTAAATCCCGTATAATCTTTTGTTCCGTTCCAATACCTTTTGACTTGTCCTTATCACCCATGACTATCCTATCCTTGTAGCCCCAAATATTCGGTTTTTATAAATACTCTTGACTTTAAACTCATGTCCCTTCTTTCTTTTCACTTTCAAGTATTTTACTTACAGCGTTTAGAGCAAGTTCGTAGCTCATAGCCCCGAAACCGCAAATTATCCCAATCGCAGAAAGCGAAACATAAGAGTGATTACGAAAGCTTTCTCTTCGAAAAATATTCGATAGATGAACTTCTACTATCGGTAATTGAGAAGCATTAAGGGCATCGAGAAGCGCAACTGAGGTGTGCGTCAGCCCTGCCGCATTGATGATAATTGCACTACCGCTATTTTTTGCTTCTTGAACCCAATCTATTAGCTCACCTTCACTGTTCGTTTGCCGAAAAGTAAATTCTAATTTTAGTGCGGTGGCAATTTTACTTAGTCTTTTTTCAATATCATTGAGCGTATCAGATCCATAAATCTCTGGCTCTCTGTGTCCAAGAAGATTGAGATTAGGCCCGTTCAATATATATATTGGTTTTGGCATCAAGCTAAACGTTTTTTTTAAATTCCAAAAGATTAAACCCTCTTGTTTTTTATCGCTTTAGAGAGGAAATTGGCAATTTTTAAAATGCATTTAACAGTATTCGTATTAAGCCGGAAGTATGACGAGGCTGGCCAACTGCCACATTTAGGGGAAAACTTCTTAAACAGTGCTATGATCTTCTCCCTTATGGGAAAATGGACCTATTAGCAGTACCCGCAACCTTCCTTGCGAAGCTGAGAAACTTTGTTGGTTAATATGCCTAATAAATTTTCAGGCGCTCCACCTATCGCTTCTTTTCCAACCAGGAAATGAGGCGTTCCATTGATATTCATCTTGCGAGCCAATGCGCCAACCCGCGTCAGCTCATCTTTTACCGCAGATGACTCTTTATCCCGTTTCAATCGCTCAACATCCAGTCCAAGTTTTCCCGCTGCCTCTAGGGCGCTAGCCTCAGTCACGCGCCCTTTACTTTCGATAAGAGCTTTATGAAGTTCCCAATATTTTCCCTGTGCGTGAGCAGCCAGAGCAATTTTTGCAGCTTCTTCGGAGTCCTTACTCAAAATAGGCAATTCATTAAAAACGAAACGTACTTTTGGATCTTTTTCTATAAGCTCTAGAATATTATGGAACCCTCTTTTGCAATACCCACAATTGTAATCAAAAAATTCAACTACTGAGATATCACCATCTGGGTTTCCCGCAACAGGAGATCCAGGATGACGATAAATCTCTTTAGCATTTTCAGAAACAATTTGCTTCGTACGTTGTTCATCTTCTTTTGCCATTTTTGCTTCAAGAGCATTTTGGACATCTACGATGAATTCAGGATTTTTTAGAAAGTACTCTTTAATAACTTGCTCAATCCCTTTTTTTTGAGCTTCATTAAAGGTTGCTGTATTAGCAGGTTGATCTTTTAAATTCGTAGGATCTGCCATAACTCTTGGAGAAAATATTGTCAGTATCCCTATCAATAAAAGGGTAAAAACAATGGGAAGAGAAATGCCGTTTCGGCCTAAATTAAATTTTGCATTAGATGCAATTCGTTGCATTTGGAGTTCATGCTTCATTTTTAATATTTTCCCTTTTACCATTTATTTGGGTAGGTCTGAAAAAACAGAATCTTATAGTCTTATTAAGTCTCAGGTTTATAACTTAGTATATCATCTGCTCTAATCCACTCAGGGGATCCTGGTTTTAGAGCTGCTTGTGCTCTACGAGCAAAATCCTTGGCTTGCTTAATGTCACCAAAATAGAAAAGACCTTGTGCTCTTGCTAATTCTGACTGCGCCATCATTCCTTTATCATAATAAGCCTGTCCAAGTATATTATAGGCCATGGAATTTTCAGGGTCGTTCGTTATTGCCTTTCTTAGAATTGTTATTGCTTGATCTGTATAGATAGATTGTTTTGACTGTAGCATAGCCTCTGCAAGTTGTACCGATATAAGGGGAGAAGATCGTCCTGATAGTTCAAGTGCCTTGCGCAAGACGGGGATCGATTCAGCAGGTCGCCCTGATTTTTGAAGAAAATCACCCTTCAATTCCCAAAAGTAGGGATTTGTAGGTTTGCTTTTGATGAGTTGATCTACCTCTGAAAGCGCTGTTTCAACACTTCCAGAACCTCCTAATCTAAAATGAGCAACTGCCCGACCGTAGCGTGCAGGAAGGCTTTGGTCACTCACAGGATAACGATTTAGTACTATCTGAGGGCCCTCTATATAACCAGAAAGCTTGGCGCGCATCATGTCATGACGGAGTTGAAGCTCAGGAAGATCAGTTTTGGAGTAGTAGGGACTTTCTTCTACAAGTTCACGCAGTCGTGCAATACGGTCAGAAGCTACAGGATGCGTCCGCGCATAAACATCCCTGTTTTGATCAGAAAAAAGTTCTTGCCCAGCAAATCTTTCAAAGGTGGTTAGCATGCCTCGTCCAGATTGCTGACTGGCCTTCAGGAAGGAAAGACCTGCTTGATCAGCAGCTGATTCTTGCGATCTGCGCTCTGCTGTAAGACCACGCATAATAAGCTCATTTCCTCCATAAAGAATGCCTTGACCTGCTCCTCCTAGATTTTGTCCGCTGTCTCTTCCTGCAAAACCCCCAGCAACCATCAATCCGATACCAAGAATTTGTGTTAACAGTGCTTTGGTTTGGTCTTTTGCAATTCGAGCTCTTAATGCTGCCATATGGCCACCTGTGATGTGGCCTGTTTCGTGAGCAAGAACACCTATAATTTCGTTGGGGGATTGTGCTTGCAGCAGAGCTCCGGTGTGTATGTAGACGTTTCGTCCATCTACGACAAAAGCATTAAAGTTTTCATTGTTGACGATACGAACAGCAATTCGCCCAGAGCCTAATCCTGCAGCCTTGAAAATGGGACCAGCATAATCATTGAGAAGGTTTTCAATTTCAGTGTCGCGGATAAGTGGTAGACCCTGTGCATTTGCAGGCAAGGGACTAATTATTACATAAAAGAAAAAAACTATTGAAGCTATCAGAGGCAGCATTTTATTTTTTATGAAAAATTTACTCTTGATCGTCAAATATGCCGAAATAGCGGCAAGATATAAGAAAGATGTACACGGTTTTTAAGAATAATTGGAAAGTTTAAACTTTTGATTGAAGAGGAAATGGAAACTAAAGGCCCTTTTTGAGGCCCACTTTTAAAATAAAAAGGCGATGATGTTGTTTCTGTTAAAATGAATAATTCTAGTATTCTTCGATTATCGTTTTTAGGGAGGGTGGAATCTCTATTTATTTTCTAAGATTAATCCTTCATCTTTTGCTTACTATACTCAATTATTCATCAGCGGTTCGACGCTGCCACCAACCTTTTCGCAAGGGGCGCTCAGAGGTTTCTTGTGCAGTGTTTTCTTGGTCTGTTTTAACTACCACACGTTCAATGCGCGGCTCACTTGATGTTGGCTCTCTAAGTCTCCTACGGCTCTCCTGTATGCCTTTTCGGGAAAGTGAAAATGATGACGCTTCAGATAATTGTGTTTTATCATCGTTCCCTTTTGATAGTTCGGATGATGAAAGAATATCTTCTTTCAAAGTAGTTTTTGAGGCTTCGTAAATATTCTCTTGATTTGATATTTCAGTATTAGAACCATGAGTTCTACCCTCAGTGGCAGCGCCGCTGAAGTCGTCTATGTACTGCTCATCGATATGGGTTCGGGGCTGGTAGTTTTCGGTATTATCAGATCCGCTTGCGTAAGTTTCAGAATTTTCTCTAAATCGCCCGCGTCCACGTCGCCCCCTTCTCCCGCCTCGTCGTCGAAACCGACCATGCTCGTCATCTCTGGACATCCCCCCGTCTTGCGAAGTTATGATAGTATCACTTTCCCTGAATTCGTTCTGTTCTGTTGCTTCATCTTCCGAAGAGAAAGGAGGAGACCCTTGCGGATAATTTTGATCAAACTGCTTATCCGTGTTGATATCATCCTCGTTTGAAGATTGAGGTGAATCGGATTGATAATATTGACGAGTATTCCCCCTTCTGTTTTGCCATCTTCCTCTACGTCCACGACGAGGCCGTGTCTCATGCCCAAAACCTTCACTTATGGTAGCATCGTCAGCTTTGTCATTTCTGTCGTTTATTGGCTCTGAAACTGTGGACTCTATATCCCTTGTTTCTCCAAGATCTTCGGTGTTTTCTTCATTGTCACTAAATCCCCATTCCATATTTACTACTGATCGCTCAGAACGATGAGATCCGTCTGTTTTTGATAGTCCTTTTTCAATTGTAAAGTTCGTGCCTTGGAGTTTTTCGCTTGCTTGAACAGAAATGCTTGCACCGTAACGAACTTCCAAATCGGCAATGAAACTGCGCTTGTTATTTAAGATATAAAGGGCAACCTGAGCGCTTGTGTTTGCTATTAGAGAAACGCTTGGGGAGTTTATCAGGTTGTCTTCGATAGAGCGAAGTACTGCGAGGGCAACACTTTCAGTTGAGCGAATTATTCCAGTTCCCTGACAGTGAGGACATTGTGATGTTGATCCTTCAAGGACACCAGATCGAAGACGCTGTCGAGACATTTCCATTAGCCCAAAGGGACTAATTCTTCCAAGTTGAATACGAGCTCGATCAAACCTTAATGCTTCTTTTAGACGACGTTCTACTGCTCTGTTATTGCGATTTTGCTCCATATCTATGAAATCAATGACAATAAGGCCAGCAAGATCTCGAAGCTTTAATTGTCGAGCTATTTCTTCAGCTGCTTCAACATTAGTATTATAGGCAGTTTCTTCAATAGAGAATTCTCGTGTTGATCTTCCTGAATTGACATCAATCGCAACGAGAGCTTCAGTCTGGTTTATAACGATATATCCGCCCGATCGAAGATTTACATACGGACTGAACATGGCATTGAGCTGACGTTCAATACCATATTGGTTAAAGAGAGGTTCCGATGAATTATGTAAAATTACATTTTTGGTATGGCTCGGCATGAGCATGCTCATGAAGTTTTTGGCTTCGTCATGAGCGTTTTCCCCGGCAACAATAATTTCTTCAACGTCCTTATTGTAAAGATCGCGTATAGATCTTTTTATGAGATTTCCTTCTTCATAGACTAAGCAAGGGGCAGTTGATTTAAGAGTTAGATCTCTCACATTCTCCCAAAGACGGAGTAGATATTCGTAGTCCCTTTTAATTTCCTGCTTTGTTCGTGCAGCTCCAGCTGTCCGAATGATGAGTCCCATACCTTCTGGTACATCAAGTTCCGCAGCTATAGCCTTGAGCCTCTTGCGATCTTGCGGATTACTGATTTTCCTACTTATACCCCCGCCCCGAGCAGTGTTGGGCATTAAAACAGTATATCTGCCAGCTAAGGACAAATATGTTGTTAATGCCGCGCCCTTGTTGCCTCTTTCTTCCTTAACAACTTGAACCAAAATAACTTGACGTCTTTTGATAACCTCTTGAATTTTGTAACTGCGAGGTCTTCGTCTTGGCCGAGATGGCAGCTCCTCAAGAGCATCTTCAGATCCCGATTGTTCTACGGTCTCTGGCTCACTTAAAGCATCAGGTATAACTTCAACTGTTTGATTCTCCACTAATCCTATTGTTGTTGGAGAGTCCCTATCATGAGAAAGATCATTTAGGACCTGATCTTCACCTTCTAAATCACCAGTGTCAATCGCTTGTTCTACTATGTTTGCCTGATCTGTGTATGCACCCTCTCTTTCATCTTCCTGTCTTTCTAAGATAGAACCATGATGGGTTGAGGTAATAAATTCACTCTCTCCAATCTCGCTTTCTGGCCCTGCTATGTGTGAGGCCTCAGCGTCTTCTTGCCCAGTTTCACTTGGGTTCGTGTTAAGATCATGAATGGGATAGGTATGAAATTGCTCATCAATAGAATGGGCGGCTTCCGCATTTCTGAGGGCAATCCTTTCCGCATGAGCATCAGCAGCAGCTTCTGCTGCTGCCTCTGCAGCAGCCTCTTCCTCTAGAAGAGCCTGTCTGTCCGCGACAGGAATCTGGTAATAATCAGGATGTATTTCACTAAACGCGAGAAATCCATGACGATTGCCCCCATAATCAATAAACGATGCTTGAAGTGAAGGCTCTACACGAGTGACTTTTGCTAAATAAATATTTCCACGAAGGAGCTTGCGCGCGGCACTTTCATAATCAAATTCTTCAACCCGTCCATTGCGAAGGACAACAACACGTGTTTCTTCTGGATGAGTTGCATCAATAAGCATCTTGTTGTTTGACATTTGTAAATTCCCTTAGCGCTCCAAGCTTTAAAGATGACGCTTCCTATGCATGATTTGCAAATGCTGAAGCTCAAGGTTGGAGTGCAGATAAAGTTTAATTTTAATGAGTAAAATCCGTAGAAAAGCGTTTTCAGGAAGATGGTAATAAAACCGCCTTCTGCCTGAGCAGCACAGGTTTTAATTTTTTGGACCCACAAATTATCAGGGTTCTCGCGGCTAAAACTTTGCATTTTATTTATTTTGATCTCATCCTACATTAAGCTCAGAAAAGTGCTTAATATAAAATATTTTAAATTCCTATAACTTATAACCTTTATGATATAATGAAGGTGCTCAGAAGTGGTACTGTGTCATTATCTCTAATTTAAGCATTAGGAAAAGACATGTTGTCAGTTTTCTTTTTCACCTTTTGGTATGTATTTAATCTTTTTATCTGACAAATCCATTATGCATGAGTTGCGAATTCCTCTTGATACATTCAGTGCACTATTATGCAGATGAAATTAATTTTTAATATCTAAAAAATTTAGCACATTTTTTAACAGACAAATCTAACTTCATATTGATAACTAAATTTAATGCATTAACTCTGACCGACATGATAAATTATATCTACAACATAATTTTATCATCTTATCGGTTGAGAAAACTGAATAAGTCTAACTATTCTAATCAGACCAAAATCTTATGCCTTGTTAAGGTGGAATAATTTTACCTACAAGCCCATAGGACTTAGCCTAGATAACAATGAGATATACAATTCAGTTAGCGAAATTCAAGCATTTTAAAATTTTCTTTTATGATTTCGGACCAAAGAAGACGTTTTCTCTCATATTTACTGGTTGTTTATTCTGTTTATTTATTTTCCCCTTTCTCAGCGCTTTTTGCGAGGCCAAATTAGTTGGGTTTGTTTGTCACGCCCGCGCAACTAACTTGGAAGGTCCTCTCTCCGCAAACGATAGTTCTACTAGGTTCAATTGGCGAAGCTTTTCCATACTGCGGATGGCCCAAATTGATGCTAATAAACAAGGCCCTTTGCCCTTATCACCACAGGTTGTGGCGATTGAAATAGTTGGCGATGCAGATAAAACAATATTACAAGTCACCCTTACGAAATTCGTACAACCTGAAATCTATGTTTTAGAAAATCCCAATCGAATTTTTGTCGATCTTCCTGATATCGATTTTTCATTACCCCCTGATCAACAAGCTATTGGAAGAGGCCTTATAGAAACTTATAGATATGGAGAAATAAGCCAAGGTAAAGCTCGTCTTGTTCTAGACACTGTTGGTCCCGTTCATATTAATAAGACAGAATTTTTAAAAACGAAAGATGCAAAGGGGGCTTTACTCGTTGTTGAGATCAAGAATGCCAAGACAACTCATGAAGAGAGCAAAAGAACTGAAAACAAGATCTCAAGCCAACAGTCCTTACTACTTACTGAAAGATCAAACTTAGACCGCAACAAAAACATTACATCAAAAAAACCGGTTATTGTCATTGACCCAGGACATGGTGGGATTGATTCTGGCGCTGTAGGTGTCCAAAATCTTTTAGAAAAAGAGATTGTTCTTAAGGTTGCTCAGAAATTAAACAATCGTCTTTCCTCTGGAGGTATATATAAAATAATTATGACCCGTAGTGGTGATGATTTTATTTCATTAGACGAGCGCATTAATATTTCTCGCCTGAGTTCTTCCGATCTTTTTATTTCACTCCATGCCGACTCGCTTGATCAAACTTCTATAGCTCAAAGCATAAAAGGAGCCACAATTTATACCCTGTCGGAAAATGCGTCGGATGCTGAAGCTCGAGCTATGGCAGAAAAAGAGAATGCTTCTGATCTACTAGCTGGACTTACTGTCTCTGAACAAAAGGAAGACGCTGCAGTTAAAAATATTTTATTTGATCTCATAAAAAGGGAAACATCAAATTTTTCTGCAGATTTTTCCCATAGCCTTGTAAAAGCGATGCGGCCACATATCTCTTTGTCTCGCATACCAGAAAAATCAGCAAAGTTTAAGGTGTTGAAGCAATCGCAATCTCCTGCTGTTCTTTTGGAACTTGGTTACATTAGCAATCCAAAAGAGGCTAAATTGATGATCTCTGAGGAATGGCAGAATAAAGTATGTGAGGCTATTGCTTCGTCAATTGAAGATTATTTTAAAAAAAGGTCTCCAGACAAAGTCGCTAATTAATTTTTTATAAAGACTTCAAGCAAGATCTGTCGAAAGAGAAACAAGAGATGTTATTGCTCAATATATTAGAAATATTAGAATTTAGCCTTTGATCCTATTTTGGCCATTAAATATGTCTTATCTAGACTTCTAATATTAGATGCTCTTATCCAAAATGTCGGGTGGTTTGTAATTTTAAGAATGGTTATATCTCCCAGCGCAAAATTTTGGTGTGTGTGCGTAATTAAGTCGTTTCTTATTCGGCCCTTTTTATGAAAAAGCGACGCAAAAAAAGCCTTATCTTAAGTTTTCTCGGATGGTGTTTTGGTCTGCTCGTCTTAGTATTTTTGGCTGGTTCATCGGGCGTTGGCTACCTTCTATGGCAGGCCTCAAAAGATTTACCTGATTACAAAAGTTTAGCCGAGTATGAACCTCCTGTCATGTCTCGTATCCATGCGCACGATGGATCTTTAATTGCTGAGTATGCCCGTGAACATAGAATATTTGTCCCAATAAATTCAGTTCCAAAACGTGTCCTTGCCGCTTTTTTGTCAGCAGAGGATAAGAGATTTTATGACCATAATGGCCTTGATCTTAAGGGCATAAGTCGAGCGCTTATTAAATTTATAGAGGCTAAGTTAACTGGACGTGGAAGTATTCAAGGTGCCTCCACAATTACGCAACAGGTTGCAAAAAATTTCCTTCTAACGAGCGATCGAACTTTTGATCGTAAAATTAAAGAAGCAATTCTTTCTATACGCATAGAAAGAACCTATTCAAAGAACAAAATACTAGAGCTTTACCTCAATGAAATATATCTCGGTATTGGGGCCTACGGTGTCGCTGCGGCGGGGTTAAACTATTTTAATAAGGAGCTAAAAGATTTAACTCTCGAAGAGGTTGCTTATTTGGCTGCTTTGCCAAAAGCCCCCAATAATTATCATCCTTTTAAACAGCACGATAAGGCTATTGAACGTCGTAATTGGGTTCTAGGTGAGATGGCTGAAAACGGATATATCACCAAGGAAGAAGCAAAAATTGCCCAAGAACAGCCTTTGACAGTAAATTTTCGTCAATCTGGTCCGCGTATTTTTGCAGCTGAATATTTTTCGGAAAATGTTCGTCGATTTATTCAAGATAATTATGGTGAGGAGAAACTTTACTCTGGCGGTCTTTCAGTTCGAACAACGCTTGATCCCAGATTACAAGAGATTGCAAAACTTTCTTTGATAGATGGTCTAGTAAAGCTAGATCGTGAAAGAGGTTGGAGAGGTCCTGTTGGTAAAGTTGATGTTTCAGCGGATTGGGGTGTCCAATTAAGTGAGATGGATCTTCTTTCTGATATTCTACCATGGCGATTGGGCGTTGTACTCTCTGCTGAAAAGGCAAAGGCTGTTGTAGGTTTAAGACCAGCGCGAGAACAAGATGGCTCATTATCGAAAAAGCGCGACGGGGTTGAAATTTCATTAGCTGAAGTAAAATGGGCTAAGGTTCCAACAACTAAAGTGCAACCAAAAGCCGTCACTGAAATTCTTTCTCCGGGTGATGTTATTTACGTTGCTCCCAAAGACCCAAGAAAGCTTGATGGACTTTGGTCATTGATGCAAATCCCCGAAGTTGAGGGAGGGCTTGTTGTTATGGATCCCCATACAGGTCGCATCTTGGCAATCGCAGGAGGGTTCTCTTTTTCAAAGAGCCAATTTGATCGCGTCACACAAGCTAAGCGACAACCAGGTTCTTCCTTCAAACCCTTTGTTTATGCAGCAGCAGTCGATAATGGTTACAAGCCAACTTCCATTATACTCGATGAGCCAATTGAAATAGAGCAAGGGCCAGGCCTTAGTATTTGGAAGCCTGAGAATTATGAAAAAGAAAATTCATATGGTCCCGCGACTCTGAGATTTGGGGTCGAGAAATCGCGCAACCAGATGACAGCAAGACTTGCCCAAGATTTAGGACTGCCCACAATCGTTCATTATGCCACAAAGAAGTTTGCTATTTACGATGAGCTTTTGCCGCTTCCCTCTATATCTCTTGGAGCAAGTGAAACAACACTTTTGAAAATGGCTACTGCGTATTGTATGTTAGCTAATGGTGGAAAACGTGTTGAGTCCACTTTGATAGATCGCATACAAGATCGCTATGGACATGCAATTTTAAAGCATGACAAACGAGAGTGCACAAATTGCAACTCAGACAGCTGGGAAAATCAAATTGAGCCTGAAATAGTGGATAATAGGGAACAAATTATTGATCCTTACTCCGCATATCAAATGACATCTATTCTTGAGGGGGTTATCCAACGGGGGACTGCAACGGTTCTAAAGTCTCTTGGTCGCCCAATTGCTGGAAAAACCGGAACATCAAATGAAGAAAAAGATGCATGGTTTATTGGATATACCCCAGATCTTGTCGTAGGAGTATTTGTTGGTTTTGATACACCGCGCCCCATGGGAAAAGGGCGAACAGGAGGTGGAGTAGCTGCTCCTATTTTTGGAGACTTCTTTAAAAGGGCGTTTGGAGATGAACCCCCGCTTCCTTTTCGGGTTCCTCCTGGTATCAAACTTGTAACCGTCAACCTTAAGACTGGATTAAGATCAACCCCAGAGGATCCTGAGGCCATAGTGGAGGCCTTCAAACCTAATGAGGATCCTGACGATGCCTATTCGATGATTGGATTTCAGGTTACAAGTGATGAGAGTAGCCAATCCATCAGCGGTGGATATCCAACTCCTTCAAGTGCAAACACTCCAGCTTGGACGCCGCCTAGCCCAGTTCCAAACTAAAAGATAGCAGGCATATGTTCGTCACATATATGATTTAGCGAAATCTTTCAGTTTTCTTCCCTCTCTTTATCATGTGTTTACAGTTCTTCTAATTCAATCTATATCCCCTCAGTGTGTTGAGACCTTCCTTTAGTAAGGAGAATTATCATGCGCGCAGAGGCGCAGAAACTTATCGATACAATTCAGGAAGCGCTCGGGCTTCTGAGGAGGTATCTTTGATCCGGAACATGCTGAAGAGCGTTTAGCGGAATTGAATCGAAAGGCAGAGGATCCAAAGCTTTGGTCGAACCCTTCTGATGCTAAGAAGGTCATGCGCCAGCGACAATCTCTTGAAAAAGTCCTTTCTAACTTTAAACGCATGGAGCGTGAGCTTGATGATAATCTAACTCTCATAGCATTAGCTGAGGCGGAAAGAGATGATGCCAACTTAGATGAGGCGGAGTCTCTCCTAAAAGTACTAGCTCAAGAAGTTCAACAAAAAAGTATTGAGGCTCTTTTGTCTGGTGAGGCAGACGGCATGAATACCTATCTTGAGGTACATGCGGGAGCAGGGGGAACTGAAAGCCAAGATTGGGCTTCAATGTTATTGCGTATGTATATGCGTTGGGCAGAAAGGCGAAGTTTTAAAGTCAAACTTATTGATGAAAGCCCTGGAGAAGAGGCAGGGATTAAATCTGCTACCCTCGAAATAGAAGGAGAAAATGCTTTTGGTCTTTTAAAAACAGAGGGAGGTGTTCACAGACTAGTTCGTATATCCCCATTTGACTCGAACGCAAGAAGACATACCAGTTTTGCTTCGGTCACTGTGTATCCCGTCGTTGATGATAGTATTGATATAGAAGTTAATCCCTCGGAAGTTGATATTTCTTTTGCACGATCATCAGGCGCAGGAGGACAGCATGTTAATAGGACCGAAAGCGCGGTGCGACTAGTTCATAAACCCACTGGAATTGTAATTTTTGCTCAAGAGCAAAGATCACAACATCAGAATAAAGAGATAGCTTTTAAACGTCTTAAAGCCCGCCTTTATGAAATGGAACTTAAAAAGAGGGAAGCAAAAGCTTCTGCCGATCAAGCTGCAAAAACCGATATTGGTTGGGGACATCAAATACGTTCATATGTTTTGCAACCCTACCAGCTTGTTAAAGATCTAAGAACAGGGGAACAATCAACTTCGCCGTCGAATGTTTTAGATGGGGACATTGACGCTTTCATCCAAGCAACGCTATCTGATCGTATTAAAGGACCTAAGACTTCAGGTGGTGAGATTGTAGATTTAGAATAGCTTTTGTTCTTATCCACCATAACGAGCTGTCAGAATTTCCACATGATCTCCAGTTTTTAAATAGGTCTCTCCCCTTGCTTTTTCTGGCACAAACTCACCATTGAGCGCTGTAGCTACTTTTATAAAATCTAGTTTTTCAATCAGAATAAGCTCATGTAAAGTTTTTGCCCCACTTTTACATTGCACACCGTTAAGAATTATTTCAATTGTATCTCTATGCATTAAATTAATTGAGTATTTTAAAATTCTAAAATAGTAACGTGACTACCTATTATCTTTTTTCATATTAGATAAGGGAATGTTCCATTAGCTTTCAACCTAAATTGTTCATTTTATAAAAATTAATCTACTGACGCACTTATCACAAAAAAAGATAGTTTGGTTTAATTCTAGATGAAATACCAAAATAAAAAGTAATAATTCAATAATATAAATGCCTATTTTTTGGTCTACTTTTAATACTATAAGAATGACGAAAAGGCTTTTATTCTTTTTTATCGCGGACTTTCAAAGGGGAAGGTTTTAGTTCTGTGAACATATTAGGAATTGTAACAAAAACGCATGATACTGGCTTGGTCGTTCTCCAAAATGGTATTCCCAGTATCATTCTCGAAGAAGAGCGTTTTAATCGTCAAAAACACACGATGTTATTTCCAAAAAATTGTCTAGATTATTGTTTTTCGGAAGGACATTTTTCATTCGATGATATTGATGTTATTACTACCCCTTGGCAAATGGAGCGTATACGTCACACTTTCTTTAAAAATGTAACTTCTAAACTTCCTAGAAGTTTAAACCTTTTGCGCCCATCTGCACATAGGGTCCAAGCCTCTGCAATAGTTAACCTTCCATTTCGACTGTGGTGCGGACTTGGAAAGCTCTACGGCTTTTCAAAGATACCAAAAATTGAACAAGTCGCGCATCATAATGCGCATGCAGCATTATTTAATGTCTCCCCTTTTGATGAAGCCGCAGTTCTTGTCATGGATGGATATGGAGATGATTCATCTACAAGCACCTACATTGGTAGAGGAAACAAACTACAGCGATATTGGCAGAGCGATTTTTTTGATAGCATTGGGATGCTTTATACATGCATGTCGGAATATCTAGGCTTTAATGTTTTCGAAGAGGGAACAGTTATGGCCCTTGCTGCTTGTGGTGGCTCAACCTACTATGAGAAATTCCGTTCTCTCATAAACTTATTACCTGAGGGTCAATATAAGACAAATCGAGAATATATTAGTGTTGATACTTATGGATTTATTCATCCCTTTACTAGAAAATTTTATAACGAATTTGGACCACCTCGTCATACAAAAGATCCGCTTACTGACCGACATAGAGATTTAGCTTTTGCACTTCAGGCAATAACGGAGGATGTCGTCCTTCATGTTGTGAGGCATTTAAAGACAAAGCAAAAAAGCGATAACCTTGTGATATCGGGGGGTGTGGGTTTAAATTGCGTAGCTAATGCTCGCATCTTGCGTGACACACCGTTTAAGAACGTTTGGGTGTCTCCTTGTGCCTCTGACTCGGGGGCCCCCTTTGGATCCTCTCTATGGTACTGGCATCAGGTTCTCAGAAAGCCTAGAACATTTGAAATTAAACATGCATTCTATGGTGTTGATTTTTCTGACGACAAGATCCAAAAAGCCTTACATCGATACGGTCTTAGATATGAGAAATTAGATGAAAGTTTATTATTAAGTAAAGTAGCAAAGGATTTAAGTAATCAAAAAATTGTAGGGTGGTTTCAAGGAAGAGCTGAAATTGGTCCTCGTGCTCTTGGAAATCGTTCAATTCTTTCAGATGCACGCGATGTTAAAATAAAAGATTTGATTAACAAAAAAATAAAACACCGCGAACCTTTCCGTCCATTTGCACCAGTTGTGCTTTTGGAAAGAGCTCATGAATTTTTCGAAATTAGCCAACCAGATCCATTTATGACCCTTGCTCCTCGCATTCACGCTGATAAGGTGCATCTTATTCCAGCGGCAGCACATGTGGATGGTACAGGGCGAATTCAAACAATTGAGAGATCTGCAAATCCACGTTATTATGACTTAATTCAGGAGTTTGCTAAGATAACAGGGATACCAGTTATCCTGAATACTAGCTTCAATAGACAAGAGCCAGTTGTTAATTCCCCTGATGACGCAATCTCCTGCTTTCTACGCACCGAAATGGATGTCTTGGTGCTTGGCAACTATTATTCTACTGATCGGAACTCTCAATCAATTAAAAAAGCTCTAGATAGCTTTGTCTCAGTCCCAACTCCTGGAATAGTAAACCGCTAATTCATTTTTAAAATTCATAGCGCGATGTCAATCTTGTTTTTATGTGTCCCAAAGGGGTTTAGATTATGAAGCAAAACACAGGATTAAAGGCTGCCATTATTCCAGTAACGCCTTTCCAACAGAATTGCACCCTTCTTTGGAATCAAGAAACTGGTCAGGGCGCAGTTGTTGATCCTGGAGGAGACCTTGAACAGATTACCTCAGCAATAAAGGAAGTTGGAATAAAGCCAGAAAAAATACTTCTTACACATGGTCATATCGATCATGCTGGAGCTGCAGAAGATCTACGTTTGCAACTAAATATAAAAATTGAAGGTCCTCACAAAGAAGATCATATTTTGCTAGATAATTTATATGAACAAGGTTTGTCCTATGGAATTCCTGCGAAAAATGTAAGGCCAGATCGGTGGCTTCAGGAAGGGGACACAACAACAGTGGGGGGATATGTTTTTCACATCCTTCATTGTCCTGGACACTCTCCAGGCTCAGTTGTTTTTGTTAACAGAGAACATAAATTTATGCTTTCTGGAGATGTCCTGTTCAAAGGTTCAATTGGTCGAACTGAGTTTCCCTATGGGGACCACCATACTCTTATTAGCGGTATTAAAACAAAGTTATTTAGTTTGGGAGATGAGTATACTTTTATTTGTGGTCACGGCCCCTCAAGCACAATTGGGGAGGAAAGAAAATCAAATCCTTTTTTGGTTTAGTAATTTTAAAAAAATTAATCTCTGAACCGAGCTGAGATATCAAGACAACCAAAAATACCACATTCT
Organism: Hyphomicrobium sp.; assembly: GCA_046074825.1. GTDB lineage: Bacteria > Pseudomonadota > Alphaproteobacteria > Rhizobiales > Hyphomicrobiaceae > JAGVSR01. The sequence continues at coordinate 16,310 of JBJTOZ010000068.1, forward strand.
AGTGGCGCTGTTCCCACCCCTATCATTTCGCCTTGATTTTCCCATTGATCTACTGTTTCGGCTCTTAATGTCTCAGAACAACTTGCTCTGCAGTAAAACCAATTCCCTCCAGGTGTTCTGACCTGTAGGCCCTTTGGTCCTTTTCTAACGGGTCCCGTGACAGTTCCGTTGCCGTAACGACTTTGCGCAACAACATATCCTTTTTCTAAACCATTGTATCCGCGGTTTCGAACCCATCCAGCTTCTGAGGATGTTTGTAAAAGGATAAGCCAAAACGCTGATAAACAGGCCAAATAATTTATTTTTTTATTGCACATAGCTCGATGTGAATTTGGAAGTTGAGAATAAAACTATTAATCATGATTCATAGCATTTGAGTCTATGAAAATTTACTTTATTTATTATTAAAAAATGTTCGCAAGTTACATTTTATAACAAACATATCATAATTTCTCACCCCATTATATCTGGTTAAGCGATCAAGGTCTGAGAGCAAAGAAATAACTCTTTCGCATTGCGAAAGTCACATTCAGACTTATCACTTGCAGTTTATAAATAATCACTTCTATAACACTTGCAAAATAAATCTTTTTTTAATTCTCAGGGCTCTTAAATTACTTCTAATGCATGAGGTTTAATCGAGAAGAAACACTCTATTTCTGATATACTTGTTAGAATTAGCTTCACTAACTGAATATAAAAATTAAAAGAGAACAAGAATTTCAAATTTCAATTTAAAAATTCATATCATTATCCTGTCTCTGGAGTAATCCTCAATGGAAGGAATGGAAGAAAGGTCTCAAAATAAGGTAATATCTGCTGACAAAGCGATTGCTTTGATCAAAGATAGCGACGTGGTGTGCACAACTGGATTTGTCCAAAGTTGCATTCCAGAAGCCTTACATGCAGCACTAGAGAGGCGTTACGTAGAAACAAAATCCCCGAAGAATTTAACACTCATTATGTGTGCTGGGGCGGGTGACAGTAAAGGGCTTGGCACTGGGCGATTACATCATGATGGTCTTTTGTCACGTGTTATTGCCGCCAATTTCGGACGTATGCCAAAAGTAGCCCAAGCTGCCCAGGATAATAGAATACAAGGCTATAATCTTCCTCAAGGTGTGATTTCAAAACTTTACAGAAGTTGTGCTGCTGGATCCCCAGGTTTGTTTACTAAAGTTGGTCTTCATACGTATGTTGATCCTCGCTATGGAGGGGGGAAAGTCAATGAGGTTACAAAAGAGGATATTGTTAAATTTGTCGAGGTCGAAGGGCAAGAATGGTTGTTTTATAAAGCAACACCAATTGATGTCGCTTTAATAAGGGCTACAAGCGCAGATCCTTCTGGGAATCTCAGCATGGAAAAAGAGTGCTTGACTTTAGATGTGTTAGCTCAGGCAATGGCCGCCCATAATAATGGTGGTGTTGTTATCGCACAGGTCGAGCGGATTGTAGAGCAAGGTTCAATAAAACCAAAGGATGTCCAGGTTCCAGGTATCCTGATTGATTGTATTGTTCTTGCAGAAATACCTGAATTGCATCGTATGAATTATGGTGTGCTTTATGATCCTGCACTTTCTGGTGAAATTCGTATTCCTGTTGGGAACATGCCCAAAATGAAACTCGATGAGCGCAAAATTATCGCTCGTCGGTCTGCTTTTGAGCTCCCTCCTAATGGCGTTATTAATTTAGGGGTTGGTGCACCAGATGGGGTTGCTGCTGTAGCCGCAGAAGAGCGGGTAACACCGTATATCATTATGACCACAGAAGCTGGAGCTGTAGGGGGAGTGCTCGCCGGAGGATCAAGCTTTGGTGCTTCTGCAAATGCGCATGCAATACTCGATCAAAATCAAATGTTTGATTTTTATCACGGAGGTGGGCTTGATTTGACTTGTCTTGGTATGGCGGAGTGTGATGAAGAAGGTAATGTGAATACAAGAAAGTTTGGGGGAAGGCTTAATGGCTGCGGAGGTTTTATTGATATTTCGCAAAATTCAAGAGCAGTTGTTTTTGCAGGAACTTTTACAGCAGGGGGCTTAGAAATTGAACTCAATTATGGAAAATTAAAAATTATAAAAGAGGGAAAGGCTCGTAAATTCGTCCAAAAAGTAGAGCAAATAACATTTAGTGGTGGTTATGCATGCAAGCGATCTCAGCCCGTGCTTTATGTGACTGAAAGATGCGTCTTTCAGCTCACTTCTCACGGATTAGAATTGATAGAGGTTGCACCAGGTATTGATATAGAACGCAATATTCTTCCACATATGGATTTCAAACCTATCATAAATAAACCAATTCCAATGGATAGACGCATCTTTATTGATGAACCTATGGATTTGCTGCCAGAGCTACTTAATCTAAAACTTTCAGAAAGAGTGAGCTATGATAAAGACAGAAACATTTTATTCGTCAATCTTGAAGGTTGGAGTGTTCGTAAGAAAAGCGATATTGATGATCTTAGAAAAACACTTGTGGCCGCATGTGTTGCTGCTGGTCGTCGTGTAAATTCGGTAATCAATTTTGACGGATGCCGCATCGCTGAAGATCTGTATGATGACTATGCTGAAATGATCCATTATATGTCTGAGGATCACTACCTCACAACAACCCGATACACGACAAGTGCATTTATGCGCCTAAAAATGCAGGAGGCATTACGCAAACGTGGTCTTGCACCTCACATTTTTGAGCGCAAAGAGGAAGCAGATGCTTTTCTTGAAAATCGGGCCGCTGAATAGTTAAATACGTTTTGCACTTCAGATAAAAAATTTTTAATTTTAAATTTTCATGTCAGAAATGATTTTTAATTTTTTTTATGATTGTTCATTCCTTCAGAAATCCTGATGTTTTGAGAACCTTTCGCAAAACGTCAACACTCCCATCAATTTTTTAAATAAAATAATATTAGAAAAGAGTTAAGATCTTTTTTGTTTTCTAACATAGATAGGATATGTATTATTCCTTTTGATTAATCCTTGCAGTGTAGGCACTCTAGTCAAAAGCCGCACGAGTAGAAAAACCCATAATATAAGAAGTGCCGAGAATAGATTGAAACCATATCTTTCAAATGAAGGTTTTAACATTTCGCGTAAAAGTCCAAGTTGAGGGTTCGTTTGGCCCAAGCGAAAAAATAAAAACCAATATGCAATTTGCAGAATAGAAATAAGACCTAGAATTATACTTATTATATAAATCCATGTGCGCATTTTTTTAATTGTTGAGAGCTCTCTTCTAAAGATCCAATGAGCTGATAAAAGAACGGCAAGTAAGAGAAGACTATATCCATAGATGTTAAACCAATGAGAAACAAAAGGGCGCCATAAAACTATTGCGAGCGTCGAGCATAAGATAGAAATTTTCGACAATAGACTAAGGTTAAGCTTCTGGAGCATGAGGGGAGCAAAAAAACAGCAACTTGTGCAAATATATAGAAATATTAAAAATCAGCATGTTTATAAAGGGTAATTTTCTGGCGATATTTCGCAATCATTGAGAAAACGACGAATTTGTGCGACTTCTTCTTTTGGCAGTGAATGATCTGCATGGTGAAAGAGAACCGTATGACCTTTTAAAGTCACGGCTATGCGAGCTCCAGATCTGTCTTCTATTATTGCTCCTAATTCCTTAAGAGTACTTTGGACTTCTTTAAAGTCAAGGTTTGCAGGCATGGGATGAGAAAAGATAGCATGCAATACTTTACGATGACGATGG
>JBJTOZ010000069.1:0-2708 GCA_046074825.1 Hyphomicrobium sp.
TCGGTCTTCCCGCCAAGCGGCAGGCAGTGACCAATCCCACAGGAACTCTTTTTGCTATTAAGCGTCTTATTGGGCGTCGCTTTGAAGACCCCATGGTTGAAAAAGATAAAAAGCTTGTGCCCTATAAAATTGTAAAAGGGGCCAACGGCGATGCGTGGGTTGAAGTTGACGGAAAGTCTTATTCTCCGCAACAGGTCTCCGCTTTCATCCTCCAAAAAATGAAAGAGTCTGCAGAGGCCAAGTTAGGCGAGACTGTCACGCAAGCAGTGATAACTGTTCCTGCCTACTTCAACGATGCACAACGTCAGGCAACGAAAGACGCTGGTAAAATTGCGGGTCTTGAAGTCCTTCGTATTATCAACGAACCAACCGCAGCGGCCCTTGCTTACGGTTTAGACAAAAAGAAAGAATCTAAAATTATCGCTGTGTACGATCTTGGTGGCGGTACTTTTGATATTTCCATTCTCGAAATTGGCGATGGTGTTTTCGAAGTTAAATCCACAAACGGAGATACTTTCCTCGGTGGTGAAGATTTCGACATGAAGCTCGTCGCTTATTTTGCTGATGAGTTTAAAAAATCAAACGGCATCGACCTCAGAAATGATAAACTTGCCCTTCAGCGTCTTAAAGAGGCTGCTGAAAAAGCAAAGATCGAATTATCCTCTTCTGCTCAAACAGAAATTAACTTGCCCTTCATCACAGCAGACCAGACGGGTCCAAAGCATCTTACAATGAAGCTCACACGCGCAAAGCTTGAGAGCCTTGTTGATGACTTGATCGAAAAAACGAAAGGGCCCTGCATACAGGCTCTGAAAGACGCAAACCTTAAGGCTGCAGAAATCGACGAGGTCGTTCTCGTTGGCGGCATGACACGCATGCCCAAAGTCCAACAAACTGTGAAGGACCTTTTTGGCAAAGAGCCCCATAAGGGTGTAAACCCCGATGAAGTCGTGGCGGTGGGTGCTGCTATTCAGGCAGGCGTTCTGAAGGGCGAAGTGAAAGATGTGCTTCTGCTCGACGTCACCCCCTTATCTCTTGGCATCGAAACGCTTGGAGGAGTGTTCACACGTCTCATCGATCGGAATACAACAATCCCAACTAAGAAAAGCCAAGTCTTCTCAACCGCTGAAGACGGACAGACAGCTGTGACTATTCGTGTAAGCCAAGGCGAGCGCGAAATGGCTTCAGATAATAAGCTTCTAGGACAATTCGATCTTGTTGGGCTGCCGCCCGCTCCGCGAGGGGTTCCACAAGTTGAGGTCACTTTCGATATTGATGCGAACGGTATCGTTCATGTTTCTGCCAAAGATAAAGCGACAGGCAAGGAACAGTCCATTCGCATTCAGGCCTCTGGCGGATTGTCAGATGCTGAAATCGACAAAATGGTCAAAGATGCAGAGGCTCATGCTTCTGAAGACAAGAAGAAGCGTGAACTCGTCGAAGCAAAAAATCAGGCCGAGGCGCTTGTTCATTCGACCGAAAAACAACTTGCTGACAACAGCTCTAATGCCGCCGTCACGGCCATCAAGGGGGATGTGGAGGCAGCTATAACAGGAGTTAAGGACGTCTTGGCTTCTGAAGATGCTGAGAAGATTAAAAACGCAACAATGACCCTTGCTCAAGTCGCTATGAAGATTGGGGAAGCCATCTACAGTGCGCAGGCAGCCGCTGGGGCTTCCTCCGAAACAGGCGCATCAGAAGATGGAGCACCTAAAGACGACAATGTCGTTGATGCCGATTTTGAGGAAGTCAAAGACGATAAGAAAAAATCAGCCTGAAAGTAGTTGAACTCTTGTCGAAAAGTCTAAATAATTGATATCTAGTCCTCTCCCTATCCTTCATCCGATGGGGAGAGAATTTTTAACAAACAACTCAGGTCCGTCTCGCCTCGGAAAACATTCACAATGGCTAAACGCGACTATTATGAGACACTTGGCGTTCAACGTAATGCCAATGAACAAGACTTAAAATCTGCTTTTCGAAAGCTCGCTAAAGATCTTCATCCGGATCGCAACCCTGGCGATAAAAAAGCAGAACAAAAATTCAAAGATCTCAACGAAGCCTATGAAGTCCTGAAGGATCCCCAAAAACGAGCGGCCTATGATCGTTTTGGTCATGCTGCTTTTGAAGGGGGCATGGGAGGACGCGGCGGAGGTGGAGGGGGAGGAGCAGGTTTTGGACCTGACTTTGCTTCCTCAATGTCCGATATCTTCGATGATCTCTTCGGAGAATTTATGGGGGGACGTCGCGGTGGCGCCCAACAACGCCGTTCAGGCCGCGAACGCGGAGCCGATCTGCGATTTAATATGGAAATCACCCTTTTTGATGCGTTTAAGGGAAAAACAACTCAAATCAAAGTTCCAAGTGGTGTCACTTGCGAGACCTGTAGCGGTACAGGTGCAAAGCCTGGCACTAAAGCATCATCCTGCGCCTCTTGTGGGGGAGCTGGAAAGGTTCGTGCAAGCCAGGGATTTTTTACAATCGAGCGGACATGTCCCAATTGTCAAGGTCGCGGTGAAACAATCTCAGATCCTTGCTCTTCCTGCAAAGGGGCAGGTCGCGTCGTTAAAGAACGCATACTCTCTGTCAATATTCCAGCTGGTGTTGAAGATGGCACCAGAATTCGTCTCGGTGGAGAAGGGGAAGCAGGTCTACGCGGTGGAGCTGCAGGAGATCTCTACATTTTTATATCCATCAAACCCCATGAG
>JBJTOZ010000070.1:0-4328 GCA_046074825.1 Hyphomicrobium sp.
TAAGGATTTAGTCGATTTATGCCCCCATATCGAACCATACCAAGTAACGAAGAGCCGTACATTATCAAAGCGCAAGTCCCTAATTCTCAAATGAATTATAAGATTGAAATAGAACAAGAAGAAGATGTTGCTGAGCCGCGAGCCATTGCTCCGATCGATCCCATGCCTCTATATGTTTTGTAGGTGCGTCCTTGATAAAGATAAGTCTCGCCTGGTGCTTCATCGGTCCCAGCAAGTAAAGAGCCAATCATTACACAATCGGCGCCCGCAGCAAGGGCTTTAACGATATCGCCAGAATATCGAATGCCGCCATCGGCGATGATAGGGGTTCCATGTTTTTGTGCTTCTTCAGCACAATTCATGATAGCAGTCAGCTGCGGAACTCCCACGCCAGCAACAATACGTGTTGTACAAATCGACCCTGGCCCTATACCAACCTTAATTGCATCGGCTCCTGCCTCAATCAGGGCACGAGTGGCATCGGCAGTAGCTACATTACCCGCCGCCACTTGAACAGAATTTGATAATTTTTTGATGCGCGAAACCATATCAATAACGCGTTTTGAATGCCCATGTGCGGTATCAACCACAATTAAATCGCAACCTGCACCAATTAATTTTTCAGTTCTCGCAAAACCATCTTCTCCAACAGTCGTAGCTGCGGCGACCCTGAGACGTCCTTCATCATCCTTACAAGCATAAGGATGCTTCTGGGCCTTCTCAATATCTTTAACAGTGATAAGCCCTATGCAATGAAAGTCATCATCGACCACAATTAGCTTTTCAATACGGTACTGATGGAGGAGCCGACGCGCTTCGGACTGACTTACCGATCTTTTTACCGTGACGAGTTTGTCTTTTGTCATAAGCTCAGAGACAGGAATATCCATATTCGTTGCAAACCGAACATCGCGGTTGGTGAGAATACCAACCAACTTTCCTTTTGATGAGGTTTTGTTTTTGCTGTCGACAACTGGAATGCCAGAGATAGAATGATCTGACATAAGTTTGAGAGCTTCTTGTAATTTAGCCTCTGGTCCAATTGTTACCGGATCAAGTACAATCCCACTTTCGTATTTCTTAACTTGAGTGACATTAGAGGCTTGGTCTTTAGGTTCTAAATTCCGATGCAGAACACCAATGCCGCCTTCCTGCGCCATGGCAATGGCAAGACGCCCTTCAGTGACGGTATCCATCGCAGCAGAAATAATTGGAATATTGAGTTTTATAGACTTTGTAACACGTGAAGCGACATTCACCTGACTTGGCATGACCTCGGACGCGGAGGGCACTAATAACACATCATCGAACGTCAGCCCCAAGGCCAAATCGTTTCCGATTGGGCTTTTGGGCATAGATTTTCTCCTTTTATGAAAGAGGACAGAGGATCATCTAAAAAGTATCGGTCTCCTGTCAACTAGGCTATAGCACCTGCTCATCGAGAGGGGAAGTACGCTCTTCAACGCCCAGTAGCAAGAATATGGGGATAGAGCTAAAGGCAAATTTAAGCAGAGGATGTGGAATTAAAAGAGTTGCTCACCCCTTTGAAGTTCGTGGCTAAGACATAGAGTTCTGCAGAATCGCTCCGACTTGCAGGGGGTTTGACATGACGAACTGACTTAAACGAGCCTTTTAATATATTAAGGAGTTCTTTTTCTGTCCCGCCTTGAAGAACTTTACAGAGAAAGGAGCCACCTGTTTCGAGAATACCGCAGGCAAAGAATGCCGCGGACTCCGCCAACCCCATGATGCGCAAATGATCCGTTTTGGCATGCCCGATCGTTGGAGCGGCCATGTCTGAGAGAACCACTTCTGCTTTATTTTTTTTGAGTATCTTTTTGAGCTGATCTTCTGCGGTCTCTATCAAAAAATCGAGTTGGAGGAATTCTACCCCTGCTAAAGGTTCCATAGTTAGATAATCAAGAGCGACGACCTGCCCTTTTCCTTCTGCAGACTTAACCCGCTCTGCAGCGATTTGGGACCACCCGCCTGGGGCTGCCCCGAGATCAACAACCCGAAGGCCTGGCTTGAAGAGATGATATTTATTATCAATCTCGAGGAGTTTATAGGCCGCCCGCGAACGATAACCTTCCCGTTTTGCTGCTACGACATAGGGATCATTGAGCTGACGCTCCAACCATCGAATAGAGGAATGAGATTTTTTTGTTGCAGATTTGACATGAACGTGAAGCATCCTTGGCTTGGAGCTTTCTGAGGATATAGATTTTTTTTTACCTGCCCACCCTTCTGAGCCTTGAGTTTTTTTTGCCATTTATTTTTTATTGGCTCCGTATCGGTTACGACTAGAACGTGCGTTCTTTTCTTGTATCATGAGAGAAGACAGAATTCCTTCTCGAAGCCCCCTATCCGCCACACGAAGTCTTTCCCCTGGCCATTCTCTTAAAATTGCTTCAAGAATAGCACATCCTCCAAGAACAAGATCTGCACGATCTCTACCTATACAGGGTTCAGCTACGCGCTCAGCATATGTGCGATCGAGAAGATCGTAGGTCACACGCTTCACATCTGAGACACCCATCCAGCATCCATCAACTTTATTACGATCATAGCGTTGCAGACCGAGCTTAATGCCAGCTACTGTCGTTACGGTCCCTGACGTTCCAAGAAAATGTATGGACTTTCCTTCAATACGTTTTCTAAAATTATGACGGGTCTCAAAGGGAGCAATCAATTCTGCAACATGGGAGACCATCCTTTCAAAGAGTTCAGGTGTTACTTCTTGTCCGCCAAACCGCTCTGTAATCGAAACTACGCCTATGGGAAGAGAGGCCCAAATGGCAGAACCTGTTCCTTTACGAATATCTTCGATGAGCTTTTTGGCGCCCATTGGCCCCAAATCAGAAATATGACGAAGATCGAGCCAGATGAGTTCCGAAGAGCCGCCACCAATATCAAAGACAAGTGCGTAGTCCACATTCATATCGATGAGTGTGGCGCATCCAATAACGGCAAGAGTAGCCTCTTCTTCAGGGGTCAGGATTTCAATATGAAGACCCAACTCTTCTCTGACACGCTCTAGAAAGTGGGATCCATTGCTGGCAGAGCGACAGGCCTCAGTTGCAACCAAGCGCGATCTACACTCGCCAGCCCGTTCAATTTTACTTGCACAAATTTTTAAAGCGTCGATTGTTCTTATCATCGCGGCTTCTGAAAGAAGCCCTGTTTGAGACACTCCTTCGCCTAGGCGAATAATACGCGAGAAGGCATCCACGACACGAAAGCCACGCCTTGTTGGTCGCGCAAGAAGAAGACGGCAGTTGTTAGTCCCCAGGTCTAGGGCTGCGTAAACGGGACCACGGCGGTTGTAGGGTGGAAACTTAAAATCTAAAGTGCCATCCCTCGGACTTCTTTCCGAAAGATCTCTGATCGTATCCGGAGTATCCGGTTTGTCTTCTGCACCACACACGTTCTTATCCCAGAGCCTGGCTTGCGAACCGCATAGTTAAGAACAAACTGCGGTGAGCTGACCATCAGGCTTTTACTGGCTGCACCTTGATATTTATTTTAGCAGGTGTTTTAGGAAGGTAAAGAGCAGGCACTGAAGAAAGGCAAAAAAGGAGAGTTAAAAAAGATGAAATTAATTATTTTTTTCTCCCCAAATAAACACCTTTCTCTCATGTTTTTGCTTTTCTGCCTTTTCCCGCTCCACAGTCACGCATCTGAAAATAGGATTGCAGAAGCAGGACGCAAACTAGTTGCTGCGTATCCAGACTATCTAGATGAGGTACGAGGCAACAACCTAGTTTGGAAAGATGGGACAGAAATGCCCCTCGATGATGGCAAACCCGAAAAAGAGTTTCAAGAACTTATAGTAGCTCCCCATCTCGAAGACATGTTCGCCATGCCCTATCCCAGAGGGCTTCCATCGGCCCCTCCAATTAATCAGGATCCGGGGCGGGTACGTTTTCAACCATTTTTTGAAAAAATGTATGGGAACTGCAGAGAGAAGACTAACAAACGCAATATCGTCTCTGTGAGATGGTTAAAAAACAAAGGAGGAGGTACATTGCAACTCTCCCGTCTTAATGATGTTGCCAAAAAGGTTTTAGCTGTCTCTGAGGAACTTGATCAGCTCCCTTCATCCTATGATCATTATCTTCTTCCAACTGAGGGTGGATATTATTGTCGGACGATTAAAGGAACAAAACGCCTTTCACCACACTCGTACGGGATTGCAATTGATATAGGGGTCGATAAATCTCACTATTGGCGATGGCAAACATCTTCAGGATCGTCTTCCAATGTCTGGCACAGTCATGTTCCTTACGAGATTATCAAAATTTTTGAGAAGCATGGTTTTATATGGG
>JBJTOZ010000071.1:0-16235 GCA_046074825.1 Hyphomicrobium sp.
GCTTTGATTGATAACTCTAAATTAATTGATGCACCTCCGAACAAAATAACGCTTAACAATATAACATCTCAAATGAGCAATTATGACATTACGATTATTCACACCTCAACTCCCTCTTTCAAATCTGATTTAAAGACGGCAGAGACACTTAAGTTCGTCAATCCTCATCTTAAAGTTGGATTGATTGGAGCAAAAGCAGCCGTAGAGCCTGAAAAGTGTTTAGTGGCAAGCAGCGCTATAGATTTTGTTGCTCGCAATGAATTTGATTTTACAATTAAAGAGCTCGCAGATGGAAGATCTTGGGATAAAATTGTTGGGTTAAGTTATAGAAATAAAGAGAATGTTATTATTCATAATAAAGATCGCTCCATGACTGAATCAATGGATGAACTTCCATTCGTAACACCCGTTTATAAACGCGATTTGAATATCAAGAATTACTTTATTGGATATTTAAAACACCCCTACATATCTCTTTATACAGGACGTGGATGTAAATCGCGATGCACCTTTTGTTTGTGGCCTCAAACCATAGGTGGGCATAGATACAGAACTAGATCTGTTGGTCATGTTATCGAAGAAATGAGATGGGCAAAAATTAATTTTCAAGAAGTAAAAGAGTATTTTTTTGACGATGACACCTTTACAGATGACATCCCAAGAGCTGAAGAGATTGCGAAAGAACTTGGGAAACTTGGGATTACCTGGTCATGCAATGCTAAGGCAAATGTACCTTATAATACACTTAAAGTTTTTAAAGATAACGGTTTACGTCTATTGTTGGTAGGATATGAAAGTGGGAATCAGAAAATCCTTCATAATATAAAGAAGGGTATGCGTATTGATGTTGCTGAAAAATTTACAAAAGACTGCCATGAACTTGGTGTTACCATTCATGGTACATTTATACTTGGCCTGCCTGGAGAAACAAAGGAGACAATCGAAGAAACAATTAAATTTGCAATTAGAAATAATCCCCATACAATTCAAGTCTCGCTTGCTGCGCCATATCCTGGAACATATCTCTATAATCAAGCCGTTAAAGAAGGTTGGCTAGATAATGATCATGCAGAGTTAGTCGATGAGAATGGGGTACAACTAGCTCCACTACATTATCCTCACTTGTCACATGACGAAATATTTTATTCTGTAGATGAATTTTATAAAAGATTCTATTTCCGATCTGGAAAAATTGCTGCAATTGTATCAGAAATGGTCCGAAGTCCAGAGATGCTAAAAAGAAGGTTACGGGAAGGTGTTGAATTTTTCCAATTTTTAAGAGAAAGAAAAATTACTTCCTTAAATTCCCCTTCTGAATATCAAAATTAACACTTAATCCCCCTTCTCGCGGTTTATATTTCATTGCATAAAATTTATGCTTTGCACTATCGGGTTCTATAGTTCTTACTTTGTATGATTTTGTGCTGGCCCCATAAGAATTGGCTGAAATAAAACTGCAGCAGCAAGGGTTGTTACTAAAGATAATGCGAGTAATTTCCCCATACTAGATGTACCAGGATGGTTAGAAAACCATAAACTTCCAAAAGCTGTAGCTGTTGTCATTGCACTATAGAGCACCGCTCTTGTAAGGGGGGAGGCTAATAAATAGGTAACTCCTGAGCGCCAGGCCATTACATAATAAATTTTAAAGGCAACACCGACACCTAGAAGCAATGGAAGAGCTATGATATTTGCGAAATTAAGGGGCATATTAAAAACAACACTTAATTCTAAGGTTACAATACTAGCAAGGAGTAAGGGTACAAGTGTAACCAAGACATCAAAGATTCTTCTCAAAGAAAGATAAAGAAGAATTGCAATAGAGGAAAGAGCTAATAAACCCGCTTGAATAAATGCCGTGACGACTGCATTAGCAGATTGTTGAATGAGTATTGGAGAGCCTGTAGCTTCTGGAGTGACTTTTAGTACAGCCTCAGCAAATTGTTTAATTGCTGCATTCTCTTTTGTATTTACACGAGGTGTAATTTCAATTCTTGCCTGACCATCTTTCGTAATCCATTCCTCTTTAAGATCAATTGGCAAGTTATCTTGAGTTACTTTATAAGGTTCTAAAAGTTTTCTAATTTGTTTAAGCTTAAGCTTAAATCCGTCAAATAAAGATATCTCAACGGATTGCTTTCTAGATTCAGCTAACTCTGAAAGCTTTAATAAGATACTCCCTAATCGTTTCATTATTAAATCAGTTTCTTTTGATTCAGTTTGTATATTAAGGAACGAATTAGAAGTCTCTCTTAAAGCATATATTGTTTCATCTTCATTAGATTTTTTTCTTATCTCCACGGGATAAAGAGATGGATATAAGAGTTCTCTAGTATCCTTTATGATATTAATTTTTTTATCCTGATCTTTCGGAATAAAATCATCAAGAGTTCTAGTGAATTTAACTTCCTTAACATCCTTAAATTTGCGTGACAGAGATTTTGCTTCTTTTAAAGATTTACATAATATAGAAATTTTATCTGGAGTAGTATTTGGATCATCCATTAGATCGAGCACGGTAGAAATAGATTCAACTTTTTTGCTTCTTAAATTGAGAGGATTAAAATCGAACTCAAGATATGATAACTTTGGTAAACCCGTCAGAACTGCAAGAAATGTCACGATCATCAGCGGCCATCGATACTTAGACATAAACAAGTCGATTGTGACTAAATTTCTATAACCAATTTCACTTTTCTCTCCAGAAGGTTTAAGAAGTACAAAAAGTGATGGTAAAATTGAAATACTTGTAACAAAAGCTATTATCATTCCAACCCCAGCAACAAAACCAAGTTCAGAAACGCCTTTATAATCAGTCATAAGAAATGAAAAGAAACCCGCAGTGGTAGCAGCTGCTGCTATTGCCAGAGGTTTACCCACTATTCTTGATGCATTAATAATTGATCTCTCTAAGTTTTCGCATTTATGTCTTTCTTCTCTGTACTTGACAGTGTACTGGATCCCAAAATCAACTCCGATTCCAACAAAAAGGACAGCAAAGGCAACTGAGATAGGATTAAAGGCCCCAACTAAAAGTAATCCTGCGGCTGCAGTAAGTATCAAACCGCAAAAAAGGGCGATAATAACAGCTATTATTAGCCTAAGAGATTTAAGGGCAAACCATAAAATGAGAATTACTAATCCAACAGTGATGATAAAATTTGGAAGTGCTCCTTCTTGTAATGTTCCAAATTCTTCATCTGCCATTGGAACAGCACCAGTTAATCTCACTCTAGTACGACTACTCTCATTCAAACCTAGACTTTTGGCTTGAGATCTTATTGCATTGCTAGCATTAAGGCCGGGCTGTAGTGAGCTAAAATCGAGTATGGGCTTGACAAAAATAAAGCGCCTCAGATTGTCTTGATTTTTTTTCTCTCCGATAAATAATGCATTCCAATTAAGAGAGCTTTTTTTTTCCTCGACGATGTCCTCTAGATCATTTGTGATAGATGAGAGTTTATCAATATAATCGGAAATACGTATCGAGTTTTTTTGAATACCTTGAGCAATGTATCCAAGGACTGTAGAAAACCCTCTCAAGCTAGGATCGCTTGCTAAAGTGAGAAGGAAACCCTGACTACTGATTAGGTTATCACTGATGTTTTGAATTTCTTCACTTTTAAGATAAAGTAAGCCGTTTTTTTCAAAAAAGTCTCCTGAGCCAGGCAAGGTAATTTGCTCAAAATGAGTTTTATCCTTACTTAGCTCGTTAGCAAGCTTCTGAGATGCTTCATCGGCTAGATCAGATGTTTCTGCATCAATAACAATAATTATATTTTTAGTCAGTTGGGGGAAGGCTTTGTCGAAAGCAATTTCTTTTTGTCGCCATGCCAATCTGCTAGATATGAGATTACTTGTGTCTGTATTAATTTTGAAATTATTGAGGACATAAAAACCAGATAAGAGAGTCAGCGATGTAGCTAAAGCTAGGACGACCCATGGTTTTCGGTAGCACCACAAACCTATTTTCTCAATCGAGTCTTGAACCATTTACAAACCAATCGTCTCCAATATTTTTTTCTTCTTGTATATCATCTTTGGCATATATATTTTTCAAATCTTGCTCCACTCTTCAATAAAAAAAAATCCATATTGGTTTGGAGACATTTGATAATTAAAAAAGATATTTTGAAGTTTAGTTTTAATCAAGAGACGTTCATGACTATTCTAAGGAGGACTATTTATTATATGCAGAAAAAAAATGAATTTAAATGATAGGTTCTCAATTAGGCATCCTCAAGAACTTTTATCTCTGATCATACTCAATATTCGCTTCACTTTTAAATTTTATTATTCCATTTCTACATTTTAACTCATTATAAAGAGAGGGTATAAGGTTTAGGGCGTTATCTCAGATACGATCTTATTATTCTTCCTAGAGGCAATGGAAAAAAATTGCAGAAAATCTACCTTTAAACTGATAGTTTAAAAGCCTTTCTTTAGACAATAATCATAAGAACTTGTATATAAGGATATTAAAGAAGATTATGCACTTTACCCTCTCTGTTGCTTTTTTTGTGTAGAGGGCTTTAGATGACCACTTTATGACTTCTCATATAAGGACAGAGCTATTATTGAATAGCCCAATTTAGAGGCTTCTTTAACCTAGCTTATGTTTAGAAACTATTTAAAGAGAAAAGTTAGCACTTTGGGAATTCCAATTAATCAAGCATTGAGCGTTGGCTGGTATATCATCAACCAACATGTAAAGGGCCGAAAAAAATATCCGGTCGTGCTCATGCTAGAACCTCTTTTTAGATGCAATCTTGCCTGCGCCGGTTGTGGAAAGATCGACTACCCTGACAAAATACTAAATCTTCGTGTTTCAGTGAATGATGCATTGAAGGCAATCGAGGAATGCGGAGCCCCGATTGTTGTTTTAGCTGGAGGAGAACCGTTATTACATAAAGAATTACCACAAATCGTTGAGGGAGCATTAGAAAAGAAAAAGTTTGTCACTGTCTGCACAAATGCGCTTTTACTCGATAAAAAAATTTCTCATTTTATGCCTCACAAGAGATTTAATTGGTCCATTCATCTTGATGGCGACAGGGAGATGCACGATAAATCAGTTTGTCAAAGTGGAGTATATGATCGAGCCGTAGATGCTATTAAATTAGCAAAGTCTAAAAAATTTCGAGTCAATATAAACTGTACTCTTTTTAGTGATGCTGATCCTGATAAGGTTGTTAATTTTCTAAATAAGGTCACGGACCTTGGAATTGACGGAATAACGATCTCACCAGGATATGCATATGAAAGGGCCCCTGATCAAAAACATTTCCTTAATAGATCTCGAACTAAAGATCTCTTCCGAAATATTCTAAAAAATAGAAAAGGCAAAAGATCCTGGCCGATTTTTCAATCAGCACTCTTTCTTGATTTTCTAGCTGGCAATCAAACATACAAATGTACGCCATGGGGTAATCCTACCTACACAGTCTTTGGCTGGCAAAAACCTTGTTATCTCCTGGGTGAGGGATATGCAAAAACCTTTCAAGAACTTATGGAAACAACGGATTGGGAAAGTTACGGCACTGGAAATTACGAAAAATGCGCCGACTGTATGGTACATTCTGGATTTGAACCTACTGCTGTCATCGATGCAGTAAGTAAACCTTGGAAACTGGCTAAAGTCATTCTTGGCGGGATTAACACAGAGGGTCCTATGGCACCTGAAATCCCATTGCATCAGCAAAGGCCTGCAAATTTTGTTTTTTCCCGACATGTAGAGAATAAGTTATTAGAGATCGAAAAAGCCGAAACCTTTTCCCAAAAGTCTGTTGCAGCGGAGTAAGCTCTTTACAGCTTTAAAGAAATCAAGAGCAAGGTGAAACACACTTGGCATCTGTTTTGGATTTTCAGCAATGGCATGAATAAGTGCTCTAAAATCAATTGTCCCATTGGGTTTTAGTGCTTGCCGAGCTGCTTCGGGGACCTCCCTTTTTGCATGATCTGCAACGACACGTAAAATAACACATGGTAAACCATGAACTTTTGCAATTCTAGCTGCAATATGGCTTTCCATGTCAACAATTATTGCGCCACATTCCGAGTAAAGTTGGTTTTTTTCGGAGAAGGATGTTACAGGCTGATCAATACCAATTACTTTACCACATATTGAACCCGTAATAATTTTTTTTAAATGGTTTCTCCATTTTAAATCAGTTTCAAATGTCAAGTTCTTGTCAACAACAGTGTCACCAATAATAATATTCCCTGGTTTTAATAGCGGGTGCAACCCACCAGCAATTCCATAACTTATTATTCCAACTCCACCCTGCTTTATTGCCTCCTGGATTTTCTCCCAAAATTCATATTCAGAACCCTCTCTGACAATAGCCCTAAAACGCCTTCCTAAAAGCCATGCAAGACGCGCCTCAATTTTCATTCCTGTTACTAGAATTACAAAATTAGATTTTTTTTTGAACTTATATTCCATACACAAATGTGCTCGTATTAGCGCAACTTAGATTTTTATATCTTGCCAAAGCCCATAGAGGAAAAAGTTTTGAATAGCCATGATATTTTAGGTAAAACACTCTTGGAAACCCAGTTGCAGTATACTGAGGTTCTTTCCAAAAACCATTTTCTTCTTGATTGTTTATGAGATAAGAAATTCCTCTTTTGACGTTTGAATTATCAATTGCTCCAGCAGCCATTAGACCTAACAATGCCCAAGCTGTCTGAGAAGCCGTACTTGGTGCTTTTTCATATCCTTTATAATCAAGCTTATAACTCTCGCCTCCCTCACCCCAACCGCCATCATCATTTTGTATACTCACCAACCAATCAATTGCCTTAAGTATTGAAGGATCGGAACATTCGACCTCAGCTGCATTTAATGCACTGAGGACAGACCATGTCCCATATATATAGTTCATGCCCCATCTTCCGTACCAACTCCCATCTTTTTCTTGAGTGTTTTTTAAATATGATATGGCCTTCGAAATTGCGTTTGCATTCCGCTTCTTTGCTCCCAATTGTGCAAGCATAGATAGGCATCGTGCACTGACATCAGCAGTAGGGGGATCAAGAAGAGCTCCATGATCTGCAAAGGGAATATTATTGAGATAATAATACTCATTATTGACATCAAATGCTCCCCAACCACCATTTCTACTTTGCATTCCTAATATCCATTCCGATGCACGGTTTAAACATTCCGCATATTCTGGTTCTTTTGATTGAAATTTATTTATAATTCTATCCATAGCCATTGCTACAACGGCTGTATCATCGACATCTGGATAATGAGGATTTGAGTACTGAAATGCCCATCCACCAGGCCTTGTGTTCGGAGAATTTGATGCCCAATCACCTTTAACATCGAGAACTTGTTTTAATTTAAGCCAATCAGTAGATTGAAGTGCAGAGTTCATTGCTTCCTGAGTGCCAACTTCCATCAGCGTGTGCGCAACAAGAGCGGTATCCCAAACTGGTGAAAGGCAAGGTTGGCAATAGGCTTCATAGTCATTGACAATCAGAAGCTTGTCTATGGAAAGTCGTGCCCTGCTTAAGAGTTCACTGTCACATGAATGACCTAGAGCATCGTACATTAAGACAGAATTTAACATCGCCGGAAAAATAGCACCAAGACCATCTTCCCCGTTAATTCTTTCAGTTACAAAGCTTACAGCTTTTCGAATAGCATTTTCCCTTAAAGACTTTGGAAAATAGGGTTCAATAATTCTTAAACATTTATCTAAAATTCCAAAAACAAATGTCCATGGAAAGATTTGAATTGGTCCTTTAGCCCAATTCTTTTCATGCTCGGGAGGAATTAGAAAAAGTTCGTTAACAGATATCTTATTGGAATATCTAGGTTGTGGCTTTAGGGCATTCAGAACCGTAAGAGGCACAAGAACTGTTCGAGCCCAATAAGATATTTTTTCAATATGGAAAGGAAACCATCTCGGTAAAAGAAGAATTTCTACGGGCATTATTGGCACTGCAGACCAAGGTATAAGCTTGAACAATGCTAAAAGATTGCGGGTAAATACATTCGATTGTGATGCACCTCCCTTCGAAAGGATCCAACTTCTGGCTTTTGTCATTTGTTCTGATGTAATTTGTTCTCCAATAACTTTGAGTGCAAAATAGGCTTTAACACTTGCGGAGATATTTGATTGACCATCATAAAAAAGGGGCCATCCTCCATCTTTTCCCTGGTTTTTCTTAATATATGTGGAAATTTTCTTTAAAAGGATTGGATCTAAAGTTTCTCCTCGAAAATAACAAAGCAAGACATATTCAGATGGTATGGTACAGTCCGCCTCTAATTCAAAAACAAAATGACCATCATTTTTTTGGAGTTTAAGTAAACTTGAGAGCGAATGATTTATTTTTTCATCAAGTTGTGATCTATCAAAAAAGTAATGATTAAAAGATGGAATAGTCGTCATAAGTATCTTCTTTACAATGCTAATTTAGCTGCCTTTTGACCTGACACAACAGCACCCTCAATCGTTGCTGGGTATCCAGTTTGTGTCCAATCTCCAGCAAGAAAAAGATTACTCAACTTTGTTTGTGCTTGAGGACGCAATAAATCTTGAGCAGGCGTAGCTTTAAATGTGGCACGCTTTTCCTTGACAATTTGCCATGGCGGGAGATCAACCCTAAGACCAGAAATTGATTTAATTTCATTCCATACCATAGATGCTAATTCTTCCCTTACACAATCAATGTATTTATCCGCTGCACTAATAGTTACTGAGATGCGATGCGGAAAAGCGAAAATCCATTCTGCATATCCATTAATAACAGCTAAAATGGGAGGCAATGTTTTAGGAGGTACAATTTTATAATGAATATTAACGATAGGACTGTATTCAGTTGGTGTTGTGAGATTTGGAATAAGGGTCTTTGCTACCCAAGGAGGTACAGATAAAATAACTTTATCTTCTCTTTTAAGTTCAAATTCATTATCATCAAAATTGAGAGAACAGACTTTTTGATTTTTAAAATGAATTGATTTCAATTGATGATTAAATTGAATTTCAACTCCTCTAGATTTAAGAAATGCAACTGCAGGATCTACAAAGACTGAACTCAAGCCTAAGCTTGAAAGTAGAGGTTTACAGGCCTCCCCCCCTTTTATAATCGTTTTTAAAATGATCTTTGCGGCAAGTTGAGAGGATGCTTCTTCAAGATTGGTGTTTAAGGCAGCGAGTAGAACTGGATGAACAAGGTATTTAAATACCCTCTCTCTGAATGATACAAGTTGGGCTACAGGTTTATTTGTACAATAGGACCGAATGAGAAATGGTAGGAGATGAAAATAATCCCACGCACGCGTTTCAGGTACCCGCATATTTTTGTTGAAAATCCATCTAGGAAAAAAGCCTTTATTAATTTCAACCGTCCATTGAGACATATCCTTTATATCAAAAAAAGGAAATTTTGCTTTTTCAGGGACTGGCAACAAATGGTATGATTTTATTTTATTTAGGAATTCTCTAGTATGAGTATTGGATGACAGTATAAGATGATTTCCATTGTCAATTTGAATTCCTAAAACAGGATCGAAGTACGATCGGCATCTCCCCCCCGCATAGCGAGTCATTTCATGGATAATAATTCGTCTGTCCTGCTCGACCAGAGAAACCGCCGCCGATAAACCTGCAACACCTGCTCCAACGATATGAGTTGTTCCCTGTATCATTAAATGAAGCCATATTTAAAAATGGCAATAAACATTTGTGATTTAGGAATTGATATTTTATTTCTCGGTAAATGCCACCCACGCTTTTTAAGTTTATGAAAAAGTGATTTATAAACAGAACACATGATACGTGGAGATTTAACAAGGGAGCGAGGTATTTTTCTCATAATCCCTTCAGCTTCTTCAAAATAAAGATCTGTTATTTTGGTTATTGAGAAACATACTTTACTAAAAGAAACGTGATTTATAATTTCGGATATATTTGAATTATAAATATTCTGCTTTTTTAATTCTTCAATCGGGAGGTAAAAGCGTCCCATTTGTGCATCTTCATCAATATCACGCAATATATTTGTAAGCTGTAGTGCACGTCCTAAGTGATGAGACAGTGCTTTACCTGATGTTTCATCTATACCGAAAATCTGGGAACTCAAGCGCCCAACTGCTGAAGCAACGCAATCACAATACCTATCTAGACTACTCCAATCATAGAAGGTATTCTGATTTCTAATATCCATCTCCATTCCATCTAAGACAGAAAAAAAATCTTCATTATTTAAATTATATTTTTGAACTACTGGTAAATATCCTTTGGTCAAATTTCCTTCGTATCGAAATTTATATAAATCATTTATTTGACTGCGCCACAGATTAATATCTGCCAGACGCTGCTCTTTAGAAAATTCGCTATCAGCTATGTCATCCACAGAACGACAAAAAGAATACACGAGATATATTGCCTCTCTTTGGCTTTTTGGAAGTATCCGCATTCAGAAAAAAATGAACTTTTTGATGCTCGTATTGAATGAGAGCTTCCCATTATTGGTTCGCTAGATTTCATCGGTTCCATCAAAAAAGTTTAATAAAGAAATATCTCGGGATTTAAAAGAAATACCTTCGTGTTACGTGCCGATATGCAGCATGGACAGCAACTAATATGCTCTCTCTTTTGTTGAGATGAACCCGATCTTTTAGGGGGTCCCTCTCCATTAGGGTACCGATAAGTCTATTTGCAAGTTTGCTAATCACAGAAATTTCCAAAGACAATCTTTTATTTTTCACGTGGCAAGAAAAGTCTTCAAAGTTTGGCTCTAAATTGATCGTTTTGTCTATAATCGATTTAAAAACTTTCAATAATGAGGGACAGGATTCATTTTTTGAAAGTTCATTGATACTGATCCCATTCGATAAAAATTCTGAAAGTGGGATGTAAATCCGATTAAGTTCGAAATAATCTTTTTTACAATCTTGCAAATGATTTATTATCTGCAAGGTTGTACAGAGAGTATCACTGTATGGATATGAAGATGTATCCTCGCCATGGATATCAAGGATAAAACGACCGACGGGATTTGCTGAATAATTGCAATAGTTTATGAGTTCATCCCATGTGTTGTAGCGATCCTTAATGACATCTTGACGAAAAGCAACAAGAAGATGTTGTGCATGTTCCGTGGATAGGCCTCTCTCTTGAAAGATAGAGCGAAGAGGTAAAGCATCAGGTGCTTCATCAGATTTACCTAATAATGTTTTCTCAAGTTTATCTAATATTTGCAACTTCACTGAAGAATTCAGTGAAGGATTATCAGCTGCATCATCAGCAGATCTTGCAAATCTATAGAATGCCTTCAAGGCAGGGCGCTGATGGGAAGAAATTAAAAAAGAAGCAACGGGGAAATTTTCGTCTTTTTCCCATTTGCCTAATTTATGGTCTTTTCGATCCGTCATCATTATTTTTAAAAGCTTGAACCCTCCCCTTCCAAAATCCTCCTTTACCAAGAAAATTTTGAAGAGCAGAGTCTAGTGTAAAAACCATATAGGTTGCCGCAATAAGCGGTAAAGACATCGATAATAAAAGAGAGCATTTATAATAACGAATTGTAGGAATAAATGTTATTGTCATTATAAGCCAAGTTAAGCATCCTAACAGGTTTAATGGGTAGGGTCCAAAGAACATCACAAACGGAGGTGAAAGGAAAGTAATTACCATTCCAAGAATTGTACCTAACAATAATAGGTACGAATTATTGAGCTGTGCAAACGCTGTCCGCGAAACCATATATCGAATTTCGTGCCAATTAGAATACTCTCGTATACTTTGAATTGTATTGGCAAAACCTAACCAAATTGGCCCATAAGGTTTGATATTTTTTGCTAAAGCACAATCATCAATCAATGATGCTTGTATCGTCGATAAACCTCCTGCTCTTTCTAATGTTAACTTATCAACAAGTAGACAACCTCCAGCTGCTGCGGATATTTTTGTATCCTTTCTGTTAACCCAAGAAAAAGGATAGATCATGTTAAAGAAATAAACAAAGGCAGGAATAAGAAATTTTTCAGCAGAACTTTGACAATGTAGTTTGACCATAAAAGAAGTCAGTAATGATTCTTTATTAAGAGCTTCTAATATAAGATTAGTGAGGGAGGCTTTCCCGTAAACTATATCAGCATCAGTAAATAAATAATACGTGCATGGTATTTGCAGCTTCTCCGCTTCTACTACTCCCTGATGAAGGGCCCATACTTTACCTGTCCATTTAGAAGAGAGAAGAGTTTTTCCAGAAAGAACACTTACGAACCTTTTGGCATTTTTTGAAATATTTTGAGCTACAGCAAATGTTGCATCTTCACTTTCATCATCAACAACAATGATCGATAAAAATCCTTTATAGTCCTGCTCGAGAAGAGCTGGTAAACTGACAGGGAGTGTTTTCTCCTCATTTCTTGATGGAATAATAGCAACTACTGAAGGCCAAGTAGATAGATCCATTTTTGGATGATTGGTATTCTCGCACTCGCGATTAAGCCAAAAAAGACCACGAAAAAAAAAGAGATAAATCCATACAGCAAGAGAGAGAAGTGCAATAGGCCAAAAAATCATCGTTAGATATAGCCTGCACTTTTAAACCATTGGAGAGCATCTTCTATCGCGATAGATGCAGAACGGACTTTATATCCTAATTGCTGTTCGGCCTTTTTAGAGGAAAAATACATGTGTTTCTTTGCCATTCGAAGGCCATCAATAGTAGCAAATGGCTCTTTCCCTGAAATACGTGCGGTTATCTGACTAGCATACGCTACTGGATAAAGAAGATAGTGGGGCAAGCGTAGAAATGGCCCCTGACGTCCTGTTAGATTTGCAATTTTCTTGAGCATCTCTGCAAGGGTCATATTTTCACCACCTAAAATATATCTCTCGCCAATCCGTCCTTTTACAAGGGCTTGAAGATGACCTCGAGCGACATCGTCAACATGAACAATATTCAAACCCGTATCAACGAAAGCAGGCATCCTTCCTAAGGCTGCCTCTATGATTATTCGACCCGTTGGAGTAGGTCGAATATCTCGAGGGCCTATGGGTGTTGAGGGATTTACAATAATTGCAGGCAACCCTTGCTTTTTTACAAGCTCTGAGACTACCCCCTCAGCTAATACTTTACTCTTTTTATATGCACCAATAGCCTCTTTTTCATGTAAGATCTCTGTTTCATCTGTGACAGTTTTATTCAGTGGAATATTTATTGTTGCAACGCTTGAAGTATAAATTACTTTTTGAATTTTCGCATGGAGAGCAGCCATCATTACTGTCCGGGTACCATCGACATTGTTTTGAATAATGTCATTTGGATTTGGAGCCCACAAACGGTAATCCGCGGCAACGTGAAAGACATATTGAACGCCACGCATTACCTCTAAGACACTATTGTGATCTTTGATATCACCCTCAATAATTTCAAGAGATAATCCTTCAAGATTTTTTCTAGGACTCTCTTTACGAATAAGGGCACGAACCTTAAAGCCTGAGGAGAGTAATTCACGAGCAACTGCGGAGCCAACGAACCCTGCACCTCCAGTCAGACATACAGTTTTGTTATCATTCAAAACAAAAAGCCTCGAAAAATTCTAGTTAGAAAGAGAGTAAATTTATTTCTTATTATTAGTGTAACTAATGTTTACGAGTTTGCATAAAACGAACAGCATCTATCAGATAATGAGCTTCCGAACCAAATACATTTAAAGATTCAATCGCATCTGTAGTTATTCGTTGCAACATATTTCGAGCTTCTGCTATTCCAAGTATAGAAACGAAAGTAGCCTTACCAGCAGCCGCATCCTTCCCTGTTGCTTTCCCAACTTCATCTGGCAAACCTTCTACATCCAAGAGATCATCAGCAATCTGAAATGCTAAACCGAGTGATTTTGCATAGTTTTTTATTGCTACTAATTTTTCTGATGGTGCACGCCCGAGGATTGCACCACCAACAGCAGAAAATTCAATAAGCGCTCCTGTTTTTGCATTTTGAATACCTTTCACATGATCAATAGGTTTTGTCTGCAAACCAAGATCATGTTCAGCAGTGAGATCAAGCATTTGTCCCCCAACCATTCCTGCCCGTCCTGATGCTCGAGCAAGGCCTTGAATGAGGACCGTTCTGATCAGAGGATCAGAATCGGTTTTGGGGTCAGCTAGGATTTCAAATGCGAGTGTTTGTAAGGCGTCACCAACTAGGATAGCCGTTGCTTCGTCAAAAGCCTTATGAGTTGTCAATCGCCCCCTCCGATAATCATCGTTATCCATTGCAGGCAGATCATCATGAACGAGTGAATAGCAATGGATACATTCTACTGCAGCAGCGGTATTTAATGCCGCCTCATCTGAAACACCAAATAAATTGGCACATTCCATTACAAGAAAAGGGCGAAAGCGTTTTCCAGTTGAAAGAGTTGCATACTCCATAGCATTCCACAATCTCTGAGAAATCACATCAGAGTTAGGAAATGAGGTTAGAATGTCTTTGAGTTGCAAATCAACTTTTTGAGCACATTCTTTAAGCCTTAAATCAAAAGTATTGCAGACCTGATTCTGGTCTCTGTTTAGATTAATATCTTTCACTAATACCTCTTGAAAGAAACCACTTCAGATATGACCATAAATCATTTTGAGCGGAAATTGAAAAGGACCCATCGTTGAGAAATAAGTGAAAGTCTAAAGTTTGAAGTATTTATAAAGTTAGGGAGCAGAATTCAAAATTACATTTATAGGGATTTGGGGACTAAAAAAATCTTTAGAATATAAAAAACTTTAGAACGCCAACTAAAGACGCTCCCCATAAAAGAAGAGCAGCTAGCGCTTGGATTCCAAAACCAGGTCCTCTCTTTTCAGCAGCTTGTGTGTAACCTTGCATGTAAAGAATACGTCCTCCGATCCAAATCAGTCCCCCGATAGCAGCCCAAAAATCGTTCACATAATATGCGCAGAGCCACATAGAGGGTAAGAATATCGGCATCCATTCTAGTGTGTTCATTTGAACCCGAAAGGTACGCTCGAACTCCGGACTTCCAGTCGTAGCAGGTGCCTTTATCCCAGTTTTCATCCGTGATTGAGCAACACGAATACTTGTATAAAAATAAAGTGCGACAGCTAGTAAGGTCATAAATACTGTCATATGTGGCATTTGATAATTCTCCATGTGAAAAAAGTTTTAATAAAAACCTTGATGCTCTATTACAGCTAACAAAAAATGTTTTGTAATCATATTTTTCGTAATAAAAAAGTTATCTCATGAAATCTCATGATTGAATATTAATCTAGTCTAATAATTTTTAAAAATCTGAGAACAATTAAAGCAATCCCTGCAATTCTGCGTGTTGCTGCGAAGAAAGAATAACAGGATGTTTGTATTGTGTTTCACCTGTTTTTCTTTTGCTCGACAGAGAACTCATAAACTTATGCCAGGTTCCTTTGGGTAGGATTACGGGATTGAGGCTATCAAGTGAACCATCACTCCTTTTTTGGCAATAACAAAGATTACTTGAAATGAGGTGCTTGTCGATATCTTCAGCCAACTGAAAGAGTGCTTTTGGATCAATCTGAACATCGTTGAGAGGCTCAAGATAAATCTTGTAACGTGGGGGCAAATTTTCTCTTCTTTCCCCTGCAAATCCAAAATCGAGAATATTTACGTTATGCTTATTCGCTACATCTCTTACAGCGGAAATGACTTGCTGAGCACTTAATTTTTCACCTTCCATGTCAGAATAATCCGACGTTTTGCGTATAAATTCTAAAACTGGGGTTTGCTCTAAATATCCCCTACAACAAACGATATCATCAATTTTATATCGGTATAGACCATTAGAGGTCGTAACAAGGATGAGGTATTCCCGCCCAATATCGAGTTCATGCGCAAGTTTAGTTTTAGTGGCACCTAAAGGTATGAATTCGTAAAAAGCACCATCGGGAATTAGTGGACCAGCCGGGGTTCCCTCTGCGAGGGGTATTGTATGTCTCCCCTCACAAGAGACATAACCAATGTCTCTAACAGGGCAATCACCATAGTACCGATATAAATTCTGAGATTTATAGCCGACTGTACCTCCCGTCCAGCAAGTAATTAATTCGGTATTCCAATAATGTTTTGGATATAGTTCAGAATGATCTTTGAGCAAACTTTCGAGATAAAGGGCTCTTTTTTTTTGAGGCTTAAGTAGGGGTGCAATTTTGGATTTCAATAAGGGAGATGAGATCTCCGAAAAGCCTTGTAAAGTTCCATCATAGATATCT
>JBJTOZ010000072.1:0-3278 GCA_046074825.1 Hyphomicrobium sp.
AGCCGATTACCAATGCCATAGTTTGGCAGGATCGACGCACTGCTCAAGTGTGTGATCGTTTGCGAGCGAGAGGCTTTGAAAAAAAAATTCGAAAAAAAACAGGTCTTCTTTTAGATGCTTATTTTTCTGCAACAAAAATACAATGGATGTTGGACAATATTCCAGGAGCGCGGGCAAAAGCCAATGCAGGGAAGTTAGCTTTTGGAACAGTTGATACTTGGCTATTGTGGAACCTGACATCAGGACGCAAGCACATTACGGATCCGAGTAACGCTAGTCGCACACTTTTATTTAATATTCACAAGGGGGAGTGGGATAAGGATTTATTGAAACTCTTTAGGATCCCACCGTCCCTTTTGCCAGAAGTTCGCAGCTCTAGTGAAATCTATGGAGAGTGTCATCTGCTCGGAGCCTCCGTGCCAATTGCTGGCATGGCAGGAGATCAGCAGGCAGCCCTCTTCGGACAAATGTGTACGCAACAAGGCATGGTCAAAAACACCTACGGCACAGGATGTTTTCTATTAATGCATACAGGTAAAAAAGCCATCACCTCAAAAAATAATCTTCTGACTACCATTGCATGGAGGATAGGAAAAAAAACAGAATATGCTCTTGAAGGGAGCATATTTATCGGTGGGGCTGTTGTACAGTGGCTGCGAGACGGCTTAGGTCTTATTAAATCTTCTACTGAAGTTGAAGCCCTTGCAGCGCGTGTTCAAGATACAGGAGGAGTTTACTTAGTTCCAGCGTTTGCGGGGCTAGGGGCTCCTCATTGGGATCCTTACGCAAGGGGATTGCTTATTGGTCTTACCCGAGGAACCACTCAAGCGCATATTGCGAGAGCTGCGTTGGAAGGTATTGCTTTTCAAGTAACAGATGTTTTGCGGGCCATGCAGAATGATTCAAAAATTCGCATGAAAGAATTACGTGTCGATGGTGGAGCCTCGTCTAATAATCTGTTAATGCAATTTCAATCCGATCTTTTAGATGTTCCAGTTGTTCGCCCCAAAGTCCTTGAAACCACCGCAAGAGGCGCAGCCTATCTTGCAGGCTTGGCCGTTGGATTTTGGTCCAATCTTTCTGAAATCGCGGCTCAGTGGGACAAGGATCAAACATTTACCGCGACAATGCCATCCCCTGATCGAAAAAGGCGTTTAGCAGAGTGGAACAAAGCCCTCAAACGCGCAGGGCAGTGGATTGAAAGTTAGGGTACAGCCACTTTGCTGCGTGCGGAAAAGGAAACTTGTGACGCGTCTCTAATAGGCAGGAGGCGCCGCTGTACTCAAAGACAAGGTGACCCAATGCAAACTTTCCAATCATGATGCAGCACTCTTGACTGAGATTTCAATCTTCAACCCTACGGCCTACAGCTCAGACAAAGAAACAAAGAGCTGTTTTCGCTATTTTTGCGAACTAGCAACGTGATAACGCGCAGCCTTTTTTCCAAGGCAGCCTCTTGTTGAGGATGTCTTAGGAAAAACTGCTGCTTTTGAAAAATTGTACCTCGAAGCCTCGCGAGAGAATGGTGGGGATTTATTCTCCTCCCACTTTAGAAAAAGAGGTTCCTTCCCCACTTGCGATTGTACAAGGGAGATACATCCTCGCGTCGATTGCGGTTGTGGAATTTTTCTAACAGACCGCTTCCAATGATTGTGACGCAAACCAAGATGACGCTCAGTGTCAAAACTGTAAAAAGATCCATGAACTCTTCCATGACAAGCACCTTTGTTTTTTACTCTGCTTGATAATTCGCAGTTGACATTGATATGGATCAATGTGTGTCTCACGTAAGGTCTATGCAAGACGTAAAACCCTGAGTGACAGATTGTTACCTAATGAAAAATTATTTTTTTTCTTTGTTTATCTTCCCTTTTTACACGAACCTTTTTTGTTGAAAACGACGTAGGATGGTTTTTTTTTCTAGTTAGGGAAAAAAGATGACAGAAAAGTCACTCCAAGAGACATAATCTCCACACGTATCTCAAGAAAATGTGAACTCTCTTCATGAGCAAAACTTTCTCTCCGTTTTCTGTGTCATCTTCACGGCAGATGCCCTCACAGTCTCCGCTGATCCGTTTTGAGAACATTACGAAACGCTTTCATGAGAAAGCTGCTTTGCAATCTTTTAATCTGGATATTGAGGATGGAGAATTTTTTGCTTTTCTTGGGCCTTCAGGCTGCGGAAAAACAACGCTTCTGCGAATGTTGGCAGGATTTGAGAATCCGACAGAAGGAAGAATTCTCCTTGAGGGAAAGGATATAACGGCTCTTCCTGCCCATCAAAGATCCACCATAACAATGGTCTTCCAATCGTACGCTCTTTTTCCTCACATGACAGTAGAAAGGAATATTGCTTTTGGACTGCACCAAGACAAGATGCCCTCTTTCGATATCAAGGTGCGCGTACAGGAGGCCATGCGAATGCTTCAAATTGAAACTCTCGCTAACCGCAAACCCCATCAGTTGTCGGGCGGGCAACAGCAGCGTGTCGCACTAGCGCGGGCCATTGCCAAAAAACCTAAAATTTTATTACTTGATGAACCTCTAACAGCTTTAGACAAGCGGCTTCGAGCACAAGCCCAATCTGATCTTTTGGAGTTACAAAAAAAAACAAACGCGACTTTTATTATCGTTACGCATGATCAAGAGGAGGCAATGATTTTAGCAAACCGCATTGCTGTTTTGGATCATGGCTACTTACGACAGGTTGGAACACCAAGTGAAATTTATAACTCTCCAACCTCTCGCCATGTTGCTCAATTTTTTGGTGAGGTCAATCTTTTTGAAGGCGAAGTCACAACCGTTGATAACGGGGTGCACGAAATCTTCTGTCCTTCTCTGAGTGCGACTGTTAAAGTTATAAGCGAGGAACCATTTTCTCAAGGCCAAAAAGTCACCGTTGTCCTGCGTCCTGAAAAAATTACTCTCAGCAAACAGTCTCAAGGAATACAGTTTAATTCTCTAAAAGCCAAGTTGGTAAAAATCAGTTATTTGGGTTCTATCTCATATTATCATTTTTCAGTTGCCTCTCAGGGAGACATAAAAGTGTTGCACCAAAACACTCAGAATAATTCAAAAGATCCTGTTATCAACATTGGCGAGGAAATTTGGCTGATTTGGTCGCAAAACGAGGGGCGACTACTTCATGAGTGAGTTTCTTAAAAACACTCTTCAAAGAGTTGAAGAAAATACACTGTATTTGCGTATACCAAAGGATACGCAAAACCATCCTTGCTGTGTAAAGGGTTAAGGCCTATGCGTCGCAGACTTTTGATAGC
>JBJTOZ010000073.1:0-8148 GCA_046074825.1 Hyphomicrobium sp.
GATTGTTCTGGAGGCGTGTACTTAGCCATTACTCAAGCTCCTTTCTTGATTTGTCCAGGTTCTTGAGATCGAGCCCGTATATGAATTCTTTATACCTCAGTCGCGATGATCGACTCTGAGGTGACTTCGACTGTTGCTGCAGCTGGGGGGCAATATGCTCAGGCTAAACACATCGTCGGGCCTCTTATGGCCTTCAACGTCGCCCTCTATCTTGTATTTGCCTATACGATGCTTGAAGTTTCAAATGCCATCCTCATAGCAGATACGATTAAGGCATATGCAGGTGAAGGTTTCACCGACTGGTATTATCGCGGAGCCATTTCCACTGTGATTGTGGTTTTGGCAGCACTAAACTACCGCGGTGTGCTTATGACACTGAACCTGAACTTCATTATCACTGCGATAGCTTTTATAGCTATAATAATTTTATTTTTCTCAGTTCAACCTTGGAGTCAGGGTACAATCCTAAAACTTAATGAAATGGTAACACCTGACAATGCTCTCCCGTATGGATGGATTGGTGTTATTGCCGGCTTCCACTGGGGCATCTGGTATTATCTTGGCATTGAGGGGACAACGCAAGCTGCAGAAGAAGTCCGTTCACCAGCCCGTGCACTTCCCTATGGGACGATGGCAGGCATGATAACGCTCCTAATTGGGGCTTCGATAACATGGTACGTATGCGCTTCGCTCATGCCCTGGCAATACCTCGGCAGCACATATTATCCTCTTCTGGATGCTGGCAAATTATCGGGAAGTGGCCTTTTGGAAAAAATGATGTTTGTCTCCACAATTCTTGCCGCGCTTGCCTCAGCTAATGGGTGTATCAATGACGCGGCACGCGCATGGTTCTCGCTCGGACGTGATCGTTATCTTCCAATATGGTTTGCTGCCGTGCACCCTCACTACAGAACACCTTACCGCGCGATCATTTTTTTGGTTCCGATTGCGCTAGCTTTTGCCTTTATCGCCAATTTAGGTCAGGCTATCACTTTTTCTATTCTGTCGGGTGTGCTGCAATACACATTCATGAGTATCAATATTATGATGTTCCGTAAAAAGTGGCCTTTGGGTTCCATACGCCGCGGTTACACTCACCCGTTCCACCCGTTGCCTTCGCTCCTTCTGATCGTATTGTGTGTATTAACATTTTTTGCCATTTTCCTCGGATATGGGGCACAACTCACAGCAATGGTTGTTTTTTATTTACTTATGTCGCTATGGTTCCATTTCTATCGTTATAGATTCGTGGGGCGCGGCGAGCAGTTTACAATGCCATGGCCTAAGCCTGTGGGTTATTAAGGTTCAAAGCTTTCATGTGGCCCAGCTTGTTTGGCTACAATTTCTTTGACAATGCTACAGTCTATACTCGCTATTCTCATTTTTGGAACGCTTTCTTTTCTTCTGTATCGCCTCTGGCAAGATGCAATGGTTCGAAAGCGGTCCATGGCGGAGCAATTGCTTGGCCCACTCCGAGCTATCCTTAACGATGTTGAGATAACAAAGACAGAAACAGCAGGCGTTTATCAGCTCAATGGCTCATACCGCGGAGAGGCAGTTGCGGTGAAAGCGATTGTCGATCTGCTTATGGTTCGCAAACTACCGAGCCTCTGGCTGATGGTAACAATCCCAACTCAAATACAAGTACCAGGAACACTTGATATTATGCTACGACCTGCTGGGCAGACAAGCTTTTCCAAATTCGATTTCTTGCCCATCACACTCCCCAGTCCAGCTAACTTTCCCGAAACTGCTATCGTAAGGACTGATAATAGGAGAATGCAAACCTATTTGGATACCCTCCCCCTTCAAAGAATTTTTAATATTCCCATACTAAAGTAGGGTCTCATTACGATGAAGGGCCTGCGCATTGTCACTTTGCTCGCCGAAGGCGACCGCGCCCGCTACGGCGTTTATCGGCAGGCAGAGTTCGGTCAGGCAACTGCTAACCCAAATTATGTTCGCCAACAACTTGATTTATTGATTGATATGAAATCGAGATTTTTAGCATGACCATGAGACCCCAAAAGCCAATGAAGATTCTTGCAGTCTCACTCATTCCAGGAGTGGGTCATGTTATGCTAGGATTACCACACAGAGGCCTTATGTTTATTTTTTTCATGCTTGTGCTTGGTTGGATCAGTACAAAGCTTATGCCAGCAACAGCAACTTTTATTGGCCAACATATCGGTGGGGTCTTCATTTATGGTATGTCTGTACTAGATGCATTCCGAATAGGAAAAGTTCGTTACATGAGAGAGAAAAGTGAAATTTAATTCCTTATTACAATATCCCTCTCATCTCTTTGCCCCCTGCGTATTTCCAAAATAGAGGAACCAAAAAGTATTTTATATTTTGAATACGCCTATTCGATTTATATTTCACAAACAATATCAATGAGTTAATGAATTTTGTTTGAGGCGTCCTTGACAACCTCCGCACAGGCTCCCTATATCCAACTCAACTTGGCACTCCTCAGTGTAGATTGCTAATTTCATTTTCTCGCATCTGCACAGTGTCCAAGTCTCACGAATATAAATTTCTAAAATTGGAGCATATTATCTCATGAAGTTTCGCCCCCTCCACGATCGTGTGGTTGTTAAGCGCGCTGAAGCAGAAACAAAATCTGCTGGTGGCATCATTATTCCTGACACTGCTGGAGAAAAACCTCAGCAGGGTGAAATCATCTCTGTTGGACCAGGCGCTCGAGATGAAAGCGGAAAAATAGTTCCTCTCGATGTCAAGAAGGGTGACAAAATCCTTTTTGGTAAATGGTCTGGCACAGAAGTCAAAATCGACGGCCAAGATCTTCTTATTATGAAAGAGAGCGACATCATGGGGATTTTGGATAAATAAGTGTCCAAGAAATCCTATCTTGTCTCAATGTTTTTTATAATTATCACAAACCTAACTAATCAAATTTTTCTTAAAGGAGTTAAGTCAAATGGCAGCTAAAGACGTCAAATTTTCAGCTGATGCTCGCGAGCGAATGCTTCGTGGCGTCGATATTTTGGCCAATGCAGTTAAAGTTACTCTTGGTCCAAAAGGGCGTAATGTGATTATCGAAAAATCATTTGGTGCACCACGCACAACCAAGGATGGTGTTACTGTCGCTAAGGAAGTTGAACTAGAGGACAAGTTTGAAAATATGGGAGCGCAAATGGTTCGTGAAGTCGCTTCCAAAACCAATGATGTTGCTGGAGATGGCACAACCACTGCGACAGTCCTTGCTCAATCTATTGTACGTGAGGGCCTCAAGTCTGTTGCGGCTGGAATGAACCCGATGGATTTGAAACGCGGCATTGACAAAGCTGTTTCTCAAGTCGTCGAAGAAATCGGCAAAAAAGCTAAGAAAGTTAAAAACAGCCAAGAAATTGCACAAGTTGGGACAATTTCTGCAAATGGCGAGAAGTCCATCGGTGATATGATTTCTGAGGCGATGCAGAAAGTTGGCAACGAGGGTGTCATTACGGTTGAAGAAGCCAAGAGCCTTGAAAGCGAACTTGATGTTGTGGAAGGAATGCAATTTGATCGTGGTTACCTTTCACCTTATTTCATCACAAACGCTGATAAGATGGTTGCTGAACTAGATGACCCTTATATTCTCATACATGAGAAGAAGCTCTCAGGTCTTCAGCCCCTTCTCCCTGTTCTTGAATCAGTCGTTCAAACTGGAAAACCTCTTCTCATAATAGCTGAAGAAGTCGAAGGGGAAGCTCTCGCAACACTTGTAGTTAATAAGTTGCGTGGTGGTCTTAAGGTTGCAGCTGTCAAAGCCCCTGGATTTGGAGATCGTCGTAAAGCGATGTTAGAAGACATAGCTGTTCTGACTGGTGGTCAAACCATCTCAGAAGACTTAGGCATTAAGCTTGAGAATGTCACTGTTGCTATGCTTGGCCGCGCAAAACGCGTCACGATTACCAAAGACGACACAACAATCGTTGATGGATCTGGCAAGAAGAAGGATATAGAAGCTAGAGTTTCTCAAATCAAAGCACAAATTGAGGAAACGACCTCAGATTATGATCGTGAAAAGCTTCAAGAGCGCCTTGCCAAACTTGCTGGCGGTGTTGCTGTAATCAAGGTTGGAGGAGCTACCGAGGTTGAAGTGAAAGAGCGTAAAGATCGTGTTGATGACGCTTTAAATGCAACCCGTGCTGCAGTTGAAGAAGGCGTTGTTGCAGGTGGCGGCGTGATGCTTCTTAAAGCTTCCTCTGCCATCACTGTTAAAGGTGATAACGATGACCAAGAAGCCGGTATTCAAATTATTCGCCGTGCTCTTCAGTCTCCCATTCGTCAAATTGCTGAAAACGCTGGCGTGGAAGGCTCGATTGTCGTTGGTAAAGTTCTAGAATCAAAGAGTGCTACATTTGGGTATGATGCTCAAAACGACGAGTATGGCGATATGATCGATAAAGGTATCATCGACCCTGCTAAAGTTGTCCGCACCGCTCTTCAAGACGCCGCTTCTATTGCAGGCTTGATGATCACCACAGAAGCTGCTGTTGCTGATCGTCCAAAGAAAGAAGCTGCTCCAGGAATGCCAGGAGGAATGGGAGGAATGGGAGGAATGGGAGACATGATGTAAAGTCTCTTACCCACTTCTAACTTTAAAAGATAAAACCCTCAGAAAAACATTTTCTGAGGGTTTTTTCAATTGTACCAAGACGATAAACCGTTAAACTTCATAAATCATTAAAAGGAAAAATATTTGAACTTAGGATGTTAATGACGCTCCTAAAAAAAAC
This sequence comes from Hyphomicrobium sp., assembly GCA_046074825.1. Classification (GTDB taxonomy): domain Bacteria; phylum Pseudomonadota; class Alphaproteobacteria; order Rhizobiales; family Hyphomicrobiaceae; genus JAGVSR01. The sequence goes on from JBJTOZ010000073.1 coordinate 4,749, forward strand.
GCAGGCCTCATTCTAAAGAAGTCACCGCCACTAATAGACAAATTAGAACAACAGCTGTGAGCTGAATTCTGAGCTTTGCGTACCAGTCTGGTGCATCCCCCTTTCGCACACACCTTAAATCATAGCTTAGCAATCCAAAAAATCCGATAGATAGCACTATCAGGCCCATAGAAGGTTTTAAAAAAAAGGATAAAAAGCCCAAGAGTGCAGGAACTACACTCACAAAATATCCTGAAAACAAAATTTCTGACTTTTCTAATTTATTAAGTTCGATCCCCCAATGCACACCACCAAGAAAACTCAAGATAAGAGCGGCATATAAAAGCATAGCATGCACTGCAATCACACGAAGGTCTGGGGACAAAATGCACATGGCTGATATCAAAAAAGGAAGGACACCAGCCCAGCCCAATAAAAAGGCACGCCTTGCGGAAGAGTTCATCTTTTTTTTCCTAAAATAAAAAAATTAAAAGAGTTCAATATAAAAAATTAATTTCTCATGCCCTTCAGTTTCTTGTGAAAAGACTTATTGCGCAGGGGTTTCTGTTTCCCCTTTAAGTAACTGTCATCGATGTTGGCGATGTCACACCCATTGAAATATAAACAGCCATGAGTTCATCGACCCCTCCTGCAGCTGCCTTAATCCAAGTCTGTGGAACATAGAGGAGCGCTCCTCCAACTGGTACTGGAGCAGAAGGTATAATAATTCCAACATATTTGTCTTTGCCAATTTGAACGGGTTTTGAGGAAGGCATAAGAGCAAGAACCGCAGCGCCAGGCTCTCCTCCAAAAAAACACCAGACGGGGCGCATATTTTTTAAATCACCACCACCTTTGAGATCGACCATGGACGTAAATTTTTTCGAGATATCATAGACACTCGAAATGACAGGAATTCGGCTTACAAAACGCTCAAAGGTATTGGTGACCCAAGATCCAAGACGGGATTCGACAAAAAGGCCTAGCGCATAAACAAACGAAACAAGAATGACCAACCCAATGACGTAGGGAGCAAAAGAAGAAGCGCCTACGCTCAAGCCAAGAGAGACGACCAGCTGCCCAAACCAACTGTTGGGTCCTGCGTACTCATTAAGTATAGAAACAACCCATCCTGTCACAATAGCAGTGACAATCAAAGGTAGAAGAGACAAAAGACCAGCAAGAAAGACACGCGTAATTCGCCACAAATTTTTATCTCCAATTTTTGGATAGAAAGAAATTGATCGTCGATTCAAAACTTTTATGACATGATAAAATAATGGTCAGCAACAAAAAAGGATTTTTTTATCCCTGCTATTTATGATTTTTTTTAAATATTGCTTTCTTATGAAGCATGTTCATTTCGTATTAAAAAATCTATCATTCTTTTTCTCTACTATTTTATTGCTATAGCATCTTTTCCTTGTATCGCTCTTATGACAAGCATCTCTGCTACAATTATGACCTTATTATCCAGACAACATTGGGAAAGTCACTCCTATCGACCATGCCAGAGCAAAGGCATTTGATAAAGCCGCCACTGCGGGATGTCCTGTTGTTTTGTAGCTGAGTCTACTCACAAGACCGAATAGAACAAAAAATAGCACAATGACGGGAATAATAAGGATAAGGAAGAAAAGCCTCTTAAAATCAAAAGAGACTGCAATCATAAGAGAAAGTAGAAAAGCGATTTTTGAGAAGATTGGTGCACCTTTGATTGCAGATTTACCGTGCGTCAACCATTCGTCACTCAGGAAAAAAAGAAGAGTCCCAACGAAAAGAATACAGATAATAGGCAGTCTTGAAGTCACAGGAATAAAGGATGTAAAATAGGTATTTAGAGGCAAGATAAAAGCAAAGAGAAAAAACAAAATCAAAAGAACCACACCCCCACCAAAAGCCCTGAATGAGATTTTTGTACGCTCCGTTATTTTTTTTTCTTTTTTTGTTAAAATGAGACAAAGAGCCATAAGAGATCCATAAACAAAAAAATGAACACTCAAGTAGTCCGCTACAAGAATAGGAAGGATATGTGTTGGAACAAAACGTAAGAGTAAGGGGGTAAGGAGAGTTGGAACAACAAGACAAATCCAGAATATCTTTCCCGACCTGCCTGTACCCAGAGCTTCACGAGATACGACAGGCAAAAGTCCCGTCATGGGCCAGATCAAAAGAACAATTCCTGTAAAAAGTAGTACGATTGCTCCTCCGCGATCTGCAATCACAGGTTTTGCGTTTCCATAAAAATCAAAAACTGTATTTAACCATGCAAGAGCTTCCCTCAGACTTTGGCTACGATAAAGAACACTCACATGCTCGGAATACGGAATAAAGGATGCTCGCCGTGCATTTCCCTGTGCGAAACTTCCATAGGTTATATCTTGGCGAGCTGCCTCAGGATCTGAAAAAAGGTTCACAGCGCGCAGAGCTTCCTTTTTCAACCTTGCTTCCCAATCTCCAACGAGGACAAGAAGATTGCGGGGTGTTTGCGAAGTCACAGCAGGTGAAAACATTGAGAGCGTTATGGTCGCTAAAACATTTGGGTTGAAAGAAGCCGCTCGCACTACAACGTCTGAAGCCATGGAGTGCCCCAGAAGAGCGAGACGACCATCGCCATGAGAAAGAGCAAATTCCGCAACTTTCTGAACCTCTCGAACGAGAAACTGCGTGGCACCATCCGTTTGCGTAATACTGCCAGCAAGTGGTGTGGGATTTCGCCCATGACCGGCAAAATCAAAAGTAATTGCGACATAGCCATTAAGCGCAAAGGACAGTGCAAAAGATTGCATGAGCTGCTGTGATCCCGCAAAACCATGCGCAATAACAACTGCGGGGCCACGTTGCCCATCAGATTTCTCATAAAGGGTAATTGGGATTTGATCGATTATCAGAGACTTTATGATAAGGTTTTGGCTCTGTCCGTTGAGTTTCCAGACTGCAATTGAAATAAAGAGCATTCCAAAGATCAAAAGCAGAAGATGGGCTCTTTTTAAAATCAACATCGACTCTTTCAATTTTTTCCTATTTCTTCCAAAGGCTTTGCTTCTCTGTGAAGAGGCAATTCTTCAATACGAGGAGTAAGACCATAGGGAGCAACGAGCGACCAAATATGGGGAGGAACCATAGAACGCATTCTGCGAGGATATTTTTGCCTTAGAAATAAAACAGTCTCAATGGCTTTCATTTCAATGCGGCTACGCGCGAATTCTAATCCACGTGGTCCAATTTTTGGCATCAGCCATCCTATGATGGGACGCAACCAATTTGGCATAGATCTCAAGGGAAGCCCTCCCGCGGCCCGTACTGTATTTGCAAGAAAACCCTTCACTGCTTTTTTGCGACTGCCTGCACTACGAGGTTCAGAAATACGCACCTCCTCTCCTAAGAGACTAAGAAGGTCCTCCCCTCTCTGATTGCGCAC
>JBJTOZ010000074.1:0-10633 GCA_046074825.1 Hyphomicrobium sp.
TTGTGTTGGAGAAGAACAAGAATATACCAACTCGTCATTCCTTCATTGCTCCCTAAATTTAACTCCCTAGTTGAAGTCAGAATTGAGAAACACTAACCATTAAAAATGGTTTGGTTGGTGTGGTAAAGTAAGTGGGCTGGTGTTTACCCACAACAAGGAAACACCAGCCCTGCGTCCATAAGAGCAAATATGACCCTAACGTATGCCGTTAAACAGACCATACATCCTTTGCTTCAGAGAGGTATTATTTGAGCTCTTCTCCTTTAAGTGTCTGCATAGCAAGGGCACCCTGTTTTGATTTTTCAAAAGCTTCCTTAGGAAGAGCAACAAGACCTTTAGAGGTTAAATACCCATCATCCCCAATTGCTTTACTTGAGACATATTCTGCCACAAATTTATCAAGTCCAGGGATAACTCCCACATGGGCCTTCTTGATATAAATAAAGAGAGGTCGTGAACCCGTATACTTTGCACTGGAGATGTTTTCAAACGTTGGCTCAACACCTTCAATTGAAACACCTTTAATTTTATTGGCATTTTCTTCGAGGAAGGAAAAGCCAAAGATACCAAGCGCATTTTTATTCGTTTCTATTTTCTGAACGATGAGGTTATCATTTTCGCCTGCCTCGACGTAGGCACCATCTTTGCGAATTGACTTCCAAACTTTCTCGAATTCTTTTGTTTTGTTTTCCTCATCCGCCTTCTTCATAGCTTTCAGACTGTCAAAAGCTTCAGCACCCTTTTCCATAAATATCTCGTGGAAAGAATCCCGTGTTCCCGATGTTGGTGGAGGGCCAAGAACTTCAATTTTAGTTTTTGGGAGTGAAGGATCAATATCAGACCAGTTCACATAAGGATTATTGATTAATTCCCCTTTGTCGTTGGGAACCTTTTCCGCTAGAGCTTGAAATATTTGCTTGCGAGTTAAGCTAAATGTTGGGCTGTCCTTCGCGTGTGCCATTGTTAATCCATCAAAACCAATTTTGATCTCAACGATATCTTTCACACCATTTTTATCACAGAGCTCAAATTCACTTTTCTTAATACGTCGCGACGCATTTGTGGCATCAACTTTATCTGCTCCGACCCCTTCACAAAAAATTTTCATGCCGCCGCCCGTGCCAGTCGATTCGACAACAGGTGTTTTTCCTCCTGAGGATTTGCCATATTGTTCCGCAACTGCCGTGGTAAATGGGTAGACTGTTGAAGAACCAACAATGCGAATTTGATCGCGCGCTAAGATTGAGCCTGAAAAGCTAACACTACTTACGATGAAAATCGCAAGGGTTATGGACTTTTTCATTGATACGTTCTCCATGATTAAAATAAGGGTCTATAGGACGCTTTACATTGAATTAGAATTGTCCACTTTTAGTACATCTTAACAAAGCATTTATGACAATCTAAGATATTGATAATATGTGATTAAATTGGGACCGTCGTTTGCGAAATTAGATCCACATTATGCTGCTTCTTCAAGGGTTGTAGAAAAGATTGACCCTTTGCCAAGTTCAGAACGAATACTCAAATCGGTTTTGTGTCGTTTCAATATATGTTTCACGATGGAAAGTCCAAGACCTGTTCCACCCTGTTCACGGCTTCGCGCGCTATCTACGCGGTAGAAACGCTCTGTAAGGCGTGGCAGATGTTCTGGAGGGATCCCAGGACCGTCGTCTTTGACGCTTAATTCAAGAACAGATTTCGTTCCATCATTGCTTTTTTTTCTTTCAAGAGAAACCTCAACAGTGCCGCCCGCGGTTCCATATTTTATGGCATTGTGAACGAGATTCTGAACAACCTGTTCAAGTTCATCTCTGTCGCCAATGACAAGTTGAGAAATATGAGGCGGTTGAAATTTCAGCTTCATTTTTGCTTGTTGGGCTAAGAGTTCAAGGCTTGAAAGAACTTTTTGTATAATTTCAATAATATTGACAGATGTGTTTGGATGAAGGTGGGCTCGCATTTCAATACGGCTTAAGGAGAGAAGATCATCAAGGATGCGGTTCATGCGGGCTGCTTGTTCATCCATGATGGATAAAAAACGTACTCTTGCTGTCTCATCCGTACGCGCACTGCCTTGCAGTGTTTCAATAAATCCTTTTATTGAAGCAAGAGGGGTCCTTAATTCATGACTCGCATTAGCAATAAAATCAGATTGCATTTGCGATAAGAGAATTTCTCCACTTTTATCCCGAAACTGAAGAATAAGTGTTGAAACTTTAAGGAGTGGGGTTACAGAAACAACCAAAGAACGCCCTCCCTGATAGCGTTCTGTCATTTCACATGTGTCAGAGACATTATTTTTTAAAACTCTCTCAATAGCTTGGTGAAGTTCTGGATTTCGACTCACTAAAGCTAAAGGGTGCCCTAATGCGAGACTTGGAAAGAGAGAGTATGCGAGAGGATTGAAAGCTACGACATAACGCGAAGGGGTCACTGCAATTGAAGGCATGTCAAGAACACTAACAAGATCTTCTAGCGTTTCCTTTTCAATCTCTTGAGGTGTTCTGCTTTTCTTATTTTGTGTTTGCACATGCGGTTCTCTTGCAAAGAGCCATCCAATTAAAAAACCAAATAATAATGTTAATGTTGCCTCAATAGGGGCCGGCCATCTTAAAAAATAACCAACAAGAATGAGAAGCAGTAAGAGTGTTCCTAGCCAACGGATTGGCGTTGAAACTTGAAGAGACTTATACAGCGCGAACCAATTCATGTACGGTTTGAAATCAGAAGAGAAGAATGAAGTATGAGAAGAGCAATATGTCGAAGTGCATATTAAATAGCTATGCGATTTAGACGCAGCGCGTTCACAATGACGCAAAGAGAAGAGAGAGCCATAGCCGAGGCCGCGAGAATAGGAGAGAGCAGAATACCAAAGAGAGGATAAAGAACTCCTGCTGCAATTGGAACACCTGCAGAATTATAAATAAATGCAAAAAATAGGTTTTGGCGGATATTTTTCATGGTTTCTTTTGACAGGGTATGGGCTCTCACAATCCCCCTAAGATCCCCTTTAATTAAAGTGATGCCAGCACTTTCCATAGCCACATCTGTTCCTGTCCCCATGGCTATTCCAACATCTGCAGCAACTAAAGCAGGCGCATCATTAATCCCATCTCCTGCCATGGCTACGATGTGGCCTTCTTTTTTTAATTGAACAATAATCTTCTGTTTTTCCTCTGGGAGAATTTCGGCGTGCACATTTTGAATGTTGAGTTGCTCGGCAATTGAAGAGGCCGTGTTCCTATGGTCTCCAGTAAGCATCACGATTTCGATGCCTTTATTTCTTAATGCTCTAATCGACTCTGCAGCATTCGACTTTATTTTGTCAGCAATCGCGATGACGGCAGTAGGACGCTTATCTATCGCCACAAAAACAACCGTTGTCCCTCCTTTTTGTAACGCGTTTGCAGGAGAGGAAAAAAGGGAAACCTCAATCCCGTCATCATTCATAATGTACCTATTCCCAACAAGGATTGTGTGTCCATCTACGACACCCTTGACCCCCTTTCCAATGGGAGAAAAAAAATTATCTGCCTTTGCAAGCTTGAGACCTTTCTTAAGGGCATAGCGCACAACTGCTGCAGCAAGAGGATGCTCACTTGATTGTTCGAGGCTTGCAACCAGACGTATCACTTCATCTTCTTCAAGTTCGGAAAGCATTTTGATCGCAATGACATTTGGCTCTCCTTCAGTCAACGTTCCAGTTTTGTCGACAACTAAAGTATCTACCTTCTCCATATGCTCGAGAGCCTCTGCATTTTTGATAAGCACGCCATTTTGAGCTCCTTTTCCAATTCCCACCATTAGCGACATCGGTGTTGCAAGCCCAAGGGCACAAGGGCAGGCAATAATAAGAACGGAGACGGCTGCAATAAGAGCATACGTTAATCGGGGATCAGGACCTAAACTCCACCACGCTACAAAAGTAAGTAAGGCAACCAAAAGAACCATTGGGACAAACCAACTTGCTACTTTGTCAGCTAACCTTTGAATGGGTGCCCGACTGCGTTGTGCTTTGGCTACGAGATCCACGATCTGTGAAAGAAGGGTATCTTTTCCTACTTTCTGCGCTCGGAGGATAATACTTCCAGACTTATTGAGTGTGCCGCCAATCACGTTTGCGCCTATTTTTTTTGTGACGGGCATCGATTCACCAGTAATCATGGATTCATCGATACTAGTGTGTCCTTCAATTATTTCTCCATCGACGGGAATTTTTTCTCCAGGTCGGACACGCAAGATGTCTTTTGTTATAATTCTCTCCAATGGGATATCTTCTTCCGTTCCATCTTCTTTTATTCTTCTTGCTATCTTTGGAGTTAAGTTAAGAAGTGAACGAATTGCACCGCTTGTTTGTTCTCTCGCTTTCAACTCCAGAACCTGTCCAAGCAACACAAGAACGGTGATGACAGAGGCTGCTTCAAAATAGACGGGGATTGACCCAAATTCATTTTTCATTGTGACTGGAAAGAGGGCTGGCCAGATTGTGCCTATAACACTGTAACTCCAAGCAACCGAGGTTCCTAAGACAATGAGGGTAAACATATTAAAGTTGAAAGATTTTATAGAAATCCAAGCTCTCTCAAAGAATGGCCAGCCTGCCCACCAAACAACAGGTGTTGCAAAGAGGAATTGAAGCCAGTGCGAAGTTGATGGATCAATCCAATTCTGAAGAGTGAAAAGATGACCGGACATTTCCAAAATAAAAACTGGCAGTGTAAAGGTTAGACCACCCCAGAACCGTTTTGTCATATCCTTGAGTTCAGCGTTGACAGGGAGTAGGTCGGTCACCATTTCCGGCTCTAGAGCCATTCCACAGAGAGGACAGATCCCTGGTCCTTCTTGCCGAATTTCGGGATGCATGGGGCAGGTATAGATTGCCCCCTTAGCCGCTATTGGCGTATTTTTTATTTTTGCAAGGAAGCTTGTAGGATTTTCTAGGAACTTTTTTCGGCATCCTTCACAGCAAAAGAAATAGGTTACTCCCTCGAATTTTGCACTTGGTTTTGAGCTGTCTTGGTCAACTTTCATTCCGCACACAGGATCGATTTGTGTCGATGGTGAGGGTTGAGTATTGTGCTCTGAGATATCCTTTTTAGTAGAGATTGGTGTTTCTGTCTCACGCGGCGAACAGCATCTGCCACCTACAGCACTTTGTGGTGCATGAGGATGCACATTTTGAGAAGAATGGGGACTAGAAGAAGACGACATTTTTAACTCGTTTTCTTTTAGAGATCACTTTTCAATTAGTGTCCCATAGAGGCTCTTTGACTATGTTCCTGCATAAAACAGCAATCTATGATATAGGTATTCTTGTTAATAATAAAAACATAATCTTTATTTTTTTTGTTTGCGGAGTTCTAGGGTCACTCTTCTCAAAGCAGCATCCTGAGGGTCAAGAGTTATGGAAAAGCCAAGATGTTTTACAAAATCAAGCATATTGTAATTTTCTGCTAAAACAAATCCAGAAAGACTCTGCAGTCCTTCCTCGGTGGCATAAGAAATTAATTGCTGCATAAGAGTTCTCCCAAGGCCTTGGCCTTTCAAGTCAGAGGCAACGAGGATTGCAAATTCTCCGCTTTGATAATCTGGATCGGCCATCATGCGTGCAACACCAAGGAGTGCTCCTGTGGCTTTATCTATAGCAACAAAGGCCATTTCCCTTTTGTAATCAATTTGTGTCAGACGTGCGATGGCGGCATGAGTTAAGCTTTTTGCAGGCGTGAAAAAGCGCATTCTCATGTCGTCTGGAGTGACATGATTTATAAATTTTTTGTAACGATGTTCATCATCTGGCCTTATGGGACGAAGAACCAACGGACGAGATCCTTGTAGAAGAAAATCTTTGATCCATTGGCTTGGATACGGTCTAACACACATTGGTGTGCGCGGGTTCAGAAGTGGATCTGCAATAACTACTCGAGAGTCCAGCGCAACCACACCTTTATCATTCGCAAGCAATGGATTGATATCAAGTTCGCGAATTTCTGGATGCTCGGAAACTAAGTAACTGAGGCGCACAAGAGCAAGTGCGATGGAATTAAGGTCTGCAGGAGGCCGATCCCTGTATCCACTAAGCAGTTTATAGATGCGCGGCTGACGGATAAGATCGTGGGCAAGACCTAGATCAAGGGGTGGAAGAGCAAGCGCTGTATCTTTGATGACTTCCACAGCAGTCCCTCCAGCTCCAAAAAGGAGAAGGGGGCCAAAAGTCGGATCTACGCTGACACCTGCTAAAAGTTCGTGCGCATTATTCCGATGGATCATCTCTTGGACAGTGAAACCTTCAATTTTTGCATCAGGCTTGTGTTGAGCAACGATTTTCAGCATTTGTTCGGCAGCTTCTATTGCTGCAGTAGAAGATTGCAAATCGAGATGAACTCCACCCACATCGGATTTATGGGAAATATCTTTTGAGAGAATTTTGAGAACTATCGATGAGGCAGATTTTAGGAGTTCAGCTGATAGAATTCCTACGTCCTGAGGGGTGCGCGCAATGCGTGTTGGAACTGTAGGTATTCCATAAGAGCCAAGGAGATCTTTTGCATGGATTTCTGAGAGAAGATATCTTTTATGTAGTAAATTATCTGTCAAAATTCTTTTTACTTTTTCATTGTCATATTTAAAGTCCTCTGGAAGAGAGGGCGGCGTGCTCATCAGTTGTTCTTGAGCTCGGCGATATCGAACAATTTGCATAAAGCCGTCGATGGCATCTTCAGGACTTTCGTACGTAGGTACTCCAGCATGGTGGAAGGCAGAACGCCCCTCTGCCGCAGCCCCATCCCCAAGCCATACTGTAAGAACGGGAGGTAATTTCCGTTTGGAATTTTCTGTTTTAATAGTTTGTATGATTGTCTCAGCTGCATGCGTGCTATCGGCGAGAGCTGTTGGACAGTTAATAATCAAGAGAGCATTGGTTGTTGGATTGGAGAGAAGAACTTCAACTGTACGGCGATATCGTTCGGGTGTCGCATCCCCTATGATGTCAATAGGGTTTGCATGAGACCAATGAGAAGGAAGAAACTCATTTAGTTTTGAAAGTGTTTCGGAGGGCAGTGCCGAGAGGGAACCAGACCAGTCACTTAATCGGTCTACGGCAAGAACACCTGCACCACCCCCATTTGTTAAAATGGTGAGTTGGTCTCCATCTAAACTCTTAATTCTGGACAATGTCTCTGCTGCATCAAACAGTTCTTCAATTGTTAGCACTCGAAGAACTCCTGCGCGACGGAAGGCGGCTTCATAAGCTGCATCTGACCCAGCCAAGGCACCAGTATGGGAGAGGGCCGCGCGTGCACCGGCCTCCTGTCTGCCAGCCTTAATCACTATAACAGGTTTTGTTCGAGCGGCACGGCGCGCAGCAGTCAGAAATTTAGGAGCCTGTGTTATAGCTTCGATATAAAGAAGAATGGCTCGACTGGTCGTTTCCGTAGCGAAATAATCAAGGAGGTCGCCGAAATCAACATCAAGCATATCTCCGAGTGACACAACGTGACTAAAACCAATATTGCGGGCTGCTGCCCAATCAACGATCGTTGTGATCAGAGCTCCGGATTGAGACAGAAATGCAAGATCTCCTCTCAAGGGAGCTTGTTGGGAGAAGCTGGCATCAAGACCCAGTAATGGTAGCATTAAGCCGAGACAGTTTGAACCTTGAATGCGCAAACAAGTAGAACGTGCAGCATTGAGAACATCAGTTTTTTGTTGTGGAGATAAACCTGCACTAATAATGACTGCAGCACGTGTTCCCTTTGCTGCAAGATCTCTTATTATTTGAGGAATGGTCTGGGCAGGGGTTGCAATAACAGCAAGGTCAGGAACCTCTTTAAGATCAGAGATAGACTTTATGCAAGCTACCCCTTCAACCATTTCATGCTTGGGATTTATAAAGCTGATCTTGCCTTGAAACTTTGCTCTCAATAAATTGCGTGCAATAATATATCCGACGCTTCCTTGGGTCGGACTTGCTCCAATAAAAACAACGGAGTTTGGTGTTAAAAGAGCATCTAGGTTACGAATGGTCATAGAGATCTCAAACGCTCTTTCATTTTTTCTTTTACAGTGAAGACAATTTGCTCAGGAGTTCCACGCACATCTATTCTCTCCCAAGTCAAATTGCCAAGGTCATAGTACATTTGTTTCATGACAATTTCGGCAGTGGCGTCGGAGGCATCGTGAATACGCTCATTCACACGGTTTATAAGAACAGAAGTCGGGGCATCAAGCCAATAGGTAAAAAGTTGGGCCTTATGTCTATTGGCAAGACGTTCCATGCGTTCACGTTCCTCGGTTTTGGCGAACACTGCGTCTGCAATTACGGAATGTCCAGAACGAAGTGCAGCCTCGGCCTTTGACAACATCATCAAATAAACACGCTCATTGTTTGCTTCCGAATAATAGTCTTGGGGCAGCTGATCGTATTCTTTTACTGTAAAAAGTCTTTTGCGTTCGAGATCACTTCTTAAGTGTAAAGCGCCAGGGCTTCGTCCACAGTCTGGGGCGAGTTGTGCGGCAAGAGTGGATTTTCCTGAACCAGACAGGCCTCCTATAAGAATAAGGCACAGAGGTTTTTCTTTAAAAAAGGTTGTTGCCCGCTCGATATAAGCTTGAGAGACGTTCATAAGATTGGTTTGTTCCAAACCAGACGTTTGCAGCGCCCGATGTCCACGCACCATCCCCCGTATGGCAGCTCTTAAAGAAAGAAAAAGAGGGAGCAGTTCAAGACCTTCTATATCTTTTAAATCGGAAGAGAGCCAAAGATATCTATTTAAAATCAAATTGGCAGATGTTCTTTGCTCGCGATGGTCGAGGTCCATCAGTAAAAAAGCAAGATCATAGAGGACATCAATTGTGGCCATCTCTTCACTAAATTCAAGAGCATCAAAGAGGACAGGTTTTCCTTCTATTAAAACGATATTGCTTAAATGCATATCGCCATGACACCGACGAACAAAACCTTCCTTTTGGCGGCGTATGAGGAGAGGAGATAGTTTCGTCGTATAAAATTTAAGGTTTGTTTCTAGGTTTAAAAGAGACACTTCATTCAGGAAAGGGATCATTCTTTTCAGTGTCGCAATGACGTCCTCAACAATCTTTTGAATTTGGCTTGCACTGTTGTGGTCGTCGGATTTTTGTGTTCCTTGATGATAACTAAATGCCATTTCAGCAATCATCTTTGATAACTGGTTTGAAAAGGGGCCCGCGCTTGCCACATGCATTAATAAATCCTTTTCATGAAATCGGTTCATGTGCACAACCCATTCAATCGGGGTCCCTTCGCCGTCAAATACTAGTGAGCCATCTTTCTCCTCAGTGATTGATTTAAGGCCCTTATAGATTTCTGGTGCATGAGGTGCATTGAGTTCCATTTCTCTTTTACATGCAGAGTATCTCAAATCGAGAGTGGAGAAATTCATGTACGAAAAGGAAACAGCACGCTTCATCTTGAAAGCGTCCTTGCCTGCAAGGAAGATATAAGCTCCGTGCGTCTCAATCCGTTCAACTTTCACAGATTGGGGAAGATAGTTTGAGGAATTTGATAAGAAAGCTATGGCTCGACTTTGAGAGCTATGGATAGAGAGCGGACTTTTTGTCATAAAGAAACTTCATAAAACCATTTGTAGTTCAAAATCTCATATAAGATTAAATTTAGCAGGATTTGGAATCATACTAGAAGAATATATGCCACACTACCGATTGTAGAACATTTATCCTTTACAAAGAGATATGAGCTCTATTTTCAAGTTCTCGAAGTTTTAATACATGAATACTGCGATGGGGTCCCGTTGCCAATATTCCATCAGATTTAAATTCGGTCATTTGTCGGCTGACAGTTTCAAGTCTTAGTCCCAAGCATTCCGATACCTCTGCTCTATTTATGGGCATTTCTATCTTGATAAATTTCTGTTGCAATTTTTTGGATATTACATTCGGTCTCATTTTGCGAACCATGAGAAGGAGGAGACTAGCGATACGTTCCTCTGCAGTTTTTCGAGAGATCATATGAATCCAGTCTTGTGCAGCCTCTAATTCATGAAGGGTGCATTGAAGTATAGCATGCTCGAGATCAGGATTTTTTTCCATCAAACATTCGAAAGCACTCCTTTGGAAAGAGCAAATTTCCATGTCGGTCGCAGCTTCGGCATAGAGGAGAGGAGATGTTGAGAAAGGGTATCCGACAAATTCCGAGGGGAATTTAAGTCCCACAAGTTGGTTCTCTCCATCGGCGTGAGACGCAATAATTTTTGCTATTCCTGAATGGATGATAAAACACGTAGTGTCTGGTGGCTTTTCATTCAAAAGTTTTTCCCCAGATGCAACACGACGCTGTTTGGCAATTTTAGCTAATTTTGATGAGGTCCTCCTTTTAAGAATCTTATACGGCCCCAGAAAGCCTATTTCGAAGCTTAGACACTTTGGATCTGTCATAGTTCCTTCTAACACCACATTACGGAGTGAAGACCGATATCTGAGGTCGAAGTATCGGAAAAATAATTAAAGGACGGCGTCACTCAAGATATAATAGTAGGTATCTTGATACCAAAGATTATCAAAAAGAGGTTTTGATCAAAATCAAATAAATTGAAATTATCTTCACTCTTACCGTATGTGGGATTACTAAAGTCTTTGC
>JBJTOZ010000075.1:0-3892 GCA_046074825.1 Hyphomicrobium sp.
TCAAAACCCTGCAGAATCTATGCTCCAGTTGGAGATCATGAATATCTACTTAGTTATTTAGTTCGCCGCTTGCTAGAAAATGGATCAAACACTTCTTTCGTTAATCGTCTCGCAGACGATGAAACTCCTATTTCAAGAATTATACAAGATCCTTTGGTAGAGGCAGAAAATGAATTAGTAGCTGGAGATCATAAGAAAAACTTATCAAAACCACGAGATTTATTTTGGCCAGACCGTCGCAACTCTAAGGGTTTAGCACTTGATAATTCTTTAGAACGTTCCCTGCTTTTAGAAGAAATGAGAAACTCTCTTTCTTCTTTCTATAAAGCAGGTCCCATTCTTTCTGGTCGATTAAAATTAGATGAACAACAGGCTCGAGTTATCCATTGTCCTCATAACCTTAATGAGAAAGTTGGTTCCGTTCGTACAACCCAATTAAAAGAAATTGATTTGGCTTTAAACGCAGCATCAAAAGCTGTGAACAGTTGGGGACAGTTAGGCGGGGTAAGACGAGCTAAAATTTTAGATACGGCATCGGATTTTATTGAGCGGGATAGATCTAAACTTATGGCTCTACTTGTGAGGGAGGGAGGTAAAACAATACCTAATGCTCTTTCGGAGGTCAGAGAAGCAGTTGATTTTTTAAGGTATTATGCATTCCAAGCAAGACGTTTATTTGCTGAACCTATAAGCTTTAAAGGTCCTACAGGTGAAACAAATACAATGAGTTTAAATGGAAGAGGAGTTTTTCTTTGTATTTCCCCATGGAACTTTCCTCTTGGCATTTATATTGGTCAAATCGCAGCAGCTTTAGCAGCTGGTAACACGGTCGTTGCAAAACCTGCTGAGCAAACGCCACTAATTGCATTTTTAGCGACTAGATTGTTACATGAAGCAGGGGTTCCGCCAGATGTACTGCATTTTGTCCCAGGTGGAAGTGAAACAGGTGCGGCTCTTGTTCAAGATAAACGTATTCAGGGCATAGCCTTTACTGGATCCAATGAAACCGCATGGGCTATTCAGAAGGTGATTTCAGAGAGACGCTCGGCAATTATTCCATTTATAGCGGAGACGGGTGGAATAAATGCAATGATCGCAGATTCAAGCGCGCTTCCTGAGCAGGTTGTTCGTGATGTAGTGCGATCAGCTTTTGACAGCGTTGGTCAAAGGTGCTCGTCAGCACGCGTTCTATTTCTTCAGAATGAAATTGCAAACAAAACAATTGAAATGATTACAGGGGCCGTATCCTGCCTTCAGATAGGTGACCCCTTCTTGTTGTCAACAGACATTGGACCAGTAATTGATGATGTTTCCCAGAAAGCGCTGGAGTCTCATAAATTACGAATGAAGTTAAGTGCTCGCGAACTTATTGATACGACACTTCCTTTATCTTGTCAGTTGGGGACCTATGTTGCACCGGCTTGTTATGAAATTGAGCGTTTTGATATTCTTGATCGAGAAGTTTTTGGACCCGTTCTTCACATTATACGGTATCCACGGGGTCGCCTTGAAGATGTAATATCATCAATTAATGCCTCAGGATTTGGACTCACACTTGGTTTACATAGCCGCATACAGGCGGTTGCAGATTATGTAACCCAGAACGTAAGAGTGGGAAATTTTTATATCAATCGGTCTCAAGTAGGAGCCATACCAGGTGTTCAACCCTTTGGGGGTGAGGGGCTTTCAGGTACTGGGCCTAAAGCTGGCGGACCAAATTACATTCAGCGCTTTGCAACTGAACGCGTTTGCTCAACAGATATTACTGCGACTGGAGGTAATATCCAACTTTTAACATTGTCTATGAATGATGAAACAAATTTATCCTAACTTGATAAATTCTGAAAATATAAACTTTATTTAGCACATGGACAGGGTATTTGTGCAATTAATAAAGATATTCTAAAAAATTCTCAATAACATTTAAAAAACATATCAGCTTGAAAAGCTCATAAGTCTATTTCTTTTTAATATTAAAAGTACAATTCATTAAAAAGGGACAGAATGTTTTATCTATCATTAGGGCTTTTTTTTCTCATAGGTATGATTTTGGGAGGAAAGAAATTTAGAGAAAAATTTCTGACATTAAATTTTAATGTATTCCTTCTTTTATCATTTATACTTTTATTTATTTTTTTTGGAATATTATTTATACGCGGCTCATCTCAAATATTTATTTTAATTTTCGTTACATTTATTATTTTATTTCTCTTAATATCCCACTTTCGTTTAAGTTTCTCAAAAAAATCAAAATCAAATATACAAACCCTGTCAGAAAGCATGACGCGCAAGCAAGCTCTCGATATTTTAGGCTTAAAAGAAGGCGCCGATAGAGAAACAATCCTAAAAACGCACAGAGATCTAATGAAAAAAAATCATCCTGATTGTGGGGGATCAAATTATTTAACTCTCTTAATCAACGAAGCGAAGAACTTTCTACTTTCTGATTAAGGTATTATATTTCTGCTGATCAAGGATTTTTAATGAGTAGACAATCAATCTTCTGGCGTTCTAGTTCTCTGCATGTTTTCGACGCTCCATCAAATTCGAAATCGCTAAAAAGAGCTATGTAAAGAAATTTCCCTTCCTTGTTCATAGGTATTGTTTGAGTTGGATGACCAGCTAGTAAATTTCCAAGATGCCTTTGAGCAATTAATAGCGCTTCTTCTGCGTTGTCGAGCCTCTGAAAGACTCCAATCTGTATAGAATATTTATTTGGGATTGGATCAATAGTGGAAGGAGGTGTCTTTAAAAGATGAGTGATAGAGTTTATATCGCCGTCTTTTTTTTCTATAAGAGAATCCGAATTAAATGGAATTTTGGAAGCATGCTTTTCAGTTGATGAATTGGGACTTTTTGGACTCAATATATTTTCTCTTTGGGTATCAATTTTTGTTTCCCAATTTAGTATTTTTTGTTTTTGGTTTGAAACCTTATCTATAGCAAGGGCAAGAAGCATTCGCATGTGTGCATCTCGGGCTTCTGCACTAATTCCTCCAAACACTGCACCTATAATTCTTTTTTCATTAGCATTGAAGGAAGAGACTAAATTGAAACCTGACATTCGAGTGTATCCCGTTTTTATTCCATCAATGCCATCAAAATTTTCAAGAAGTTTATTATGGGTCCCAAATGTCTTTCCTTCGTATGTGAAAGTTTTGAGAGAAAAAAAATGGTAAAAGTCAGGAAAATCTTTTTGAAGTCTTAATGCTAGAATAACCATATCTTTAGCTGTTGTAACTTGTTGTCTATCAGGCAACCCTGAAGCATTCCTAAATATAGTTTTTTCCATTCCTATCTTTTTGGCTGTTTTCGTCATCAGCTTCGCAAAACTTACTTCATTGCCGCTGATATTTTCTGCGATGGATACGGCTACATCGTTTGCAGATTTAACTACAAGCGCTTTTATGGCGTCTTCGACTTTAATTTGGGATCCAGGTTTCAATCCTAATTTTGAGGGGGCAACCCATGTAGCTTTTTCACTCACTAAGAGAAGAGATTTTAAAGTAAGTTTCTTTGATTGTATGTTCTCAAACAGGAGGTATAGCGTCATCATTTTTGTAAGAGAAGCAGGGTGACGCAGTTCGGTCCCTAAGTCATCATGGAGGACTTGGCCTGAGTTCGCATCCACGACAAAAGAAGCTGCTTTACTGCTAATATATTGAGTCTGAGCTTGCAGTTCGAGGGAAAGCAAAGTCTGAAAAGCAATCACTACAAAAAGTAAAGTTGTTATAATAGAAATCTTTGAAGCAAAATATTTAGTGATAATGGAGAGTGATTTCTGGCCAAGACCTATCTTTCCAAGTAAAACCATCAATCTAAAATGTGGGGTATTCTTTTTACCCATCATAATAAATAGAAATCCCCATACACTTAAGATTGTTGAGTTCAG
>JBJTOZ010000076.1:0-4982 GCA_046074825.1 Hyphomicrobium sp.
GCCGAAAAAAAAGACGTGGACTGCTGATTGGGTTGAGTGTGGGAATTCTCTCCCTTGCAGGTATCCTCGTGCTCTTTGCTCTGCGGGATAGTATCGTCTTCTTTGTAACTCCGAGCGAAATAGCCAACAAAACTATCCCTGAGGGAAAACGTTTTCGGTTAGGAGGTCTTGTAGAGAACGGATCTGTGATTAAAAAAGATAATGCTATTGTGGAATTTGTTATCACGGACACAATCGCAAACACCAATGTTAAGTTCACAGGAATTCTTCCAGATCTTTTTCGAGAAGGGCAGGGCGTAGTAGCAGAGGGGCGTCTTAATCCAAAAGGCGTTTTTGAAGCCGACACGGTTCTTGCCAAGCACGATGAAAATTATATGCCTCCAGATGTCGCCAAAGCACTCAAAGAAAAAGGCGTTCTGTTAGGAAAAACTGCCGACCAATCCCTAAACAAAGGTAACAAGGGCTCAGAAACGCCATGATGAGGAAGGAATGATTATTGAAATTGGACATTTTGCTTTGATACTCGCCCTTGTCGTAGCAGGCGCTCAAATGTTTGCAGGCGTACGTGGTGCACAACTCATCAACCACCATATCATGGCAATGAGTGACAGAGCCGCCATCCTTCAGTTTATCTTGTTGCTTCTCTCTTTTTTGTGCTTGATTTATGGTTTTCTTGTTTCTGATTTCTCAATATCAAATGTAGCTTTAAATTCTCATTCGGAAAAACCGCTTCTTTATAAAATATCAGGAGCATGGGGCAGTCACGAAGGATCCATGATTTTATGGGTTTTTATTCTCTCTCTTTTTGGTGCAGCAGTTGCTCTTTTTGGACGAAATCTCCCACAAACTTTAAGAGCAAATGTCTTGGGTGTTCAGGCCTCCATTGCTGTCGCCTTTTCAATTTTTATTTTGTTCACTTCCAATCCATTTCTTCGTCTAAATCCCGCACCTTTTGAAGGACGCGGGCTAAATCCTATTTTACAAGACCCCGCCTTAGCCTTTCATCCTCCTTTTCTTTACGCAGGATATGTAGGGTTCTCTATAGCCTTTTCCTTCGCTCTTGCTGCCTTGATTGAAGGGCGCATTGATGCAGCTTGGGCGCGATGGGTTCGACCATGGACGCTAGCAGCATGGATGTTTCTCACCCTTGGTATCTCGATGGGCTCTTGGTGGGCTTATTACGAGTTAGGGTGGGGAGGGTGGTGGTTTTGGGATCCTGTTGAAAATGCCTCCCTCATGCCTTGGCTGGCAGGCACTGCACTTCTTCATTCTGCTTTGGTAATGGAAAAGCGAGAAGCCTTAAAGGTGTGGACGATCCTTCTTGCCATTATCACATTTTCTCTGAGCTTAGTTGGAACTTTTCTTGTTCGCTCTGGAGTCCTAACCTCTGTTCATGCCTTTGCAGTAGACCCTGCTCGCGGGGTCTTCATTCTATTAATTCTGCTTTTCTTTACAGGTGGGGGGTTGGCCTTCTTTGCAGCCCGTGTTGGGGTCTTACGTCAGGGTGGGATTTTTGCCCCAATCAGCCGCGAAGGAAGTCTTGTTCTTAATAATATTTTGTTGAGCACGGCCTGTGCCACGGTTTTTATTGGAACACTTTATCCGCTCGCCTTAGAAATTCTGACTGGAGAAAAAATTTCTGTTGGTGCTCCTTTTTTTAATCTCACCTTTATTCCTCTCATGATCCCCCTTCTTCTGGCTTTACCATTTGGTCCCTTGCTGCAATGGAAGCGTGGAGATCTCTATGGGGTCGCACAACGTCTTCTTGGTATTGCTGTACTCTCTCTTGTACTCTCTCTTTTTGTTTATGCACTTCAAGAAGACGGTCCTTGGCTTGCTCCACTTGCTGTAGCTTTGGGTTTTTGGGTCCTTTTTGGTTCTTTTGTAGATCTTTTAAATCGCTGTCGCGCTGGATCAGTCACGTGGTCCGAATTTCAAAGGCGCTTTTTCAATCAGCCGCGCTCGGCTTATGGAACAGTTCTTGCCCATGGAGGGGTTGGCATCCTTGTTCTTGGTATAGTTTTTACAAGCGCTTATAAAACGGAAGAAATTGTTTCTCTAAAAATCGGTGAAAGCACCCAACTTAAAAACTTTTCGCTCACTTTTAAAAAGTATGAACCCCAAAAGGGACCAAACTACTCTGAACAAATTGCTTTCTTAGAAGTCTCTGAGGGCGGTCAGATAAGAACACTTCTGACCCCATCTAAGCGTCTCTATACTGTTCCTCCCCAAAGCACCACCGAAGCTGGTATTTATCCTCTTTGGACTGGAGATCTTTACGTTGCTCTTGGTGATGAAAATCCTAATGGCAGCATTGCCTTTCGGATCTACTTTCATCCCTTTGTCCGTCTGATATGGGGCGGCACTTTTTTGATGTTTTGTGGCGGGCTTATCTCCCTTAGTGACCGACGTTTAAGAATTGGCGCACCGCGAGGATCCCAAGCAATGCCCATGCCAGTTCCTGCGGAGTAGGGTATGAATTTCAATAAAAAAAATGAGAACTATCAACTTTCATATCTACTCATTTTTGTATTTGCTTTTTTTTGTTTCATCCCATTTGAACCTGTAAGCGCGGTTGAACCTGATGAAATTCTTCAAAATAGAGATTTAGAAAAGCGCGCACGTTCTATTTCCTCGGGCCTGCGTTGCCTCGTATGTCAAAATCAATCCATTGATGATAGTGATGCCCCGCTCGCAAAAGACCTAAGAGTTCTTGTTCGAGAGCGTCTTTCCTCTGGCGACACAGATCAACAAGTAAAAGACTATGTTGTCCAACGGTACGGGGAATTTGTTCTTTTGAAACCACCTTTTAATCGGCATACAGTTCTTTTGTGGGGATCTCCCTTTCTGATATGTCTTTTAGGTTTTTTTATTTTTTGGAAAGTAGCTAATTCGCAAAGGTCAAATAAGGACAGCGACCGTCCTCTCTCCGAAACAGAACAAAAAGAATTAGGAAACATTCTTCTTCAAACTCAGGAGAAAAATACCCTTCCATAAGTGGTCATCAAGAGGGAGAGAGGGGAAGACAGTATCTTATAAAAAAGACAATAGAAGAATGTTATGATTGAACTGAGGACTTATGTTGATTTTAAAGTGAAAGATTTAAATTTTAACTCCACTTTGTAGTTCGAGCTTCGTTTATTCTTTTTTGAAAACACTAGATAAATTTATAAAAGCTCATATATGTGGAAGAAGGAAGGAATTCAGAGCGATTTTGTCAAGCTTTTGCTGCATTTAAACCTCAAAAAGCTCTATTTATTACAAACATTAAAAACTCTTAAGCCTCTCGAAAGTCTGCCGTAAGGCCCCAAATAATATCTTCAAAGTCCCTTTAAATGAACATCCTCTGCTATGGAGACACAATCGATGAATGTTAACAACGCTTTTCCGACAAGGAAGACATCAAGTAAAGTTCTCAAAGCAAACCAAAAGTGGGAGCGTTTTGCTCTCATTGGCGGGGTCCTTGCGATCGGTTTGATTGTCTCTTCACATGCTTATCTCAGGCCTGTGCGTGCTGAAGTAAAACCAGAAACAACCCTTGCCGAGCTGCCTGGCAGCCGCGCCCCTATTTCTTTTGCCGATCTTATTGAAAAAGTAAAACCCTCCGTTGTGTCGATTTCCGTGGTGGGCGGTGGTCAGAAATCCGCAAATAAGCAAGATGAGCGTGGATTACCTGAAGGCTTTCCTGACATTCCTGAAGATAGTCCCTTCTATGAATTCTTCAAACGCTTGCCTAAAGAATATAAAGGGCCTCAAGCTCCAAAACCCCCACAACAAGCGCAAGGTTCTGGATTTGTGATTTCATCTGATGGCTACGTCGTCACAAACAATCATGTCGTCGAAAATGCTTCTAAAATTCAGGTGAGTTTTGACGATCAAGAAAAATTAGATGCGGAGTTGATCGGAACAGACCCAAGAACAGATTTGGCCCTTCTTAAAATCAAATCCTCAAAACAATTTCCCCATGTCAAATTTTCACAAAAGCAGGTTCGTGTGGGAGATTGGGCGATCGCAGTAGGCAACCCATTTGGTTTGGGTGGGACTGTGACGGCTGGTATAGTCTCTGCCCTCGGTCGGGATATTGGTTCTGGTCCTTATGATTTTCTTCAAATTGATGCTGCCGTCAATCGCGGGAATTCTGGAGGTCCAACCTTCGGGCTCGACGGGGAAGTCATTGGTGTTAACACAGCTATCTTCAGCCCCTCTGGTGGTAATGTGGGTATTGCTTTTGCCATACCTGCAAAAACAGCCATTGAAGTCGTGGATCAGCTGAAGTCAAAAGGAAAAGTTAGCAGAGGATGGCTTGGTGTTAAAATCCAAAATGTGGATGAAGATACTGCAGCGGCTTTAGGATTGCCTGAACCGAAAGGGGCTCTTGTTAGTGAATTAACCCCAGGTGGTCCCGCAGCTGAGTCTGGACTTAAAGCCCAAGATACCATTCTTCAGGTTAATAGTGATCCCATTTCCGACAGTCGAGATCTCGCCCGCAAGGTTGCTGACTACGCGCCTTCAACAGAAGTAAACGTGAAAGTCTGGAGAAACAATAAGGCTGAAAATCTTAAAGTTAAACTTGGAACCTTTCCAGGATCAAGCGAAGAACTCGCTAAACTTGAGGAGGGTAAGCCCGTAGAGCAATCAGGTCAGAACACCGAATTAGATGTTCTTGGACTGACCTTAAGTGATGGTAAAGATAGCTCAGGTGAAGGCGTCATGATCACCGACATTGACCCATCCTCTGATGCAGCCGAAAAGGGCTTACGTCCAGGCGATGTGATCGTGCAAGTTCAAGGCGAAACTGTTAGTAAGCCAACAGATGTTCAATCTCAGGTCAATAAGGTCAAAGAGATGGGGCGATCTGCTGTCATGCTGAACATTAAAACACAAGATAGAAATCGTTTTGTCGCTGTTCAGTTGAAAAAAGAAAAAGGGAAGGGCTGATTTCGGTTAACGAATTTGCCAGTGTCTGAATGCAGATTTCCTCA
>JBJTOZ010000077.1:0-2695 GCA_046074825.1 Hyphomicrobium sp.
TCGATTGTGTATATTTTATGAATTAGAAAATCTTTTGATTAAGGGCTTTCTAGGTTTCCATTCTAGAAAATATTCGAAAATTAAACAAAGCCCTGATTTTTAAAACGGGGATTATAATTATAAAGGAACTTCACTAGAAAATTAATATCAATGAATTCTGATTAAAGAATTTTTTTCAGTTCTGATCTTGCATTCAATATCCTACAGCAGAGACAATCTGGTTAATCAGGATAATTTAAAAATCATTTTTCCATCATACAATTTGCATTACAAGTTGATCACGATTAGTCAAAGTAATCTTAAAGAAGGTACCTATAGTTTAGTTTGTTCGCAACCTCTTTGGCAAGGAGAACAAATTAAAGTTGCTAATAGGTAAAAGAGCAAATTTAATTCTATGAGAACTAAGTATTATATTCTAACTCTCCAAGGCGAAAAGTTATTATCGTGAACCTGCCTAATATTATTACAACATGTCGTATAGTTTTGGTCCCAGTAATTTTTTGGCTTTTGGTGACTGAACAATCTATTTTAGCATTCATTTCTTTCTTGGTCGCAGGAATATCGGATGCTGTAGATGGGTTTTTAGCAAACCGTTTCAACTGGAAAACAGAACTAGGTTCGTATCTTGATCCGCTTGCTGATAAATTACTTATTGTAAGCATATTTGTTGCATTTGGCGTTTCAGGAGTTTTACCCTTATGGCTCGTGATTGCTGTTGTTTCACGCGATCTTCTAATTGTAGCGGGTGTCATACTAGCGTGGTTGATTGAAAGGCCTTTTCATATAAAACCTGTAAAAGTAAGCAAGGCAAATACAGTCTGCCAAGTTTTTCTGGCAGGTATGGTTTTGGCCAATCAAGCCTATTCCTTAAATCTCGACCATATTATAAGATTTTTTATTGTAATTACGGGCTTACTAACAATAGCTTCACTTGCAGTTTATCTCGTAATGTGGCTACGCCATATGGCTATTTGGGAAAATGATAACAACTAGATTATTATTGAATAATCCATCGATTAGTTCATTTAGATCCCAATTTTATTCTTTTTTAGGCTTAAATAATTCGATGTGTGCCCAGGTATCTAGTCCAAATCTTAAACAACTAGTTTTAGATCTTCCACATCGCGAAGCTCTGGGTTTAGAAGATTTTCTTGTCAGCTCAAGTAATGAGGCTGCCGTTAATCTTATTGATTGTTGGCCAAATTGGACAGCTATGGGTGCGGTAGTAATTGGGCCATCTGGCAGTGGAAAGAGCCATCTCAGTCATGTCTGGCGTCTTAGATCTGGTGCTGAGACTAGAACTGGCGCTACCATCAATGAAGAAGTCTTGATCTCTCTTCAAAAGCATGGTGCTATTGCAATAGAGGATATTGACCAAGGAATATCTGATGAGAGGGTTTTTTTTCATATTTTAAACCTTCTTAAAGAAAAAGGGTATGCATTGCTGGTTACATCCCGTTTGCCTCCGGGTGAGCTAAAAATTAATCTTCCAGATTTAAGGTCACGGCTTACTGCTTTACCGGTTGCGCACATTAAGCCGCCCGATAACGAATTATTAAAAGCCGTAATGATAAAACTTTTTGCGGATCGGCAACTTGTCGTTGAACCTCATGTCGTCAATTATCTAGCTCTTCATATGGAACGCTCTTTTGAAGCTCTGCAACGTATCGTTGAGGAGTGCGATAGATTTGCACTTTCTAGGCAAAGAAATATAACCCGTGTAGTTGCTGCGGAGGTTCTTACTGCGCAGGCAAATGTTATAACTCAAGATAAGGATTTTGATTAATAATATTCTAAAAAATTCTTTTATTTATTTTGAGTTTAAGTCTTTTTTGAAGGGTCGCAAACAAAAATTAAAAATGTCGAACAGAGATCAAAAGGAAAATTTTGAAACCTCCTCAGAAGTTGAAAGCTGCTTATCAAAAGATCATTCTTTTAAACTGAGCCGCTATTACAATAGAGAGCTTTCTTGGTTGCAGTTTAATCATCGTGTTCTTGAAGAAGCTCAAAACAAAGCGCACCCTTTATTAGAGCGACTAAAATTTCTTTCTATTTCTGCGTCAAATCTTGATGAATTTTTTATGGTCAGAGTGGCTGGTATATATGGTCAGATCGCTGCAGGTGTTACAGCTGTTACGCAGGATGGTCTAACCCCACAACAGCAGCTTTTAGATATAAACAAATTTGTGACAGCGCTTGTTTCTGAGAAGCAATCTATTTGGCAATCATTAAGACGTGAATTAGAAGAAAATGGTATTAAAATTATTGATCCATCAGCTCTCTCTATCAAAGAGAAGGAATGGCTCTTAACATTATTTCTTACTCACATTTTTCCCATACTCACGCCCATAGCTGCTGATCCAGCGCATCCTTTTCCTTTCATACTAAACAAAGGCCTCACAATTGCTGTCATTATGCAGAGACAGAATGATAATAAGACAATGAGTGGGGTTATCCCCATTCCAAGTCAATTAGAACGATTTATAAAAATTTCTTCAGAACCTGAAGATGAAAAGACGCTGAGATTTATTCCAATTGAAGTAATGATTGGAATGTTTCTTGATAAGCTCTTTACTGGATTTGAAATAAAATCTAAGGGCGCATTCCGTGTTTTACGGGACAGCGATATTGAGCTTCAGGAAGAAGCTGAAGATCTTGTTCGATCATTTGAAACACTTTTGAAAAGAAGACGACG
>JBJTOZ010000078.1:0-9491 GCA_046074825.1 Hyphomicrobium sp.
GTAATGAAAAGAGCATCAACCCCACGGGCGACCAAGGAGCGTGCAGCTTCACCAACGCCTGCTGAATTATCAATTGTAGCCTCAAGCAGTGTAATTCCAAGTTCGGAACAAGCTCTGCGTGTGTCTTCGGTATAAATCTGGGAATTAATTTCTGCGTTATGCCATACAAGACCAATGCTATCCATTTGTGGATTAGCTTCAAGTGCAATTTTAATGGCGCGCAGCACAGGTATTTTTGAGCTTATACCTGTCATGTAAGGCGGATGAGCTAAAGGGTCATCTTTGCTTACGCCCACTCCAGAAGAGGCAGCATCAGTCACAACGCCGTAAACATGCTTCACATGGGCTTTGGCGTTTTTATTGGCAACAGCCTGAAGAGAGGGCGTACTTGAAGTTATGATAAGATCAAAAGAACCATTTGTAACTTGTGCAGCTATATCATTAGCTGTTGCGATATCACTTTGGGCATTAAACTTTTGGACTGTGATTGTTTTCCCATCTACAAAGCCTTGTTTTGCCAAACCTTGAAGCATACCTTCTACACCTTCCTCGAGGGCTGCGACAGAAGCATGCTGAACAATTGCGATATGAGGTAAATTCCTCGCGCCTTTATTGCTATTATCCAAATAAAGTAGAAGCCAGCTTGCTGACAGAATGAGCAAAACGGCAAGGATAAAAGGTCTTACAGTTTCAAATGTTTTAATAATCATTTTTTATCCAAATAACGTGTGTTGCGCTTTGTGTTTGTATTCGTCCTAATCCTTATACTATCGTCAACATAGAGAGCGTCTTTCCATAGAGAAAAAAGATAATTTTTATAAAGTTCTCAAAATAGGTTGAAAATTCAGATACATAAAAGTGCTCAGATTATGAGTTTGTAGCAGTTTGAGCCAGCAAATCTTCACAATTCACATTTTTATCCCTATTTTTATGAAATAAACCCTTGGTGGTATAGAAGAGTAGAGCTCTCAACCAATAAGCTAAAATAAATATGTTCTAATAAACGAATTAAGTTCTCAATTTCATCAGGGAATTTAAAGGACTGAATGGAAGTTATTCTTGAAGTTCCAACGCATGCTGACTCATTAAAAATAATACAAGGGCATGCGCGGTTATTAGCGGATGTCTCAGGTTTCAAAAGTCCACGTGCGGGACTAATTGAGCTTGCCTGCGAAGAAGCTTTTATTCTTATACTTGAGCGTGCCGATAAAACTCAAACTTCGAATATAAAATTTTGTGCTGAGATAACTCCACTCGCGCTCAAAGTCTCTTTTGATGATCGGGAAATACCTCCTATGCCTTTTGAGGAAGCCCAGAACAGTCCATCCCATATCTCCCTTGAAAGTTATGACGTTGGTCATATGAGCGAACACCTCATTAGACAATCCGCAGATGTTGCTCGCTGGCAACCTTTAGGCCGTCAAGGAAATCGTCTCCTTATGATTTTCAATCGTCCCAAATCTGACATACGAAGTCTTGAGGACCCAAAATTTTTACAGGTCATTCCAGAAGATATTCCGGAAGAAAGTAATGGACCTTACAGCCTGAGATGTGCTGGTACACATGATAATGACTTTGATTGGCATCAAATTGCTCGTGTTATGTATCGTACTTATGGTTTTACATATTTTTATGATGATTTTTATATCCCTGATCGTATTCGAGAGCTTAATAAAAGTAAGCAGGTTCTTTCTATTGTTGCAACAACTCCCTCAAACGAGGTTGTTGGTCATTATGCTCTCGATGTCCATGGTTTTGGACAGCTAGGAACGAAAGAGTGCATCATTGGTGAGCTCGGTAAGGCTGTTGTTCATCCAAGCCACCGTGGGCAAGGGCTTATGGAGAAAATGAGAAACTTTACGGAAGCTCAGGCGCGCGAGCAAGGATTGCTTGCCGTCTTTAGCCAACCAACAACAGCACATTCTTTTAGTCAGAAAGCAAATGAAAGTTTGGGAGCGCATGTTTGTGCTTTAAATATTGCCCATGTTGGGACTCATATGAATTTAAAAGAAATTAATCAGTCAAGCGCTACTCAAAGAACCAGCAGCTTTATTTATTTTAAATCATTAATTCCCCCAGGAAAGAGAATAATTTTTCCTCCCAAGCAGCACATTGATTTTATACAAAAGACATATAGTGCTTGTGAAATCCCAATCACTATTGAAAGCTCTATTCCTCCCTCAAAGGCCTATTCAGAAATAGAAGTGGAGTATTACCGCAGTGCTGATTTTGGCTCTATAAAAATTAGGAATGTTGGAGAGGATATAGGACAAAAACTGCGATTATGCAGAGATGATCTAGTGAGAAAATCAGGAACGCGGGTAATTTTTCTTAATCTGTGTCTTGAAGATCCAAGTTGTGAGATAGGTTGTCAATTTGCAGAAACACTTGGATTTTATTATTCTGGCATTGCTCCTTATCATGATAATGGCAAAGATGTTTTGCGATTACAGTATATCGATACAGCATTTGATCTAAAAGCCCTCTCTGTCGCGGGCTCATTTGCAAAAGAACTTGTCAGTTATATTGAGGCTGATCGTATTCGTATTGAAGATATAAAACTTTAAATTGAATTAAAGTTAGAGGAAAAAATGTTAGATCTTAAACTTTCGACAATAGGTTCATTTCCAGTCGTAAGTGTCGTTGGGAGAATTGATAATGCCACGGCACATCACTTTGAAGAATCTCTGATGAAAATAATGGATTCCCATTCCTATAATCTCATTATAGATTTAAAAGACCTGGAATACACAAATTCGACAGGACTTCGGGCTTTCTTGGTTGCAGCAAGAAAGGCAAGGCAATCCAATAAGCGTCTTGTCATGTCTCAAATCAAACCGAATATTCGTGAGATTTTCGATATAAGCGGATTGTCTGAATGGTGCAGTATTTATTCCAGTATCTCAGAGGCGCGTGCAGGATTGGTCCTCTAGGGACAGGATTTCCAAACTTCAACACTCCTCGCCCTTTAAATCTTTTATGAGAAGTATTTACTTTAGATATTTTTTAGAACTAAAAGTAAGAAATTAATAAGCGCATAAAATGATCTGACATTCAAATTGGCAAACGAAGGGCATAAAGTTATAATTTTTTTCACATATTATATTTCGCAACGGCAGGGAATACTCGATGGAATGACCATAAGAATTTCTTGAGAGGCTACAGCATGATTTCCTGAAAAGGGTATGGCGTAGGCTGCAAGAAGGAACAAAGACATTCCTATTGTTGTTGAAAAAATTAATAATGCTAAGGCGCAGGTTTTCTTATTATCGCAGTGAACAAAGGCGACCGCTGTAAAAAAGCAAAGCACAATCAAGAAAAGGCCACCAATTTTTGTCGGGTGGATAACCCTACGACTTATGAATATGCGCTCGCGACGAGCATCTCGAACTACGTCCCATTTGTCTAACACTCTTTTTTGAACTGATAGATGTGTCTCATCTTGCGGTTTCAGTGAAAAAGTATAATCAAACGCCTCAACGAGATCTGGAGATTGTGTTCCGTATGCTTGTCCTTTAATCAGCTGCGGCCAATCTATGTTGATTGTTTGCTGAATATGTTTGTCAACTAAATTACGAATATTTTTTTCTTGTTCAGGAGGCAAAGTTCTTCCGAGTATAAGTATACTTCGTAAAGCCCCTGCCTCATGATACAGTGTCCGTTTCGCATTGTCATAATTCGTCCAAATGTGGCTTGCTGTGAAAACAAGCAATAATCCAAAGATAAACCCTAAGGGTGGTAGTATCCCTGGCGAAATTGCTTTGAAGGAACGTAATCTCTCATCAACGGCAAGTTTTGTGACTGTTTAGAAAATTATTATTTCAAAAAAATAACAAATCCCAAAAATAACTAAAACTTTCCATGGATATTCTGGAAGTTTTAAAATGTAATTGATAGAATTTGTTAGTGCTCCCTCAAGCTTAAACATTTAATAAGTCCCTATAGTTAATCAAATTGAGAGATTGAGTTCGAAATTCAAATTATCTTTGAATAAATAAATATATATATTATCTATTTTTGAGATAAGCATAATCCCTTGTCTTATTCTAAGTCAGGTCTTAATTCTTTTGAGTTTGTAAAAAGTTTGTATATAAATTTTCATATGAGAGGAAGTAAATATTTAACTCTCACCTATGATGGATCCAACATGACATTCCCTTTTGGAGAGGAAGCTGACCGCGGTACGTAATATTCTATCTTCATATTTTTATATGTTGGCAGTTTGAACTATCTATTGAGATAGGACGAGAGCTTAGTTCTAAGATATTAATTTATTGATTTGGCCATGATTGTCCCACTCGCTGATGTACTTCTGGAGTAGATAAATGCCACTGAACCAGACGCCATGCATCATCTTCATTTTCCCAAACTGTTGTGAGACGTCCATTAAGCTTCAAGGTTTTGTCATTTATCAAGGCTGTAATCCCTACATCTGATGAAATCCAGGAAACCGACCCAGATGACTCTAATAAATTCCATAACAATACAAGTGAAGCGCTATCGGACTGTTGCCAGTCTCTTAATATCTGTTTTTTGATTTCCTCTTTTCCTATGAGCTTCTCGTCAACTCCAGATCCAAACATTACTGTTTGTTTTGTTTGTGACAAATGATTTATTAGAGCCTCAATATCTCGGCTCTCCCAAGAATGAACGAAACTTTGAAGAGCCTGCAGAGCTGTTTGTTGGGTGGTTTTATTCATATTAATAGCTCATTATTTGGAGATCTGATTTCATTAAGTTGCTAATTAATTCTGTGCTGAATGAAAATTAAAGAAAGATATCCTTCAAATATGAGAATTCTTTTAAATCCTACGCACTAAAGAATTTAAATACGTAAGAATTTTAGGGTGGTTTATTTTGAGATTAGCGAGTGTATGTTACACTTACGATTTGCATTTTCTAAGAGGTATAAAAGCAATTAAAGAAAAGTTGTTTTTAAAAATCGCGTCTTTGCTCCCACTCTAGTTCTTTTTCATCTCTTCCCCCTGGCGTAACGACATTTCTGTCGATGCGTCTTTGTAGCTGATGTTCGGCGCCGTCATTGTTTTTCGTGACGCTGCCAGTGAGCGGTGTGTAATTATCTAAATCATCATCTAGTTGAGCTTTTATTTGCAAAAAATTCTCAGAGGCTTTTTGTATGTTATTAGAAGAATCTTTCAAAAATTCAGTTTTAGCTTCCTGTGTCCCAAAGCAATATGTTTTCTTGTTTATTGTTTCATTTATAACACAAGAAGTTTTTACGGTCTGACCTCCAGTTAATCCATACGCGCATAAATTATCAAACTCGGTATCATCGGCAATAACTACTGTAGAGGACAAGTCTATTACACTCATCATAATAAAGGATAGCTTAAGATATTTTCTCATTTTAAAATTCATTTTTTTATTTTCCAATTTCCAAAAAAACTCAGTCTTTTTCATAAAGAAGCTTCCTTTAATTAAGAAGCTTTATATTAGCTTCGTGCTAAGGTTACGATTTCTAAATTTTATTAGAGACAATTTTTAAAAGTCTATAGTGGGAAAATTCACTTTTCAGCAGCAAAAAAAGGATCTCCAGTTTGAATATTTTTACTGTTTGATTTTTTCTTTAGTCCTGAAACCGTAAGTTCACCGCTTTCCCATTTGTTCAAAGGCATTATTAAGGAGGGTGAGCATTTGACATCCACAATCATAGGCCGCTTAGCTTTTGTTAGGGCATACGAGAGTATCCCTTCCATATCTGCAGCGCCGTCTATGACTGCAGTTTCTGCACCAAACGACATTGCAAAAGCAGAAAAATCTGGATTCTTTATATGGCATCCAAAAGGTATCTTTTGCTGTGCTAAAATGTTTTGGAGTATACCATTATTAATAATAAAAAGTACTAATGGCAGATTATATTGAACTGCAGTTGCCAATTCCATTCCCACCATTGAAAATCCTCCGTCGCCACAAATTCCAACTGCTCTTGAATGAGGTTTTGTAATTTGTGCAGCTATCAGAGCGGGTAGACAAAAGCCCATGGTTCCAAGACTTTTGCTTACAAGAAATGGCTGATATTTCTTTAGCCTTAAAAAAAGCGCTGTCCACAAAGTATGCGAACCTGTGTCTACCGAAAGAATGTGCCTTTCATCCAAAAAGACATTGAGTAGCAAAAGAAAATCGAGAGGATTCACAAAGTTCGCATCCTCGTGCTCTGCTAATCGATTTAAAATATCCTCCATGGTATCCAGTCGTTCGCGAGATAACTTCTCGATAAGGTGTGATGTAGGACGCTGTTCTACCTTTTCTGAAAGCGTTATTGCTAGAGACTTTAGGTCTCCGAGTAGGGTAAGTTCTGTAGTGAAATCCTGATTGATCAAACTAAAATCTTCTACACACTGAATAAGTTTTCTTCGCTGTATACTGCGATGATCTGTTAAAAAGGCTTTTAAATTGTCTGTCCCGAATGATATAACTGTGTCACAAGTTTCAATAATTCTTCTTGTTGCGGCCACAGCTGGATGACCAAAAATACCTAATACTCCAAGATAGTTGGGATGACTTTCATCAACCACACCTTTCCCATCCAAAGTGGACACCATTGGGCAGGATAATTTAGAAGATAATTTTTCAATTTCTGAACCTGCGTTTCTTGCATGGCGCCCTACCACAATTATTGGATTTTGTGTGGATATCAGTTGAGCTGCACGTTCTAAAACTTGTTGATCAAATGCACCACTATTTTTGGAATGGACATTATGAAAAGTGGGAACGTTGTAAAGTTCATCGTCTGCAGAAATCTCCTCTTCAAGGATATCAATTGGAAGGGCTATGTGAACTGCAGTTTTGTTCTTAACAGCTGTTGAAATGAGATTTCTCAATACAGAAGGGAGTTGCTCAGAAGAAGCACAACTTACACTATGTGTAAGTATAGAATTATATAAACTTGTTTGGTCAACATCCTGAAAATCCGTGTGCCCTTGCTGACTGCGTGCAACTGTGCCTGTGAAGGCAAGTAAAGGAGCTCGATCAAGATGCGCCTCTACAGTACCACATACTGCTTGAAGTGCACCAGGCCCAGAGGTTGAGAAGCATACGGCAAGACAACCGGTTAATTTTGCTTGTGCAGAGGCTGCAAGCGCTGCAGCGTTCTCATGGCGCATCAAGATCCACTGCACTTGCTCTTGTCTTTGTAATGCACTCAATAGAGGGATAAGGGGGCTTCCAGGATAGCCAAAGATGTGACGTACGCCACAAGCAGCGAGGTATCTTATGATATAATCCGCAACTGTGTGCACAAATCAGAATCCATAAAAATTTTGAGATTTTTTTTAAATTTTGTTGTCTCTGAAAATTTAAAGAGTCATTTTTCTAAGAACTAATCAGCCTAAGCTGTAAGAAGCAACAGGCGAAGATCCTAACTATTTTTATGATTTTATTTTATTTTTCTTTGTTGAGTGCTAGATAGGTATCTGTTGCTTTGTCTAAGTTTGCATCAGGATCTTTCATAAAGGCTTGACGATTTTCCTCGTTTCCAAAACAAAAAACTCGTCCTTTGATGGTTTCTTTAATGGAACAGTTTGTTTGAAAGACACGGCCTTCTGCAAGAGCATTAGCGCATAAATTTTTGAATTCTCCAGCCATCACAACTGTGGGTGCGATAAAAATCAAAAACTCGAGAAGAGGACCAAAGAAACATTTGAATTTTGACATATAACCCTCACCGAACCCTACTGAAAAACATTCCTATAGAATAAAGCAACGACCTTAAGTATTTTTATAATCGAAGAAAGTCTCTTGTCTTAAATGAGGCATGGATATGGATGTCCACAGAGCAAAAGTATAAATATGATATGTTTGATTATGTTTTTGAAGTAAAGTAGAGCTGCAATTTATCATTAAGAGTTTGGATATCTAAGTATTGTCCAATTAAATATGAGGAATACTTTAATAGAATCGTTATCGCGATTTTTTTCTTCGTGCTTTCATAAAATTATATAAGGTATCGCTTATTAAGATTCCCCCACTCATTCCGAGCAAACCCATAACTGCATGTAATGATCCTTTCGGAAGGTATTCAAAGAGATAGCCATCGTTTCCGCCAGCCCCCCAAGTCGTAGTCATTGCCATCAATATCCCCCACAGAAGGTGTTTAAAGTCCTTTTGCTTCAAATAGAGAATTTCAAATTGCCCTCTCCTTTTGTGGAATATCATCATCCCTAGGGGCATCATTAGAGCGCTTAATGATAAATAATTAAAATCTGATCCCTTAAGCCACGCGCTCACATTAAGGCTCATAGTAGAAGGGTGGTAAGGGAATTTAAAATAAATCAAACCACCAATAATGAGACCTATACAAAGCATTAAGCTTCCTGCCTTAAAGCCTTTCAGTTCTGGTAGGTCATCATTTGGAATAAAAATCTGTTTTTTAGTTAAGGACCAAATTTCAGCAACAAGTAGTAGCACAGCGAGGCCCAAAAGGGTTATTATAGTATATAGTTTTGTGTATTCTGAAGTTTTGTCTGAACTTCCATCAACTAGAATAAAACCAACAATCCACCCGAGCACACACATAATTCTTCCAAGGTGTCCTCGACCTAAATAATTCATTGAACCAATATAGCATCCCTGATTGAAACGCGCAGCTACTCCAAACAAAAAACCACTGATTGCAATTTTGGGGGTCACAGATCTAAAATTATAAATGGGGTGTTCTGAGAAGACATTCATGAAATAAACAATCAGACCTATTGAAAGGCTAATTGCGAGTAAGCACCGAATGGGAGAAAGGTGGCCTTCTTTAAGAGAAAGAACAGCTCTCACCATGCAAAATTGAGACATAGCGAGAAAAAATCCGAGTCCGGCAACAGCTAAGAAAAATAAAGCGGAATATATTGTCATTTTTTTATGCAATAGAATAAGGGTGCAGCACGCTCTTTAGTTTTTTATTTATAGTATTCTCAATTCAAAGATTATTTGCTTTCCAAGCCTCTCTGCTCCATTTCAGCGTCGTCTAAACCTCCACCTGACGGCTTAGACCCAGTAATTGGATTATATTTATCAGATTGAACACGTCGCTCCTGATTTTTATCTAATCCTGAAGGATTATCAGGTCTTAGTTTTGAATTTTCTTCAGATCCCTTTAATACCCGTTCTTCTTGGTACGTATCCAACCCTTGGGATATTCCAGAATTGCTACAAAGCATCAGTAGGAAGACAGAAAGGAGATATTTAGTCATTTTTCCCTCTTAGATTATTTTAATTTGTAAAACTGAAAGTAGCTTTCGAAGCTTATAATTATTTCCTTGAATTATTAATATTGCACCAGAATTTTAAGAACATAATATTTTGAAAAACTTTTAAGATAATAAGGCGCGCCCTTAAATGAAACTGAATCCATTGTTTCGTTAGCGAAATATTCAGTCAATTAAATCATTTGGATAAAAATATCATTCGATGTTAAGGTAGTATAGCAATAGCGCGCGCTGGAAAGCCAAACCCGTTTTCTACTTTGGGCCACGAAACGATCA
>JBJTOZ010000079.1:0-22518 GCA_046074825.1 Hyphomicrobium sp.
ATGGAGTAATCGGATGATTGAACGCAAGGAGCGCAAACCGTACTGGCGCGATACAAAATGGCAAATGCTTGCGAGCCTCATTCCTTTTGTGGCTGTGATCATAATCCTTCCTCTTTATGCGGGTCTTCTGAATTCCAATAAATTTCTTGGTTTTCCGCTGGGTTATTTTCTCTCTGCACATGGGCTTGTTCTCATCGCAGTTTTGACCGTTGCAACTTTTGTGCGCCAACAGGATGACATCGATCATTGGCACGGGGCGCACGAAGACAATTGAAATTTGAGTTAAGGAAGAAGTGGAGAGCCCATTGGTTGCTTCTGTACGCACCATCAACCCCCGATTAGGCGCCTACTATAGTATTTTTCTAAGCGCATTTATTGCAGTTGGCGTTTTAGGTCTAATCCTTGAGCAATTAGGTGTTGATGCAGGATTACTAGGATTAGGGATCCTTTTCGTGCCGATATTTTTTTATATCGTAATTGGGATTTCGACTTACACGAATGATGTTCTCGATTTTTTCACAGCAGGACGGAGGATTCCCTCTTTTTTTAATGGTCTTGCCCTGGCAATCACTGCATTTGGCGCAACAGGCCTTGTGACCTTCACTGGTCTTCTTTTTCTAATCGGTTTTGATGCTCTTTTTTACGGAATAGGCGTGCTTTCTGGTTTTGTGATGATGGCTGTTTTGCTTGCGCCCTTTTTGAGAAAGTTCGGCGCATTCACGATCCCAAGTTACCTCGGTCGTAGGTTCGATAGTAAAAATCTCAGATACCTCTCAGCATTTCTCATCTTCATTCCTATTCTTCTCGTGTTATGTGCCGAAATTCAATTGGCAACTACTGCTGCTCAGAAGCTTTCCAATTGGAGTAAAGGGCAAGTTCTTTTTTTGCTTCTGGTCATATTTTTTGCGACCTTACTACCAGGCGGCATGCGCTCATTGACTTGGACGAGTATCGCTCAAGGCCTTGCTGTTTTGGTTGCTGCCATTGTTCCTGCAGCAATTGTTTCAGTGCTTTTGACAAATCTCCCTCTTTCCCAATTGACACATGGGCCTATTTTGCGGGCTATTGGTCGGAATGAAGCCATACAAGGTTTGCCAATTATTCTTCCTCCTCTTTTAGCTTTTGATATTCCAGGACCTGAACTTCAACCTATACTCAAGCGGTTTGCGAGCCCCTTCGGTGCTGTTGGTTCTCTCTCCTATGTTCTCGGTACACTTTCCGTTGTTGCGGGTATTGCTTCTGCTCCTTGGCTTCTTCCGCGACTTGCCACAACCCCAAGTGTTTTTGAGGCGCGTAAAACATTGGGCTGGGCAACTTTTATTTTTGGGATCTTAATTCTAACTTCTTCTTCCATTGCTGTATTTTTTCGTGACTACATCATGGATTTGATTTCTATAAAGGGTGCTTCTGTTATTCCGGATTGGCTTCAAAAGGCCGTGCAATATGAATTTGCAAGCGTGAGCACAACGGGGACAAATTTTTCTGTTTCAAGTTTTAATTTCGCCAGAGATGGTGTTTTTTACAGTCTTCCTCTCGCAGCTCATCTTCCCTCAACAATTTTCAATCTTTCACTCGTGGGAGTGCTTGCAGCCGGTCTTGTTACGGCAAGCGCCGCAGCGACAGCTTTGGGACACATTCTGTCCGAAGATATTCTTTTCGGATCGAAGTGGGAGTTGTCTCATAGCGCTCGCAGATTGCATGTTTCCAGAGCGTGTGTTGGTTTGCTTGTTTGTATAGGAATTTTGGCGGCAGAATTTATTGCAGTGGATCCTTTTAGACTTGTGTTGTGGGCCCTCTCATTATGCGGCTCGGCTTTTTTCTCAATACTTGTTTTGTCCATTTGGTGGAAGCGGATTAATGCTTTAGGGGCTATGGCTGGCATGGTGACGGGATATTTTGTTACCCTAGTTGGAATTTTGGGTGCTGAAGAATCCTATACAATGCTTGATAGTGCACTTGCTGCAGGTTTTGGTCTTCCTAGTTCGTTGATCGCAGCTCTTTTGGTTTCTCTTGTAAGTGAACCTCCACGGCGCCATCTTCTAGAACTTGTTCGGGACATTAGAGTTCCTGGAGGAGAGATTGTGTACGATCGGGAAATCAGGACCCAAAAGGCCAAAAAGCGCTAAAAGCTCTTTGAATAGGCCTTTTTAGTTTTTTTCTTCCATTCAATACTGTCTGTTATGATTTTTTGGCTAGAGTGGGGAAGGGAGAGTGCGATCGAAATTTAAGCCTTCAGAGAATTTTAAAAGGGCAATATAAATAACCAATATATTAAGAAGAGTGCTTTTTTTATTTCAAATTTGTTTCCAAGCATTTTTAGTGCATCAAAAGTCCCACCCCAAAGCCTTGTTGGTTGGGATATTATTAACCAACAAATCTTGTTATGACATGCCGCATGAAAGGTGAAGGTTATAAAAGAAAAAGGCGAGGAGTAAGACTGCTATGACGGCCGTATCCTCCTCTCACTCTTTATTGCAACAAGATCAGAAACCAAGCATTCTCATCGCAGATAAAAATCCTGTTGTTCGCACGGGTCTTTCTGAGCTCATTTCCACAGATGGCCGGTTTTCCCATGTCACATGTCTTGCAACGGGAGGCGCATTCATTTCTGCCTGCATGGACCGCGCTGCTGATGTTGGTCTTATCGGTTGGGTCCTGCCTGATATGACTGGAGGAGATGTTTTAGATGTTCTAAAGCGTCGACAGATTAAAACGCGGGTCGTTATTTATACTGGAGAAGCCGTTTCAGACGTGCTCCGCCAAACGATCAAACTAGGGGGCTGGGGTTTTATCTCAAAAAGCGATGAACCTTCTCTTATTCTTGACACGTTATGGGCGGTCGCACGAGGTCGTCTTTGTTTTCCTTACGTCGATTTTGAATCCCTTTCTCAGGATCCTCTTGAACTTTTAACTTCTCGCGAGCGCGAATTGCTTGCTGCGCTTGCGAATGGTTGGTCCAATCTTCAAATAGCAGCGCGCATCGGAATATCGCGGAATACGGTGAAGTATCACCTAAAAAATCTTTATGATAAACTTGGCGTTAATAATCGCGCATCAGCCGTTGCACTGTATATGACAAAGTCCTCACGTATTGTCTCTTCTTAACTCTCTAAAAATGGGTGGGAGGAATGCTACCCTGGAGAGTGGTTTTGTCTTAACGTTTGGCCTTCTTTGATCCGTCATAAAAAAAATAGTAGCGAACGGGTATTGTTTCTCTCTGCGCAATAGTGAATTGTAGAGGACGCAAACCTTTGAGTATTCAGGGAAGGAAGTTTCTTCCTCTACCAGAGGTTCGTCAAAACGAAAAACAGAGACGCTTGCTCCTATACTTTCCCTAAAGTGGAGACAACGGATAGGGAGTGTACTCTAAAACACCAAGTGGAGGAAACCAATAATGTCCGTTACGCCGCATCTTTTTATCCCAGGTCCCACTAATATTCCTGATGCCGTACGCATGGCTATGAATGTTCCAATGATTGACATGCGATCTCCTGAGTTTCCAAAATTTACATTGCCTATTTTTGACGATCTCAAAAAAGTTTTTAAAATGAAAGATGGGCGTGTATTCGTATTCCCCTCATCAGGAACTGGTGCTTGGGAGTCTGCCATTCAAAACACTTTGAAAGCAGGCGATAAAGTTTTGATGAGCCGCTTTGGTCAGTTCTCGCTTCTTTGGGTCGATATGGCAGAACGTCTTGGGCTAAAGGTCGAACTTTGTGATGAAGAGTGGGGCACGGGAGTTCCTCTTGAAAAATATGCGGACATCTTGTCAAAAGATAAGAGCCACGAAATTAAAGCTGTCTTTGCGACACACAACGAAACAGCAACTGGCGTAACAAGCGATATTGCTGGTGTCCGCAAAGTTCTTGATAGCGCCAAACATCCCGCTCTTTTGATGGTCGACGGAGTGTCCTCTGTTGGTTCATTGGATATGCGCATGGGCGAATGGGGTGTGGATTGTTGCGTTTCTGGATCTCAAAAAGGATTTATGCTTCCAACTGGACTTGGAATTTTGGCTGTCAGCCAGAAAGCTCTTGAGGCCAACAAGCAGGTTGGGCGTATGAATCGTTGTTTCCTTGCTTGGGAAGATCATATTCGTACAAATGATCTAGGCTACTTCCCTTACACACCTGCTACTCAACTTCTTCAAGGTTTGCGATGTTCTCTAGATCTCATTTTTGCAGAAGGCCTTGAGAATGTGTTTGCTCGTCATCATCGTCTTGCAATGGGTGTTCGTGCTGCGGTTGCAGCTTGGGGTTTGAAGCTTTGCGCTAAGGAGCCTAAGTGGCACTCCGACACTGTTTCTGCAATTCTTGCTCCTGAGAAAATTGATAGTGCGAACGTTGTGAAGACGGCATACTATCGTTACAATACGTCACTTGGTGTTGGCTTAAATAAAGTTGCTGGAAAAGTTTTCCGCATCGGCCATCTTGGAGCTCTCGATGAGTTTATGATTGGCGGTGTTTTATTTGCCGTTGAAATGGCCCTCAAGGATTGCGGAGTTCCCGTCAAATTTGGATCTGGCACAGGGGCTGCTGCTGAATACTTTAATAAAACAGCGACAAAATCAGCAACTGAGGCTGTAAACCCCAAAGCTAAGGCCGCTTAAACCAGAGGAAGCATCTTATCACAGACATAAGATGTTTCTGCGCTTTTCCCCCTGCCTTGGTGCATACAAGCGCTGAGCAGGGGTTTTGAGCACTCCGCTAACTAACGGACTTCAAGCCTCTAAAAGGACCATAAAAATGAGTTTTACTCTCTATCCACTCAAAAAACAGCGCCTGCAACGTTCGGAGCTCGCCGTTCCTGGATCTAATCCCACGATGATTGATAAAGCACTGACAAGTGCTGCTGATTATGTTTTTTTAGATTGTGAAGATGCGGTGGCGCCGCCCGACAAGGAACAGGCACGAAAAAATATTATCCAGGCTCTTAATGATCTTGATTGGAGAGGAAAAGGTAAAACTGTTTCAGTGCGCATCAACGGGCTTGATACGCATTACTGCTATCGTGATGTCGTTGATATTATGGAGCAGGCTGGGTCTAAACTTGATACTATTCTTATTCCAAAAGTAGGTGTTCCCGCTGATATTTACGCAATTGAATGCGTTATGAGCCAAATTGAAGTTGCAAAAAGCTTTACAAATAAAGTTGGAACTGAGGCTCTCATCGAAACACCTTTAGGAATGGCAAACGTCGAAGCTATTGCCTCTGCCAACAATCGCTGCGAGGCCATGCATTTTGGTGTTGCCGATTATGCAGCTTTTAATAAAGCACGTACTGTCGTTATTGGAGGTCTTAATCCTGACTACCCTGGCGACCAATGGCATTTCGCTTTATCGAGGATGACTGTCGCTTGTCGCGCTTATGGTCTGCGCCCCATTGATGGTCCCTTTGGAGATTTTTCAGATCCGGCTGGTTACACAGCGGGAGCAAAGCGCGCTGCGGCCCTAGGCATCGAAGGAAAGTGGGCTATTCATCCTTCGCAAATTGAATTAGCAAATGCTGTCTTTTCCCCTACCCAAGCTGAGATTGAACGCGCGAAACGTATCTTGGTTGCTCTTAAAGAAGCAGAAGCTCAAGGGAAGGGTGCAGCCTCTCTCGATGGTAAAATGATTGACGCTGCCTCTGAAAAAATGGCGAAAAATATTATCGTTGTGGCTGAGAAAATTGCACAATCAGGTCGGTGATATTGAAAGTCAAAAATTATAAACTAAATCCTTAAAAGGAGTCCGTCATGGACATTCATGAGTACCAAGCAAAAGAACTACTTTCCAAATTTGGAGTTTCTGTTCCAAGAGGCGGTCTTGCCTATAGTCCTGAACAGGCTGTTTATCGCGCAAATGAGATTGGTGGCGCCAAATGGGCGGTGAAAGCGCAGATACATTCTGGCGCTAGAGGAAAAGCAGGAGGAATAAAGCTCTGCAGAAGTGATAATGAGATAGAGGAAGCAGCCGAATCCCTACTTGGAAAACGTCTTGTCACTATTCAAACTGGCGCCTCTGGAAAATTAGTTTCCAGGCTTTATATCGAAGAAGCGACAGATATTGATAAAGAGATTTATCTTTCTTTTGTTATGGATCGTGCTGCGGAAAGAATTGTCGTCGTTGCCTCTGCTGCAGGTGGAATGGATATCGAAGAAATTTCTCACAGCCGTCCTGATACTTTAATCAAGGTTCAAGTAGACCCTGCAGTTGGAATGCAAGGATTTCAAGCGCGAGAGGTCTCTTTTGGCCTTGGGATAGAGCCAGAACTTATTGCCAAAATGGAGAGGACAATACTTGGGTGTTATCGGGCGTTTCGCGATCTTGATGCGACCATGGTTGAGATTAATCCGCTCGTTATTACAAAACAAAGGAACATTATCGCTCTTGATGCCAAAATGAGCTTTGACGAGAACGCCTTGTTCCGTCGACCGCAGATTGCAGAGCTTCGCGATAAAAGTCAGGAAGATCCTCGAGAAACCTATGCGTCTGATCGTGGCCTGTCTTACGTTGGTCTTGAAGGAGATATTGGCTGTATCGTGAATGGTGCGGGCCTAGCGATGGCGACCTTGGATATGATTAAACTCGCAGGAGGAGAGCCTGCCAACTTTTTAGATATAGGTGGCGGAGCAAGCCCTGAGCGAGTCACAAAGTCGTTCAAAGCCGTTCTGCGGGATAAAAATGTCAGAGCCATCTTAGTCAATGTGTTTGCAGGGATTAACCGCTGCGACTGGGTTGCCAAAGGTGTGGTTGATGCCGTGAAAGAGTTAGAGATTAAAATGCCCATTGTCGTTCGTCTGGCGGGCACGAACGTCGAAGAGGGGCGCCGCATTATTGAAAATAGTGGCTTACGTGTTATTGGGGCAGAGACACTTGCCGATGCTGCAAAAAAAGCTGTTGCCGCTGCCAAATCTGCATCCTGAGTTGCGAAGGAGAAATTTACATGTCTATTTTTATTAACGAGAATACTCCCATTCTCATTCAAGGTTTTACAGGGCGTATCGGAACATTTCATGCGCAAGAAATGATTGATTACGGTTCTAATGTTGTGGGAGGCGTGACCCCAGGAAAGGGAGGAGCCACACATCTTGGACGACCAGTATTCAATACTGTTAAAGGGGCAGTTCAGGAAACAGGTGCAGAAGCATCGATCGTTTTCGTTCCTCCCCCTTTTGCGGCAGATGCGATCATGGAAGCAGCAGATGCAGGAATTAAGTACTGTGTCTGCATAACGGATGGGATCCCAGCGCAGGACATGATCCGCGTCAAACGCTACATGCGACGCTACAAAAAAGAACAGCGCATGGTTCTGACAGGGCCCAATTGTGCAGGCACAATATCACCTGGTAAAGCGATGCTTGGAATTATGCCTGGGCATATTTATATGCAAGGCCGTATCGGCATTGTAGGTCGCTCAGGGACACTTGGATATGAAGCTGCTGAACAGCTCAAATCCTTAGGTATTGGAATTTCTACTTCGGTTGGTATTGGCGGTGATCCCATTAATGGTTCCTCGCATCGTGATATTTTTGAGCATTTCGAAAAAGATCCTGAAACGGATGCTGTGCTCATGATTGGTGAAATCGGAGGTCCTCAGGAGGCAGAGGCTGGCATGTGGGCCAAACAACATATGAAAAAACCGGTGGTTGCCTACATTGCAGGGTTGTCTGCTCCAAAAGGCCGTCGCATGGGGCACGCAGGGGCTATCGTTTCTGCGTTTGGGGAATCTGCTGCGGAGAAAGTTGAAATTCTCAAGAGCTGCGGAGTGACGATCGCACCCACTCCTTCGGAAATGGGATCGACAATCGCTAAGGTCCTCTCCTCTCGCAAGGCAGCTTAAACTAAAAAAGAACAAGGCTCCTTCTTTGTTTTTATGGGCTTGAAAATTGAGCAAAAAAGAATTTTGGTTCCGTTCGATTTTCAAAAGTAAAGATGAGCAATATGTTACGCACCTCTTTATAGTAAGAGGTGCGAGCTAGGGAGTATACCAAGGTGGCAAACCAAGGTAGTTCAAAAGCCGGTTTTCTTGATGAATTTAAGCTGCGCGACGAGCTGAAGTCGCTGCGTGCGCAAATACCTGATCAACCTTCTCTAAATCCGATTGTGAATGTCGCTTTTTGGCTCTCTCGTCAACTGGAAGCTAGGACTATAAAATTTGATGATTTAAAGCAGCTTGCTGGACGACTTATGGACCGAGCTTTTGTACGCAGAGCGCATAAGCTCAGAGAGCAGATAGGGTTCACAGATACGCAGGCAACGCTTAAAGAATTTTCAGAGTATATTTCAAAGACAGCAAGTGGCAATCCAGATCAAACCAAAGCTTTCGAGCTCTTTAAGCAGAGATGGTCAAGGGCACGCAACGGCATTGTTTTTACGGCTCATCCAACCTTTGGACTTTCAAACGATTTATCTCGTCGTTTGGTTTCTATTGCAACGGGTGAAGATAAAACCCCCAATCCTGAAATAGGTCTTCCTCACCGACCTGATCCCAACATCACATTGGAATATGAGCATGAGGCTGTTCAATTTGCGATCCAGAATCTTCGTAACGCACAAGAAGATCTTTTAAATACTTTTTTTAGTGTTGCAGCCTCTAAGTTTGGAGAGAGTGCTTACAAGTTCTTGCCTAAGCTTGTGACAGTTGCCTCATGGGTAGGCTATGATCTGGATGGTAGGACCGATATTAAATGGACACATTCCTTCTTATTAAAACTTCTCGAGAAGCGTATGGCGCTTCTAGATATCAGGACACGCTTTCTCGCTCTTAAACATAGAGCAGGGGATGGTCCTGACCTGCAAAGAATTGCCCGTCAAATTACTGGCAAGCTTGATTTGGCTATTGCTGCAGTTGAAAAACAATATGAAATATTAAAAGAATCTGTATCAGGAAATAAACCCTTAGCGGAAGCAGCTAATATTATCTCAAATCCTGATCCCTACAATCTGGTCTCAACCGAACCTGTAGTTCATCTTCTACATCAACTCATTGATGTCGTGCCACAACAGCAATCCAAAAGAGATATTGCAGCCCTTGCAAGCCTCTTTGATCAAACTGGTCTTGGAACTTCTCATATTCATGTTCGTGTGAATGCCGTGCAGCTCAATAATGCATTTAGGGCGTTTGTTCATGAGCCTTGGACTCGAGATTTATCGGAACGACAGGCTCTCGTACGGATTGTTGAAATGATCCATACAGCGGGGACAGAGAGTGTCAATTTTGAGAGTTTGGATCAAGAAACCGCAACCGCCATTCGACAGTTTGTTCTCATTGCTCAAATACATAAACATATCGATCGAGATACTCCTATTCGCTATCTTATTGCGGAATGTGAAAGTCCAGCCACTATTCTCATAGCTTTGTTCTTTGCAAAATTATTTGGTGTTTTGAAATTAGTCGATATTTCCCCCCTC
Source organism: Hyphomicrobium sp. (assembly GCA_046074825.1). GTDB lineage: Bacteria > Pseudomonadota > Alphaproteobacteria > Rhizobiales > Hyphomicrobiaceae > JAGVSR01. The sequence continues at coordinate 9,396 of JBJTOZ010000079.1, forward strand.
TTTGAAACCCCTGCAGCCCTAGAGACAGGGGCTCGTATGATCGAGCGGCTTCTTGAAGAAAAAGCCTATCGCGAATATGTAGAGGGTCGTCAGAGGCTTTGCATTCAGACTGGATTTTCCGATGCTGGTCGTTTTATTGGTCAGATTGCGGCAACCTTGTCGATCGAGAGGTTGCATCAGGGCTTAGCTGAAACTCTTGAGGCTGCTCATCTCAAAGGGATTGAGCTTCTTATATTTTCTACTCATGGTGAATCAATGGGGCGTGGAACACATCCTGGTTCTATGTCCAAACGATTAAGGTATGTTTTTTCTCATAATGCTCGATTGCGCTTTGCAAAAGCAAACATACCCCTCAAGCATGAAACGAGTTGGCAAGGTGGGGATGGGTATCTTTATTTTGCAAACCGTGCCCTCTCAACTCGTGCTTTGTCGAGTGTTGTCATGGATGGTGAAGTTCCTGACTATAAGGAAGATCTTTTTTATGACGATACGAATTTAGCGCTCGATTTTCTTTTGCGATTAAGAGCCTATCAGCAAGATCTTTTTGCTCATCCTGGTTATCGCGCAGTTTTAGGAGCATTTGGTTCAAACCTTCTTTTTAAAACAGGATCACGCCCTGTGAAGAGACAAATGGAAGGTCTTTCCTCTGTTGATCGTGGAGATCCTGCAAGGATGCGAGCCATTCCAAATAATGCTATCTTACAGCAGTTTGGTTATATCGCGAACGTTGTTGCGGGTATGGGGGCGGCTCTAGGATCAGAGCATGATCGCTTTGTTGAACTTGCAAAGACCTCCCCTCGCCTTAGAACCCTGATGGAAATGGTTGCCCGCGGAAAAACATTATCTAGTCTGAATGCAATGGGAGCCAATGCCATAGTTTTTGATCCAGGTTTTTGGGCTATGCGTGCCTCTTGGGGAAAGGAGCCACATTTAACAGGGGCTTTTAAAACACTCTCAAGTTCTCTTCTTGAGGATCCTCGTGCAGGTGCGATCAACGGCCTTGTACATGAGCTCCGCTTAGATGCTATAGATTTGCATGCGCTCTTGGAGGACATTGGAATTGATGCTGGAAAAATTCCAGATGAGAACAGACTTGAATTAGACCTCCTTCAGGCCATTCGCCTTTCTCTGATCATGCGTGTGTTTATTCTCGCAGCACAATTACCCAGATTCGCAACGCGCAACGATGTTAGTCATGCGCAGATCTTTTCAAGCGCGCTTTCTTTGGAAATCCCTGAAGTTATTTCTGTTATGCGTCTGGCTTTTCCCAAGCGACACAATATTGCCAAGTCGTCTGAATCGTTCGATGAAAAAGCCACCTACCTCCCGCAAGGTATGGATGATTACGGACGCATAGAGACAGAAATTCTAGAGCCCATGGAACAGGCGTTCGAATTTATTCGTGAGATTGGGACAGGAATTTCCCATCACTTCTGTGCCTTCGGCTGAAGATTTATCTCATTACATGATCTAGCATTCATTTCATTCTTTTATGCTTGGTGCCCAGTCTCAGGATGGTTGCTTTTCACAACAGCCCAAGCATCTTTGGGAGCGTCAAGGAAAGAGCTGGCCAATAGCTGACAAGAATTAAAAAGAGGAGCATGGTCATCAGCCATGGCATCACAGATTGTGCTGTTTCTGTCAGTCCAAGTTTTGTCACACCACTCGTCATATAGAGGTTTAATCCAACGGGTGGAGTAATCATGCCAATCTCCATATTCACCACCAGGATGATACCAAAGTGAACGGGATCAATTCCTAAATTTGCAGCAACAGGGAAAAGAATAGGAGCAAGAATGAGTATGATGGAGGAAGGCTCCATAATCATTCCTGCCACAAGAAGTAAAATATTGACAATTAAGAGGAATGAGATCTGACCAAACCCTTGCTCCACAATCCAACTCGCAATCGATTGTGGAATGTGCTCGTAGGTTAGGAGAAAAGAAAAGAGTGTTGCGTTGCTAATAATGTAAAGCAGCATTGAACTCATATTTGCTGCGGAGAGTAAAACCTGAGGGACGTCTTTCCAAAGAAGCTCTTTATAAATGAACTTGGAAACGACAAATGCGTAGACAGCGCTCAAGGCCGCTGCTTCCGTTGGAGTGACAATCCCACCATAAATTCCTCCTAAAACGACGATGATGAGTGCTAGCCCCCAGAAGCATTCTTTGAAATTTTTCAATGTTTCTTTTGACTGTATTTTTTCTTCTTTTTTCAAACCTTTTTGGAGGGCTATTGCCCATGTCACGAGGGCAAGAAGAAAAGCTAAAAAAAGGCCAGGAACAATCCCTGCCACAAAGAGATCATCTACAGAGGCAGCTGAGATCGTTTCCCCTGAAGGCCCCTTAGCTGTTATTCCGGTTGTCGCAAGAGAATAGAGAACCATGACAATAGAGGGTGGAATAAGAATTCCTAGAGTTCCAGAAGAGGCAATCACACCTGAGCTAAATTGAAGGGGGTAGCCTTGCGCAGTCATAGCGGGAATAAGAATTGATCCTACTGCAATCACGGTTGCTGCAGAGGACCCAGATATTGAAGCGAAGATAGCGCACGCAATGACAGAGGCTAAACCCAGCCCCCCGCTAATGTTTCCTGTGATACCAACAGCAAATCGTATCATCCGTTTTGCCACGCCTCCATGGGTGAGAAAGCAGCCGGCAAGAATGAAGAAGGGAACTGCCATGATCTCAAACTTTTCCATACCAGTGAAAAGTTTAAGGGCTATTGTGTCGAGAGGCACATCCGTAAAAGCATAAAAAGAGGCGATAACAGTAAGACCGAGAGCAATAGAAACAGGTGTTCCTGTCATGAGGAGGAGAAGAAGAAGTGAAAAAATTATGAGCGAAATCATCGGCCACTCTCGCTCAATTTTCCATTCGTACCAAAGTTTATTGCTTCATTGTGTTTTGGCAGTTCTCCAGTCAGCGAGAAATGATAAGCCACTTCTAAGAACCGAAAGCACATGAGAAATGATCCAAGAGGGAGGCAGAGATAAACCCACCACATGGGGATCTCAAGGACAGCTGAAAGTTGGCCAGAATGAAAAAGATGGGCGACAAGATAAGTAGAAACTACGCCAACAAAGGCTGTGAAAACTGCTCCGCATAAAAGACCAATAAAAAGAGTTCGTCGTCTCCATGGCTCTTTGAGCATATTCACTACAATATCGACACCGACATGTATCCCCGTTCGTACACCATAGGCAGCCCCAAATTTAGCCATCCATATAAAAAGAAAAATACAAAGCTCTTGGGCCCATGTCAGACGAAAAGAAAGTAAATTGAGGTAGGTCGAATAAAGTATTTCAGAAATCCAAGGGGAGGATGTCTGACGTGCCCAAAGAACAAGCGCTGCCAGATGAGACAGGGTATAGCGATGAACAACTGCAAGAAATATGATGAGCGTTGCAAGGGCGATTAAACTTGCAATAAGAATTTCTTCAACCTGATTAAGGATTTTGAGTGCTACTCTCATTTTTTAATGTTTTTTCTTGAGGCTTTCGTAAATTAAGGACTGTGGTTTTTTAAAGTGTTTTCGATACGTTCCATGAGCGTCGCGTTAATGCGATAGGACACCTTTTCTTTCACATTTTTGAGAGCGTCTTCCCAAGCTTTTTTTTCATCTATGGTTGGTGTGTGGAACTGGGTTGGCCCTTTTTTCTGCATTATTAAAAGAGCTTCCATATTTTCTTGGACGGCAGCTTCATTAGCTACACGCGTTGCTTCTTTTAAGGCGGTTTGTAAATTTTCCCTTATCTCATCAGGAAGAGAGACCCAGAACCTTTTATTTATTATCACTGCGTATCCGAGAAAACCATGAAAGGTTAGCGTTGCGAAACGCTGGACCTCGTACATTTTTTGGTTCTGCATATTAGATAAGGTGTTTTCTGTTCCATCAACAACACCAGAAGAAAGTGCTTGGTAGGCTTCGGAAAATGCCATGACTTGGGGGATTGCACCAAGTTCCAGTATTTGTTCCTCGATAACGCGCGAGGATTGAATACGCATTTTCAGCCCGAGAATATCATCTGGTTTAATGAGTGGTTTGTTGGCAGAGAGAATCTTGAAACCGTTGTTCCAATAGGTGAGCCCAACAATATCTTTCTCTTGTAATTGCTGAAGTAACTCCTGTCCGATGGGTCCTTCTGTAATTTTAGAAATATCTTTGAGATCTTTGAAAAGAAAGGGGAGATCGAAAATTTCAAAAGATTTAATTCCGAGTGGAGCAAATTTAGAAAGAGAGGGGGCTAACATTTCAACGGCGCCAAGCTGTAGTGCCTCTAACTCCTCTTTATCTTTATAGAGTTGTGAATTGGGATAAATCTCGACGCGCACGCGTCCCTTTGTATATTTTTCTGCCAGTTCTTTAAATTTCAGTGCTCCCTTATTTTTGTGTGATTGAGGAGCTGCAACATGACTAAATCGAAGTAAAATCTGATCACTCTTCTGTTCTTTGGAATGCGCGTAAGAGAAATGGGACAGCAGAAAAATAGTGATCAGGAAAATCCGAAGAAAAGAGCAATGCATTGACGCGTCCTTTTTTGGAGTCGTACGTTGTTTATTCTTTCTCAGAAATTTCTTCTGCTCTTAAGACGAATACTTCACCAGAGCTTATTTCTGTATCGAGCCAAAAGAAGGGATAATTTGGATACTCATTTTCTAAAAGATCTCTTCCTGTTCCTACTTCAACAACAAGGATACCATCTGAACTAAGATAGCGAGGAGCTTCCCTAAGAATGCGTCTTACAATGTCTAGGCCATCTTTGCCCCCAAAGTGCGCAATTCTGGGCTCGGCTTGATATTCAGGGGGGAAAGCTTCTATTGCCTTTTGCATCACATAAGGGGGGTTGCTAAGAATGAGATCAAAACGGTCCTGTTTAAGACCAGAGAAAAGGTCGGATTGGAGAAGCATTATTCGATCTTTGAGCCCGTATTCAGAAATATTAATATCAGCGACCTGCAGTGCTTCGGGTGAAATATCAACTGCAGCGACATGAGAATTCGTAAAGTTGAGTGCAGCCAGAATGGCAAGACAACCTGAACCTGTACACAGGTCAAGAACGGAAGAGATCGCATCTGGATTAGAAATGATGGTTTGAAGGCCATCGCGGAGAAGCTCTCCAATATAGGAGCGTGGAACAATAACACGTTCGTCAACAAAGAATTTCTTGTCTCCAATATAGGCTTTATTAATCAAATAAGAGGCAGGTTTGCGGGTTGAGATGCGCTTTTCAAAAAGGGATGCAATTTTTTTGCGTTCTTCGTGTGTGAGTTTGCAATCAAGCCAAGGGTCCAGTTGATCTATTGGAAGGTCTAATGAGCTTAAAAGAAGAAAAGCTGCTTCATCTGTTGCATTCTGAGTTCCATGACCAAAAACCAGTCCCGCGGAGCGGAAACAGGAAGTTCCGTATCGGATCCAGTCTCTTAGAGTGCAAAGTTCCGCGACGGGGTCATATTCTTTGCTGATCATTATACTCTCTGTCTTCGATCGATCGGATAAGAGGAACGTATTGTGAGGCTGATCAAGATCAGTTTTGTATTGTATAGCTTTGATGAGGGTTAAATTTTAAATTCCTCTATTTTGGAAAAGGCTTCTCTTAAAGCCGACGCCCAAGAAGAGGAAAGGTTTTTGAAATATTCATGATCTTGAGCAATTCTGTAGCTTCCTCCCACATTGAGGCTGTCTCTTTCATAAATCAGGATATCGATTGGAAGCCCAACGGAGAGATTTGAGCGAAGGGTAGAATCAAAAGAAAGAAGGAGGAGCTTTGCTGCTTCGCCAAGGCGCATATTGGATTGGGCCACGCGATCAAGAATAGGTTTGCCATATTTATGCTCTCCAATTTGAAGAAAGGGGGTATCATCGGAGGCCTCTATAAAATTTCCCTCGGAATAAATTTGAAAAATACGCGGCGGTTCTGTTCCAATTTGACCGCCAAGGATAAAGGATGCAACAAAGCCGCTTCTGGAGTTTTCCAGTGCTTCTCCATCCACGCGTCGTACTTCACGGACAGCATCCCCCACAATACGGGCAGCCCGATACATGGATGACGCTTTCATAAGAGTATTCTCAGAATCATTTTTTTCAGCAAGCTGCTCATTTATAATGCTGACGACAGATTGGCTGACCCCTAAGTTGCCAGCTGTCAGTAAAACAAGCACCCTATCTCCAGGCTTTTGCCAATAATGGAGTTTGCGGAATTGAGAGACGTGATCGACTCCGGCATTTGTTCTTGTGTCTGCAGCAAAAACAATTCCGCGGTCAAGTCGAAGTGCTACAGCGTAGGTCATATAAATTGATTTCCTAGTGTCCTGAAGTTTGGCGTATTACTGTTGCCCCTTTTGCTGCTGGACTTCAACCGTCACGTCAAGTGCTTCCTTTTCTCCCCCCCTACGGGTTCCACGAATTGGAGCAGCACTTTGCGCATCAAGGCCTGTGGCAAGTCTAACATATCGATCGGTTGGACATGTTAAATTTGTGGCATCAAAACCTACCCATCCAAGTCCCTCGACCCATGCTTCTGCCCAACCGTGGTGCGCATAGGAGGGATCTTGGGCTTCTGAAATTAAGAAATAGCCATTTACATAACGGGCGGGAATATCAAGAATTCTGGCTGCTGCTACAAAGATATGCGCGTAATCTTGGCAGACGCCCTTGCCCATAGATAGTGCTTCAGCGGCGTTCGTGTGTACCTCTGTCGCTCCTATTTCGTATTTGAGAGCTTTATTTAAATTTACCATAAGATGATGTAGGGTATTGAGTGTGTCATTTGCTTCAGAGTGCAATGCTAGATCGCGGATTGTACTATCTGGAGTTGTGCTCTCAGTAAAACGAAGAAAATTTCGGAGTGGGAAAGCATCAGGCAGTCCTTGAATGATGCCAGATTTATCCTGTGTTTCTACAACACCTTTGGCTTCAACAGAAACGCTGTCATGATCTTGTGTCAGCGTTACGACATGGACTAAATTTCCAAATCCATCTCGATACGAAGAAGCTTTTTCAAACCCTGGAGCAGAAATTCTCCATGATACAACTTTCTGTCCATCGAAACTTGGAGGAGTTAAGCGAAGACACTGTATGGAGTAGCTTGCAGAGGTTTTATATTTATAAGAAGTTGTATGTTTAATTTCTAGATGCATACCAGAGGTCTAATGATTAAAATAATATGTGGCAGAAATTTCATTTCCAAGTCTGTTGTTGCGTGCAATGAAGTTCCCAATAAACTCATGAAGTCCGCTTTGGAAGATGCTCTCTATTTTTGAGTTTTCTAAAAGTTTTTTTGTCTCAAGGGCTGTTTGTAATTTGATATCAGGTTCATTGTAGGCTTTGCTTAAATCATGTATGGCTTGATCAATTTCGTTGTAGCAGGCTAGTAGCGAACGGGGCATTTCGGAATTAAGGATGAGGAAATCAGCAATTTTCCATGGCCTGTAGCTGTCTTTATAAACCCAACGGTAACTTCGATGGGCAGATACAGATCTCAGTATAGAGGCCCATTGGAGATTATCGACACTTGAGCCGATCATTTCATAGCTTGGAAGAAGCACATGATATTTAATATCCAAAATACGAGCTGTGTTGTCTGCCCGCTCAAGAAAAGTTCCAAGTTGGCTAAAATAAAAAGTATCATTCTTTAGGATAGTATTAAGAAGTGCCCCGCGATAGGCAGCTGATTGCTCTTTAACCCAATCAAGGAGGGAAGAGAGGCGATCGGTAGTGATTTCAAAGGATTTTATTGAGTGAAATTTTATCCATGCACTATTAAGGCTCTCCCACATCTCGCGCGTTAATGCTGTTCTTTGTGCACGAGCATTCTGGCGAGCTTTTGATATACAAGAGCTAACGCTTGAGGGATTGCGTTGATCAAAAAGAAGATAATCTATAATTTCTTTGGAAGAATATGTTTTATTATTTTCCTTATAATGATTTTCGTTCCCTGAAATTTGAAGAATAGATCTCCATTCTTCATTGTGTCCATCTCCCTGTCGCGGAAGTAACGCAATACGATATCCAACCTCAATGAGGCGTGCCAAGTTTTCTGCGCGTTCCAAATATCTTGAGAGCCAGTATAAATCATTTGCAGTCCGACAGAGCATATCCGTTTTTTCCAAGCCGTTGAAGTGCCAGTAATCAGTCTTGCAGAACCCAAGTATCTTTCGTGCCTCCTCCTTGACTAGAGTTGACGACGAGGGATCCCTTGCGAAGGGCCACACGTGTGAGTCCACCAGGTATGAGACGGATCTGGTCGCCAACAAGTACGAAAGGACGAAAATCCAAATGACGGGGAGCAAGACCTTCCTCTACAAGTGTAGGGCACGTGGAAAGTGCGAGTGTGGGTTGTGCGATATAATTTGAAGGTTGATTGAGAAGCTTCTTTTTGAAAGTATCTAGTTCATTTTTGCTCGCAGCGGGGCCCACAAGCATCCCGTATCCTCCAGATCCATGAACTTCTTTCACAACTAATTCAGATAAATGATCTAGAACATAGGCTAGTTGAGATGGATCTCGACAATTGTGGGTTGGGACGTTTGATAAAATAGGATCTGACCCTGTATAAAATTTTATAATTTCAGGAACATAACTGTAGATTGCTTTGTCATCGCCGATACTAGAACCTGGCGCATTGACAATTGTTATTTTGCCAGAGCGATAAAGGTCAAATAGCCCAGGTACACCTAAAAGAGATTTTGGATCAAAGACCAAGGGATCAAGATAGTTGTCATCAATTCTGCGATAAAGCACATCTACTTGCCGTAGGCCCTGTGTCGTTTTCATATATACAGCACCATCGCTAACGATAAGGTCCTGACCTTCGACAAGCTCAATGCCCATTTGGTCTGCAAGAAAGGAGTGTTCAAAGTAGGCGCTGTTATGAATGCCTGGAGTGAGGAGAGCGATTGTAGGATCTCCCTCTTTGTTTCTTGCAACAACACTTTCTAGAGTTTTGAGAAGGGAATCGGGATAATTATCAATTTGTGCAACCCGATTTTTGGAGAAAAGGTCAGGAAACATATGCATCATAGTTTCCCGATTTTCAAGCATGTAGGAAACCCCTGAGGGTGTTCTCGTGTTATCTTCTAAAACAAAGAAATCATTTGCTCCTGTGCGGACAATATCAATTCCTATAATGTGAGAATAGATCCCAAGAGGAGGGTCAACTCCAATCATTTCAGGAAGGAAAGCCTTATTCTGTATAATAAGTTCTTCCGGAATCTTTCCAGCTTTGAGTATCTCTTGACGATGATACACATCGAACATGAAGGAGTTTAGGGCTTTGACGCGTTGTTCTATGCCTGCTGATAGGCGTCTCCATTCGGAGCCAGAAATAATTCTGGGTATGATGTCAAAGGGGATGAGCCGCTCTGTTGTCTCGCCATCACCATAAACTGCAAATGTTATTCCTGTTCTTCGAAACAGAGCTTCAGCCTCTGTTTTTTTTTGTTTTAAATCTTCAATGCTCTGTGTGGTAAGCCATTCAGCTATTGCGCGATATGGTTCTCGGACGCACTCGCCAAAGCTGTTCATTTCATCAAATGCAGTGCTCACACTCAAGACAATTGTCCAATGGGAATAGTCATTCGTTTTTTATAGGCGCAAAAGATGGGCCATATCAAAATAAAAAAAATTTACATGTTATTTGAGGTCTATCTTGATAAAATGACTTTTTCTTAGGCGAGAATTGCTCAAAATTTATACAATTTTTTCTTTTATTGTTTCTCTCCTTTCCTTGATAAAGGCTTGGATGGCTCTTTTTAGATTTTAATTTTGAAAGTCCCTTTTTGCGCAAGGAGGCTGTCCATCAAAGAGATCGTTCCGACGATGATGGAGATTAAGCGTCATGGACGCTTGAAATGAAACAAGAGCTTTTCTTGGATGGTTGGTTCTTGGAATATATATTTAAAAAAAGTCTCAACTGCGCAGGATTATAGCCCTCATTACATAGGATGACCAATCGAGTGACAAAATAGGGAGGTAAATTTTTTTTTAAAAGAGACCCTCAATTTGGCCATTCGCATTAAGGCGTATGGTATCTGCTGAAGGCACTTTGGGAAGTCCTGGCATCGTCATGATTTCACCTGTTATGACGACAACAAACTCAGCTCCAGCGGAGAGCCTCAGTTCACGGATGGGGACGATGTGTCCCGTGGGAGCTCCACGTTTATTCGGATCCGTTGAGAAAGAGTATTGGGTTTTGGCCATGCAGACAGGAAGTTTTTCAAATCCCATCTCGGTCAGTTCTTTAAAACGAGTCTCCACAGATGCATCACAAGAAATATCTGCCGCGCGATAAATTTCTGTTGCAATTGTTTTGACCTTGTCACGCAGTGGCATAGAATCTGGATAAAGAGGTTTAAACTTTGCTTTTCCAGAAGCGCACATATCGACAACATGTTTTGCAAGTGCCTCAGTCCCCTTGCCTCCATCAGCCCAGTGCGTGCATAAAAATGCTTTTGTGCCCATGCTTTCCGCAGCTTTCATGACTTCCTGAATTTCTGCATCCGTATCGGTAATAAAACGATTGATGGCAACAGCTGCGGGAACACCAAATTTATTGACATTCTCAATATGGCGTCTGAGGTTGTCGCATCCTTTGTTAACGGCAGAAACGTTTTCTGCTTTGAGATCTTCTTTTTTAACCCCTCCGTGCATTTTCAGAGCACGCACCGTTGCAACAATTACTGTTGCGGCAGGCTCTAGCCCTGCTTTACGACATTTAATATCAAAGAACTTTTCTGCGCCGAGATCGGCTCCAAATCCTGCTTCTGTGACAACATAATCGGCAAGTTTTAAGGCTGTCTTTGTTGCAAGGACAGAGTTGCATCCATGGGCTATATTCGCAAAAGGTCCTCCATGAATGAACACGGGATTATTTTCGAGGGTTTGGACAAGGTTCGGCATGAGCGCATCTTTGAGCAGTACCGTCATTGCGCCATCTGCTTTGATCTCTCGTGCACGAACGGGTTTTTTATCCCGTGTGTAGGCAATGATTATGTTACCAAGGCGTTTTTCGAGATCTTTAAGATCGCTTGACAAACAAAGGATAGCCATAACCTCTGAAGCCACCGTAATATCGAAACCATCTTCTCGAGGAAATCCGTTGGATACGCCTCCGAGAGAATTCACTATGGAGCGAAGCGCACGATCGTTCATATCTAGAACGCGACGCCATTCAACTCTACGGCTATCGATGCCAAGGGCATTGCCCCAATAAATGTGATTATCAATAAGTGCGGACAGAAGATTATGAGCCGAGGTTATGGCATGGAAATCTCCCGTGAAGTGGAGATTTATGTCCTCCATAGGAACAACTTGCGCGTAACCGCCACCAGCTGCCCCGCCCTTTACCCCGAAACAAGGGCCAAGAGATGGTTCACGCAAAGCCATAATAGCTTTTTTGCCTATCCTATTGAGGCCATCTCCAAGCCCAACTGTCGTTGTGGTCTTTCCCTCACCAGCAGGAGTAGGATTAATCGCTGTTACAAGGATGAGCTTGCCGTCTTTTTTGTTTGTGAGACTTGCAATGTACTCAGCTGTGACTTTTGCTTTTGTTGGGCCGTACTGCAGTAAAGCACTGGAAGGGACACCAATTTTTTGAGCCACATCCCCTATCGGGAGCATCTTTGCTTCGCGGGCAATCTCAATATCACTCTTTACAGTCACGATTCATCCTCTTTCTTGCAGCCAGTTATTAAAGGAATAGGGTTCATAATAACTTGTAGGTTTCTAAAATGTCCTCTGCAGAGTGGAACAAAGAAGCGATGCTTTTTAAGACCCATGGTCAACCGCTTCTTTATACATGCAGTGCCCCCTCAACTCTTCGCAGGTGCGAAATCTTAAGGAGCGAGGGACATGATCAAAAACCACATCTATCGCATACAGAAGCCCTTGACGACGGTCAAATAAGATCTTCACTTCAAACAACTTAAATACTTTCAAAAGGGGATTAATTCCTTGGGCGCCCTACCTTCTTCTATGACTTATGGTCTCTATGAGAACTCAAAAGTGCAGATCTTAATGAGGCAGAAAATTCCTCTTTCAGAGCAGAACCCTAAAACGACACTGGCCACCATGATGAACACTAAGTCCTGTTTTATGCATAGGCTAATTTTTAAAAATTAACTTAAACGAAAAAAGGCACTCTGGGATACCAAGGATGTAAGATAAGCCTCAGGGAATAGTGAAAGACAAAAAATAACGCACAAAGAGACAAGAGTTTTAGGAAAGAGTATGATTGGAGCAGTGAATTTATCATCGTATCTTGGGAGTTGGGCAGAGAACGTTTCAGAACGTAAAAAAATTGCACTCACGATAGAATGTCTTGCGGACGCCTGTAAAACTATCGCAAGTCAACTCGAATGTGGGGCCCTTCTTGGTTCCTTTGGAGCTTCGACGGGCCGTCAAAGTGGAATTGATAAGCAGAAGGAGATCGATGTTCGTGCAAACGACATTATTGTAAATTCTCTCAAAGAGTGTCCTGTTGCAGCATATGCCTCTGAAGAACTAGATGCTCCTCTTATTATTCATGCAGGAGGAGACCTTGCTGTTGCCGTTGATCCCATCGACGGATCATCCAATATCGACTCTAATATAACTCTGGGTACAATTTTTTCCGTGCTTCCTGTGCGAGCTGAGGGCAGGGATGGTTCAAGCTTTCTTCAGAAGGGTCAGGAACAGTTAGCTGCAGGATTTGCAGTCTATGGTCCTTCAACAATTTTTGTGATGACTGTTGGATCAGGAACGCAAATTTTTACTCTAGAGAGAGCATCAGGACGTTTCATTCGAACAGCTTTCAGCGTTGCCATTCCCCTCGTTACTCATGAGTTTTCCATTAATAGTTCTAACTACAGACATTGGGAGGACTGTGTTAAAATTTACGTCGATGATCTTCTTCGGGGGAAAGAGGGACCTCGAGAAAAAGATTTTAATATGCGTTGGACGGCAACCCCTGTTGCAGATATCTTTCGCATCTTGGTCAGAGGCGGTATCTTTCTTTATCCTGGAGATTTAAGGGAGGGGTATACTATGGGAAGGTTGAGGTTGGTTTACGAGGCCAACCACCTTGCTTTTATTGTTAAACAAGCGGGGGGTGCTGCCTCCACTGGACATGGTCGTATCCTTGATA
>JBJTOZ010000080.1:0-14467 GCA_046074825.1 Hyphomicrobium sp.
AACAGTCATCGCCATCACTGCGTCTTTAGATTGGTAATTTTGAAAGCTTATTCTCCTCATGTTTGAAACAACAGAATTACAACTTCAGAAAGAAATTCTCGATCAACACTCAAAAAATAATGATGTCACAGATGCGCTTGCAGGTTGGTTTGAAGTGCGTTCCTCACTCAATATTATGGATTTGAAAGCTGGCATTGGCGCTAATATCAGAGCACTCGCTCCAATCCTTCCTCTTGATCAGAATTGGACACTCTGTGTCCAGAACAAAAATGAAATGAATATAGTGGTTGATTATCTCACACGGTGGGCTCCTGCATTCACAGAAAAAAATGGAGAATACTTTTTAGAACGACAGGGTTTAAAACTTGGTCTCAAGTTTCATTCTCTTTCCTCTGAAGCTGAGCAATCATCTCTTTCATTTGAGTCTCACAACCTTATCGTTATGGATGGACACCTCAATCATTTAACTCCCCAAAATATTCGCAAACTTGTTCAGAAGACTGCGCAACAAAACGCGGCCTTTCTAGCCCGCCTCGTCTTCGACGGACGTATTAAATTTTTTCCTCCTCAACCTCCAGACAACCCTTTCACCGCGGCTTATAATCGACGCCTGATGAAGGATATCGGATTTGGACTTCCAGCCGGCCACCTCGCAATCGAGCATCTTTCTGAACAATTTCGTTTGTGCGGATACACTCTCATTGAGGGGAAAAGCCCTTTGCACCTTCATGAAAAGGATCAATCCTTAATGAGTGCTCTCTTGAAACAACTTGCTCAATCCCAGCGCGAAATCGCTAAGGGTCATGACAAAATGATAGATATGTGGCTTGCGCGGAGCAGAAGACACATGGAAGTTGGCCAAAATGATCTGCTTGCCCTGCCTCCCGATGAGAAGGCTGTCTTTTAATAAAAGAACTTCTGCTATCTTCATGAGAAGAGTTCTTTTTAGTCCATGTAATTTAGGAATAACATGAATGAAAAGACGCATCCCTTAGATGTGAGGAATATTAAAAAGTTCTAAAGCTCGTGCGCCAGACGGCGCCGCTTTGTTTCAAGGTACAGCTTATTATGAGAACTTGGACTGACAATAAGTGGAATACGTTCGACAACCTCAATACCTGCTTCCTGCAGAGATTCGATTTTTTCGGGATTATTTGTCATTAATCGAATTTTATTAATTTTGAGATGCGTTAGGATTTCCCCCGCAAAAGCATAATCACGAGCATCGATCGGCTGGCCCTGCTCGAGATTAGCATCCACAGTGTCTAAGCCTTGATCTTGGAGGGAATAGGCTTTTATTTTACGAAAAAGCCCAATCCCGCGTCCTTCCTGATACGGAAGATAGATCAATACACCAAATGGTTCTGAGGTTATGCGTTCCAAAGCTGACTTCAGCTGTGCATGACAATCGCAACGCAGAGAATGAAAGACATCTCCAGTCACACACCCCGAATGCAATCGTACCACGGGAAGAGTGTTTTCTTTCGCAGAGCTGCGATGAACAAGAGCAACAGCTTGGATATCAGAATCACGACCTTGATAGGCAAAGGCCTCCATCTGAACCTCACGCCCCATAAATTCGATAGGCAAAAAGGTTTGCTCAGACCACTCAATCAGTGGTTTTTGTCCCTTGAGATTTTGAGGAGACGTCATTTTACCCTTTTAATTATGAAGACACCTTCACCGAGATATCCGAAAACACTCATCAAAGGCAAGAACTTGCCTTTTAAACCAGAACCCTCTCTTTAGAACCTCTTTGCTTTATTTTAAAGGGGCGCAGCATTTGCACCCTTCATCAAGCAATGCACAGGCATTAACTCTCTTCTAAAAGGCGTAAATATTCGATCTTTGGACAGCGATCCATGATCACTTGGAGCCCTGCTTCTTGTGCTATTTCAGCAGCTTCTTCGTTGATAACACCTTTCTGCATCCACAGACACTTCAACCGAAGACGTTCTTTGGCCTGAAGAGCCACTTGGACATCCTGAAGCACAGCACTAGAAGAGCGAAAATAATCAGCCACATCTACAGGAGGACTAACCTCCCCAATACAAGAATAGACTTTTTGACCAAGAATTTCACTTTGAGATAATGTTGGATTGATAGGAACTACTCGGTACCCTTTGGATAACAAAAAGGACATGACACTATAACTAGGACGATCGATTTTAGGTGATGCTCCAACAATTGCAAAAACACGCACATCTTGCAGAAGTTTTTTAATTTCAAGGTCGGTTGGGTTTTTAAAGGTCATTTTGAACGGGCGAGGCAGTGGCTTTCAAGAACTTGCCATCCCCTTCCAAATAGCTTTTCTCTTGTTTAAAAAGGCGTCAATTCCTTCATGAGCATCCGCCTCTAGCATGTTCTCAACCATGACTTTGACTGCATTAGAATAAGCCGTATGAAGAGGTTCTTCAATCTGCCGATAAAAAGCGGCCTTTCCCATCTTTATAACTTGGGATGACTTTGAAGAAATCTTCAATGCCATTTCAAATGCTGCCTCACGGGCCCTTCCTTTTGGCGAGATGCGATTAATCAATCCAAACTCTTTAGCCTCCTCTGCGGTGATAAGATCCCCAAGAAGGAGCATTTCCATGGCCTGCTTACGTGGAATGTTTCGTGTGAGAGCAACCATCGGAGTTGAGCAAAAAAGACCAATGTTCACACCAGGAGTTGAAAACAATGCGCTCTCATCCGCTATGGCTAAATCGCACGTGGCAACAATCTGGCAACCCGCTGCAGTGGCGGTTCCTTGGACTGCTGCAATCACAGGCTGAGGGCAAGCAATAATGCTTTGCATGACATCAGAACATAATTGCATCGTTTGAAAATAAAATTCTCTTCCCCCGTCTTTGTCAGCCCGATGCGCGCGTAATTCATGCAGATCATGACCTGAACAAAAAGTTGGACCTTCGGCCGCTAAAACTATGGTTTTTACATTCTTATCTTGACCAAATTTTTCAATTTTTCCCTTGAGATCCAAAAGTGTTTTAGAGGACAAACAATTTCTACGGGAGGGCTCGTCTAAAACGAGAAGTCCGATGTCTGCAAAAGGGCGTTCACATCTGACGACGGATCTTTCTTCCTCTTCTTTAATGTGTTGGCCCCGTAGCATGGGAGTTCATCCGTTCTACTTACTCATTATCCTCTTCCAGAGCATCTCTATTTTTATCATACTCGGGAAGACTTTCTCCTGCGCCATCAAATGTCAGCGCATCAAGTTCTGCTAAATACTTTCTGACAACCTCAATGTTTTCTTTGAACTGAAGAGGTTGTGCATTTGAAATATCGTTATTAAGAGCTTCTATGGCGTATTTTTTGTCTTCCTCTGGAATGGAAGTATCTGCTTTTAAAGCCTCTAATTCCATTTTCATCTTATCTACGGCTTCGGTATAAGCCCCAGTTTTGCGATCTATCCCATAAAGAATGTAGGAAATATTGCTTCCCACAATTTGTAATTCTTTTAAATCCTCAAATCCATTTTTAACTGCAATTTCCTCCATTTTTGGCTGAAGAGTTTCCATGAGATCCTCTTCCTCTCCAGTGTCCTGATTAGACAATGGCTCTAAATCCTTTTGTGCAGTAATATAGCCCTGAACGAGTTTGTCTGTGAGCTTGATTTGTTTAAGCTGAGCAAGTTCTTGAGCCTCAACAGGTGGAAAAGAGAAAGACAAACCAAGAGCGAAAAAAACTTGGCTAAGAGCAAGACTAAGAAGGCAGATTTTTTTCTTTCTTCCTCTATCTGTGTATGGCTTGGACAAATGGACCATGTAAACTTGCTCTCTTTACAAACTGAAAAAAGGTTCAGCTACTTCCTTCGTTGCTCTAAAATGAGGCAATTTTCTAGCACAAAATATGAGAACCCCGTAAGCTCCCCTTTGCTCGAGCACTTTTTGAGCCTTAAAGGGCAAGCACGCGATACAAACACCCCAATGAAAGACAGTGAGGGGCTTTTTCAAGGGGGCTATTGAAAGACAGACAGGAAAGGTAATATATTACCGTATTAGGATATTTTTGATTTTTCACATTTTTTCGCTAATAACCCTTCGTTCTGCTTGACGTTAGAGCCTCAATCCCTTAACTCGATAAACCTAGGAATGATTAAGGGATATCTTGAAACCCTTCATTGTGAAACAGTTCATGATGAAGGAGTTTATGGTGAAGGAGTTCATGGTCAAACGCGCTTCAAAGATGTCTTTTAAAACGAAGTCGTCTAAATAACAGAGAAAGTTAGCCGAATATTTCCACAACGCCTTGTTTCGAACTTTAGTGCCCCCCATGCCCATATCCAGCATGATGAGGAACTCTATATATTAAATGTGTTCGAGGCTGTTATAATGCCCCCTGTGGATTTAAATTTTAAGATCGAAAGAACAGAGCTATGAAAACCTATGTTGCTAAACCCAGTGAGGTTCAAAAAAACTGGATCCTCATTGACGCTCAAGGATTGGTTGTTGGTAGGCTCGCAAGTCTCATCGCAACAAGACTTAAAGGAAAACATAAACCAAGTTATACGCCTCATGTTGATTGCGGAGATAACATTGTCGTAGTGAATGCTGAAAAAGTTGTTTTTACTGGAAATAAAACAGAAGACAAACTTTATCACCGACACACGGGCTATCCAGGTGGAATCAAAATAACGACCCCTAGGCGTCTTTTCGAGGGCAAGTTTCCAGATCGTGTCATTTATAAAGCTGTAGAACGCATGCTCAAGCGTGGCCCATTGCAACGCAAGCTTATGACCAATCTGCGCATATACAAAGGTATTGAGCATCCCCATCAAGCTCAAAACCCAACGAAGATAGATATTGCAAAATTAAATAGAAAAAATTCTAGGTCTTAACCCATGGCAACAGAAACAAAAACTCTCACCGATCTTGGCGCCCTCAAAACATCAGGGGCTTCTGAAACGCAAACCGCTCCTATTCATGTCCAAAAACTCGACAAACATGGGCGAGCCTATGCTACTGGCAAAAGAAAAGATGCTGTCGCCCGCGTTTGGCTAAAACCTGGCAAGGGGATCATCTCTGTTAATGACAAGGATTTTAAAAAGTACTTTGCACGCCCTGTTCTTCAAATGCTCTTGCAGCAGCCCTTGAATGCTGCAGATCGCCTTTCACAATATGATATTCGCGTGTGCGTAGCAGGTGGGGGTTTGTCAGGACAAGCCGGAGCTGTCCGTCATGGTATCTCTCGTGCTTTAACGTTCTTCGAACCGGAATTAAGAAGCGTCCTCAAGAAAGGCGGATTTCTCACACGCGACAGCCGTACAGTAGAGCGGAAAAAATATGGACGCGTGAAAGCCCGACGCAGTTTCCAGTTTTCAAAGAGATAATATTCTTTTTAAAATTAAGAAGCTCTCAGTTCGTATAAAGGGCCTCGCAGCTCCTCTCATAAGAACCGGAATATCTGCCATTATTGCCTTGCATGTAAGGCCGTACCTTGTTTTTCAGAAAGTTAATTGAAACAATTTTGATCTCACTCCAATAGTGCTCTTAGCCTCAACAACCGAAGAAAAACCTCATATGAAGAGCCATAAGCGGAAAGTCCTATGAATGTGATATTAGCGCAAGCAGGCTTTATTTTAGATACTCTTGTTACGGATATTGGCCTTCTTCTCTCACCTGAATGGTGGAGGGCGCACGCAATCCCTCTTTTTCATATTTTAATGATTGATCTCACACTCGCCGGTGATAACGCCATTGTCGTCGGAATGGCGGCGGCTAAGGTTGACCCAAAATTGCGCCCAAAAGTTATTTTTTGGGGGATTTTCGGCGCCGTTATTTTGCGCATTCTTTTCTCAGCCGTGGCCCAGCAAATGCTTCAAATTATAGGCCTAACATTGGCAGGAGGGTTGTTGCTGCTCTTTGTCTGTTGGAAAATGTACCAACAGATTGTCGATGGTGAGACACCATCCATAGAAGACATCGAGGCTGGCCTTTCTACAGAAACAAAACCTAAAAATGCTGTCTCCTTTTGGGGGGCACTGTGGACTATCGTTCTGGCTGATCTCTCCATGTCTCTTGATAACGTTCTAGCTGTCGCAGGGGCTGCCAAGGAATCAACGCTCGTTCTGGTGATTGGATTATTGATTGCAATCATTCTAATGGCTGTTGCCTCAAGTTATATTGCTAAACTTTTGTATCGCCATCCTTGGATTGCATGGATTGGTCTCTTCATCATTATCTATGTCGCTCTTGATATGATCTATCGAGACAGCCATCAATTGGCTTGTGCAACGTGGGGTGTGGGATGTTCCGAAACAATTTGGCAGGGCATAAAGCACCGATTAGGCTTTTAAAGCAGCTGTTTCATGACCAAAAAACCAGATAAATGCGTCTTTATCGATGGTGAAGCAGGAACGACGGGCCTCGAAATCCGCAATCGGTTAAAAAATATACCTGATCTCAAAATTTTAAGCCTTGCTCCAGACAAAAGAAAAGATCTCGCCGCTCGCCTAGAAATCATGCAACAGGCCGATCTTGTCATTTTATGTTTGCCTGATGAGGCTGCAAAAGAAGCAGTCCAACTCGCAGATCGTCTTGAAAAAAAAGATTTGCGTATTTTAGATGCATCAACCGCGCATCGGGTATCCAAAGACTGGGTTTATGGTTTTGCTGAAATGGACCCAAAACAATCCCAGTCTATTCAAAAATCTTTCCGTGTTTCTAATCCAGGGTGCTATCCAACAGGTGTCATTGCCCTCCTTCGTCCCCTCGTTAATGCGGGCATTCTACCCCAAGACTATCCCATCACCATCAACGCGATTTCAGGATATTCAGGGGGCGGAAAATCCATGATTGAAACCTACGAACCCATCAGAAAAGCTCCAAATTTTGAACTCTATGCTTTGGGTCTCAATCATAAGCATTTGCCAGAGATCATGACCTATACTGGACTAAAAAGAAGACCCATTTTCGTTCCCTCTGTTGGAAATTTCAGGCAGGGAATGTTGGTTTCTATTCCTCTTCATCTCGATACACTTCCCTCAAAGCCAAAACTCGCAGACATTCAAGAAAACCTTGCTACAACTTACAAAACATATCCCTCGGTGAGAGTTCTCCCCTTACAAAAGGAAGAGATCCAAAGAATTGAACCGGAGCACTTAAATCATTCAGATGATCTGGAACTTTTTGTCTGTGGGTGCGCAAATCATCCTCATGCCGTTCTTGTTGCGCGACTGGACAATCTAGGCAAAGGGGCAGCTGGATCTGCTGTTCAAAACATCACGCTAATGCTAGGGCTTCACGCGGGATCGTCGTCTTATACACCAACCAAAGATGGCGAATAGAGATCATAAGTACGATCGCTGCTAATCCTTGATGCGCACATCCCAGCATAATTGGAACGCCCTGCACCAATGTAAGGATACCAACACACATTTGCACAAAAAGCGCGCCTGCAAGAAACAATGCTGAAGTGCGTACCTCCCCTTCCACTTCGCTTTTTAAGACAATAAAGGTATGCCAAAGACCAAACCCAACAAGCAGATAAGCTGTAAGGCGATGGGTAAATTGGACAGTCGTTGTATTTTCAAAAAAATTAATAAACCACGGTGAGAGTGCAAAAAGATCGTTGGGGAAAACTGCACCATTCATGAGAGGCCATGTATTGTAAACAAGACCAGCTTTTAATCCCGCTACCAAAGCTCCAACAAAGACCTGCAAATAGACAAGTAAGACGAGAATTGAGGCTTGCGGGAGTATCTCTTTTGGTACCCTTTTTAACTCTATTGCTCTTGAAGGGTCATGCTGCTCCATGATGAGCCAAACGACAAGCCCCAGAATTAAAAAAGCAACTGTGAGATGCAGGGCTAAACGATAGTGACTAACATCAACCCGATCAACTAGGCCTGAGGATACCATGTACCAACCTATAGCTCCCTGCAGGCCACCCAGAGCAAAAACACCAACAAATTTCCAAAGGTCGGAACGATTTAAAAAACCATATGCGTAAAAAATAAAAAGTGGCACGGCAAATGCGATGCCAATTATCCGTCCCAAGAAACGATTGGCCCACTCCCACCAAAAAATATACTTAAAGTCTTCAAGGCCCATTCCTTTATTAATAAGATGATATTCTGGTATTGTTTTATATTTTTCAAAAACCTCGAGCCATTGACTTTGCGAGAGAGGCGGGATCATCCCAACCAAAGGTTGCCATTCTGTGATCGAAAGGCCTGAATCTGTAAGACGAGTGGCGCCGCCGACAACAATCATACACAGCACAAGAAAAGCTATGGTAGTAAGCCAGAGGCGGACCCAGGGAAGAGCCCGAATTTTCTGAGAGACGATAAGATCAACCAAGGAACTCCTACTAGAGCTTGATTTCTTTTTGTCATCTGATAGCCCTTCAGATCTAAAAAATGCAAACTTCTTTTAGATAAGCGTAGCTTTATTCTCTAAACACACTATTGAAACTTTATGACAGTCCGTTCACGCAAATTACTAGGAACTATTGGTCTTCTTATTTTTCTAACAGTCTACGCCTTTGTTGCCATGATGATTGCCATCATTTTGCAAGTAAACGCCAGTAAAACTCTTGAGCTTCTCTACTACCTCGTGGCAGGTCTTGCTTGGGTCTTTCCAGCAGGTCTGATTATTCAATGGATGCTAAAAACTTAATAAAAACTAATGTCTATAAGGTTGTCCCCCTCACCAAAAGAATGAAAACGGGCTCCCACCCCCTCACCCCCCCTTTAGTTTAAGAAGAGGCCTCTCAAGTCGAGTTTTACCGCTTTTGTCCTCTCGAATTTTAAGACTTTATTAAGATGTGTCACAAAAGGACGTTTCGTTAGCGTTTATTAACTACCCTCACGCTACAGATTATGAGTTGTGCAGCAAACGAGCTTTCAACTCTTCCCATGGTGACTTGGATAAAAAATATTACGGTTTTGGTGATGAGTGCATGCCTTCTCTCATCGCTCGGTGGATGCACATTTCGCCCCTCAACAGGTGTCTATGATTTAACCCTTTCACCTCCTGTTGACCAAGACAATAAGCAAAATTTACAGAACTGGGGACCAGCCATAGTCATCCCCGCCTTTGAGACCAACTATAAGAGGGCGTTGACTAAACCTTATGGTCCCTATCTCCTCGACACAGGCGATCGCATTCGCGTTCTCATCTATCGAGAGCCAGAACTGTCTCACTCTTACACTGTTGATCAAGAAGGGTATATCTCGCTGCCTCTCGTGGGCGCTGTCAAAGCACGAGGAAAAACACCTCGGGAATTTTCAGAGACACTACGCAGTCGTCTCATAACAGATGGCTATTTGAAGGATCCAAAAGTTGCGATAGATATAGAAAAAAACAGACCCTTTTTTATCTATGGTAGCGTGAAGAACGCCGGACAATATCCCTTTGTTTCAAACATGTCTGCAGAAACGGCGGTTGCTATCGCCGGAGGTCTGTCAGGGAGAGGAATTGATGGTGTGTTCCGTGTAACACGAAGAAGCAATGGATATATTGAGAAAAAAGACGTGCCACCTGAATATGCGCTAATGCCTGGTGATGTAGTTTTTGTTTATTCAGGTCTCTTCTAAAGGATACTCTTTCAAAAGTTTCCTATCTTTAAGCAAATCTAAATGCACTCTCGTCACAAGGACCGATAGATACCATTAAACCTGATTTTTTCTTCCAATTGTCACATCATCATTGCACCACCAAAAATCAAAAAAATCATGCGAATTTCTTTCGAATGTGGCGAAGCCCACGCCCATGGATATTGAAACTTCCTTACACAAGATGGCTGCTGCAAACCAGGAGGAGCAGGCGTAGGCTTGGTGAGAACAAAGCCTAATAAAAAGGAGGGAGCCAGAAATAAATAAAAGACAATCATCCTCAGTTTTGACTAAAAGTCGTGATATTTATGGTAGTAGAAGTGGATATTGGGGGTAAATTATCGAATTTGAGGGGGAAATTCTTATCGAATCATCTATTTAAGCTTTACTCAATTCCGTGTTAAACTTTTAACTCAATCTTCCTCCATGGAGATGGATTTTATGCTTTCTCATCGCAAAGTCATAGAGAAATCCACAGCAGTTCAAAATACGACTATAGACCTCTCAGATGTCCCGTATGTCTCCATTAGAGAATTGGCAACAGCGCTCAAAGTGTTAGGCGATGAGACAGCAGCACTTCAGCGTGCCAAAGAATGGAGTGATACTGACTTCCGCCGCGTCGAACAATATTTTTGGCAAAGATGCGGTCGGGACCGCCATAGAAAGATAGCCTCCTTAGTCCGCTTGCGCTGTTTGATTGATGTTTGTAAAGCCCGTACTCTCCAAAACCTCATTTCTCTTTATGGAATTGAGGCGGTTATGCCCATTATTGAGACAGCCACGACAATGCGTTTAAACACAAGTGTAGGCTTTAGCCCAACCAAAATCTCTTATTCTGCACTACTCCTGCTTAAGAGAAATCTCAACAGATCCTTCGTGGCGAAAGCAGCTGCTTAGTCGACTAACATTCTTAGAGTGCTTTCTTTCTTCACCTAAAACATTCCTCAGGTGATATTTGTTGCCATCACCAAAACCAATGTTGCTCTCTCTAGTGCCTCTAGCAAGGCGCCCCTTCCCATTGTGATTTTGTGTCCTCAAGGGAAGGATTTAGAAACGTCCAAATTTTGCAGCAAAAAACAAAGATAAAAAACGCGAAAGTGGCAATGGAGCTCGACGAAGCAGGGAGGCATCACGTCTGCATAACTGTAATATTTTAAGATAAGACCTCCCTAAAGCCAAAGGCAAAAAGACAGAACGCTCATTGCCATGCAAGGCTTTTAATTGTGGTCGTGCATGATCATAGTCTGCTGCAATTTGAGAAATTAAGAGGGAAATTCTTTCTTCCAAAAAAAGATTTTCGTTTAGCTCTAAAGACCTGTTTTGTATAGTTGTGTTGAGTGACATTCCCTTATCTCTTTGCCAACGCGCAAACAAAGAAGGAAGACGCAGACAAAAACGTAAGGCTCCAAGGAGGGGTGCGACCTCTAAAAGAAGGCCTGTTGATTTCTCCTGCAAAGGACATTCCAAAAGAAGAGCGCGCAGTTTAAAATATGAAACATCTAAGGTCTTTACATAGTCCCTCAGTGTTTGTGGATCAGATAAAAAAGACAGATCTAACTCTGCTTCTCGTTGCTCAATAAGAGATAAAAGAAGCTCTAAAGGCAACTTCCTCTCTTCTTTGAGGGACAGTAAAGTATCTGCGACAGGATACCCAGTAGAAACGCCCCGTTCAAGGGTATCGCGCCACCACTGAAAACGAATTTGCGCAAGGATCTCATCTTTCACTATGAGAGGAATGCGTGCGACCTCGCCATAATAAGCACAAAGACAGAAGAGGTCTTCGCGTCTTTGAGGCGAAGAAAAAAGGGCTGCTAGATAGTCATCATAAGCATAGGCACGCGCAGAGGAGAGAATAGATTGCCTATATGTGTCCATAGATCAGATCATTGAATAACAACAACAAAAGACTTAAGAATATTAAAAGCCTCTTTCGAATGAGAATATAAAACCTTCCACGGAGTGGAAGCGACCGCAAGGAAATGTAAGAAGCCTTTTAATGAAATAAAGTTAGGCAGAAGTGGGAGCAGATCCTGTTACAGTTTCCCGTTTAATACCAAAATATTCTAGAATAGGAGCTGCTATAAAAATAGAAGAGTATGTACCTATAAGGACCCCAAAAAGCATAGCGAAGACAAAATTCTGCAAAACGGCGCCGCCTAAGAAATAAAGAGCCACAAGAACGACTATTGTCGTAACACCAGTTAATATGGTGCGTGAAAGAGTTTCGTTGATAGATAAATTGAGCAATTCAGTAAGATCCATTCGTTTATATTTTCTAAGATTTTCTCGTATACGATCTGACACTACAACAGTGTCGTTCACCGAATAGCCTAGAATGGTCAAAAGTGCTGCTACGATAGAGAGATCAAATTCCATTTGAAAGAGAGCAAAAATTCCAGCTGTTACGAGCACATCGTGACAAAGAGCAACCACAGTCCCCGCTGCAAACTGCCATTCAAAACGAAACCACACATATACAATAATTGCTAGAATTGAAGCCAAAACAGCAATAGTTCCGTTTTTTCTAAGCTCGCTTGAAACAGCGGGCCCTACAATTTCGACACGACGCTGTTCGTAAGATTCACCAAGAATATCTTGTACCTTTTTAAGAACTTCTTGTTGGGCTCCATCTCCACCAGGCTGCTCTTCAATGCGAATAAGCGCATCTGCGGAAGATCCAAAACTTTGAATTTGAACATCGCCAAGGTTAAGAGCGCCTACCTTCTGTCTTAATTCAGGAATATTTGCATCGCCAGATTTTGCACGCACCTCAATCATAGCGCCGCCCTTGAAATCCACCCCGTAATTAAATCCTTTAAAAAAAACCAAAGCAAGAGATGCCGCCATGGCAAGAAGAGAGAGAATAAAACAAATGTTTTTGAAGCGCATAAAATTTAAACGCGTGTCGTGCGGAAAAAAATCTACGCCTTTAAAATCGGGGGCTAAAAACATTTCGATATTTAACTCCTGTTGAGGTTAGATCGGTACTTGGACTGTGCGGCCCTTTGCAGATTTCGTACTCTTGAGCCACAGAACAACTAGAAGACGTGTGATAGTCACTGCAGCAAAGACAGATGTTAAAATACCCAAGGACAATGTAACAGCAAATCCGCGGATGGGACCTGAACCAAGCCAAAACATGATGACTGCTGCTGCTAGTGTTGTGAGCTGACTATCTAAAATGGTCACAAATGCCCTTTGAAATCCTGCTTCAATGGCTGCAATTGGCGTCTTGCCAACGCGAAGTTCTTCTCGAATACGCTCGTAAATCAGCACGTTCGCGTCAACAGCCATGGCAATTGTAAGAACAAACCCAGCAATGCCAGGAAGTGTCAAAGTAGTACCAATTGCAGACATCAAAGCGATAATCAAAATTCCATGCACCATAAGCCCGATAACGGCATATATCCCAAAAGTTCCATAAGCGAGAATAGTAAGAAGAGCGGTTGCAGATAACCCAACCAATCCTGCAATTTTTCCTGCTTCAATACTGTCAGCGCCTAAAGAAGGACCAACAGTCCGCTCCTCTACGACGGTTAATTTTGCAGGTAGAGCACCTGAACGCAATTGAATGGCAAGGTTATTTGCAGACTCAACTGTAAAATTACCTGAGATTTGCCCCGTTCCTCCTAGAATGGGCTCGCGAATAATCGGTGCTGAAATCACCTTATCATCGAGAACAATCGCAAATGGCCGCCCTACGTTCTCTTTGGTAAAAGAACCAAACTTACGAGCCCCTGAACTATTAAAACGAAAAGAAATAATGGGTTCATTAGTTCTACTATCAAACCCTGGCTGTGCATCATCAAGATCTTCACCGTACACTACAGGGGTTTCGGCTAAGACAAACCCCTCAGAGGGTCCGCCAGATTTCGGATCGAGCATCTCATAAATTTTATAGCTTAACGGGACACGCGATGATTTAGCTTCTTCTACAGAAACTGTTGGATGCACAGCGTGGAATGTTAACTTTGCTGTTTGGCCAATGAGTTCTTTTAGTTTTCGCGTATCACTTAGCCCTGGATACTGAACAAGAATTCTGTTTTGGCCTTGTCGAACAACCGTCGACTCCGCCGTCCCCAAAGCATTTACGCGCCTATTGATTGTTTCTATGGAGGCACTTGCTGCATGAGAAAGTCTTTCTTTAAACCCTTGCTCCGTCGGGACAAGCACAATCTGTTTATCATTCGATTTTGTAATTTCCAGATCTTTACCTGAGGCTCCAAGTAAAGGATTGCCTATCGATTGAACAAGTTTCTTAAGTTCGGTAATTGCTTTATCGCTGTCTTCAGATTTAACCAGAGTGATCAGAAGTGATTTTCCTTGTACGCCAATACCTGAAAAGCCAATTTTTGCCTCCCGAAGAGAACGTCGAGCATCATTTTGTAACCCTTGAAGCCAATCTTTTCGAATTTCATCCTCATCCATAGCAAGCAGTAAATGGGCGCCCCCTCTCAAATCAAGACCTAAAGGCATCTGCCTCTTAGGCAGAAAGCTTGGAAACACATCGAGGGTTTCTTTTGAAAGAAAATTGGGTATGGCAAACAATATGCCAACACAACATGTGAGAAGAATTCCCAAAATTTTCCAACGCTCAAAATGAAGCATAAACTGAAGCCCTATTTAACGGTGAGTAATTGCTGTAAAAGGATGAATTGTTATCACTTTGGAGGGGAATGAGCATCGTCAACAAAAATCTCAGGTTGTATCCTTAATAGGTTCTCCCTTGGCGCGAACTTCAATAAGCGTTGAACGAAGGATACGCACACGCAGTGTTTCGGCCAACTCCACTTCTATTTCATCGGAATTCTCTGGAACCTTGGTAACTTTGCCTATCATACCGCCTGATGTCACAACTGTGTCTCCGCGTCGTACCTTCTCTACCATTTGACGATGTTGTGCAGC
>JBJTOZ010000081.1:0-9776 GCA_046074825.1 Hyphomicrobium sp.
GTTAGAGTTATTGCTTTCATAAGGATAATAAACCTTTATGACATTAGACTTGAACCTTGATTTTTTTTTCAAAGTGGTAATCTTGCGATTTGGGTGCTGAAATAATTCTCAACAGCTGTTGTGATACTCTCAGCAACTTTATACCGCCAGCTGTCAGACTTTAGGAGAGCTGCATCCTCAGTGTTTGTCACATAACCAAGCTCTATTAACACTGAGGGAACTTTGGCTGATTTTAAGACCTGAAACCCAGCCTGTTGGTCGGGATTTTCCCTTAAATTTGTTGTTTCCCCCATTTGTTCTATCACAGTGCGGGAAAACATACTTGTTCTGTCGTGAGTGGTTTCTACTTCTCTTTGCGCTAAATCAGAAAGAATATCTTTTACCGTTGTAACATCAGCTTCTCCACTAACTTTTTTCACTACAGTCGCCTCTAGCGATGTTAAAACGTTTTCTTTAACTTCGCCCTTCGCAGAATTTTTTAAAGAATTAGCGAGATTGTCTCGAAGGGAATAAATGGTTGCACCACGTGCACGCGTTGAGGCATAGTCTGCATGGATTGCAATAAATAATGCAGCCTTATTCCGCTCTGCAAATGCTCGTCGTTCTTGAAGCGGAATAAAGACATCGCTGTCGCGTGTCATAAGCACTTTGTAGCGACCTGTCTTTTCTATTTTTTCTCGAAGAACCTTTGCAAATGCTAAAACAACTTGTTTTTCAACAGTTCCGTTTTTTACCGCACCTGTATCGTCCCCACCATGACCAGGGTCGATAACAATGACAGGTTTATAAACTGATTTTTTTATTTCATTTGGGTTTTTAGCTGGTTGAGGAACTGGGGGTTGAACACCAGAGCCTCCCAATGCGAAAGGAGGAGACTTAAAAGGTTTTTGAATTGATTTAGCTAGCGTTTCAATAGGAACAATTTCTAAATTAAGGTGTCGAACTTTCCCGTCTGTGGTTGTCACAATGCGTGCTTTTTCAACAACAACAGGCCGTATAACGTCTATAACGATGCGTATTTTTCCAGGGCCTGACTGACCACTTCGGAAACTTTTAACAAGACCGGCAGGATTATTTCCTGGATCTTTGGGAAGTCGTAGTGCGACCTCAGGTAATTCAACGACAACACGATTAGGATTACTAAGAGCAAGAACTTTGAAGGGTACAGTTTTATCTAATCCTATTAAAAATCTCGTGCGCGTACTGTCCCCTTGAAGAGGATCATTAGCCCCACTTTTTATTTTTATTTCTTCTTTTACTTGTGCGGTTGAATTTTTTTCGGCTTCATAAAGAAGACTATTGATGTCTTGGATTGTCTCTTCAGCAAAGAGGTGAGAGGATAAGAATGCGAATATTATAGATATTGCAACTAGCCAAACAGATACCCTTGTGGCGTAAAGCCAAGAAACTCTCATAAGCATGTACACAGACCCCCGACTACGCAACCCCAATTTGCGGGATGGCCACTTTACCTTGTTTTTGGAAGATGGCAGTTTCCAGGATAGCTATTGTCAATGTTATGAAAGTTTAAGGTTACTAATTAGCTAACAAGATGCTCAAAATTTGATGAAAAGGTGTGTTATTTTAAGACAGCTCAGAGAAGTCTCTGATTTAAATAAAAATTAATAAACTGTTACGCTAAGAACGCCATCTTTTCAGTGCTACTTCGTCTTCTTCATTAGCTGAAACCCACTCGCTTTTGCCGTCCATAAAGCTTTCTTTTTTCCAGAATGGAGCCTGAGTTTTTAAGAAATCCATTAGAAACACATTTGCTTCATATGTTTCTTTGCGATGATGACCTGCAGTCACCACGAGAACAATTTGATCACCAGGAAATAATTCGCCAATACGATGAATAATAAGGGTCCTCTTGAGCTTCCAGCGCTGATGTGCCTTATTTTCTAAGCTTTCCAATTCTCTTTCAGTCATGCCTGGGTAATGCTCCAGGGTCATACTTTTAAGTTGACGATCTGAAACTTTATCGCGCACTAAACCAACAAAACTAACAACGGCACCAATATCTAAGCACCCCTGAGTGAGGGCTGAAATTTCGGATGAAACATTAAAGTTTTCTTTTTGAATTCGAATGGTCACTTTTGTCTTTTTAGCCTCCTGTAACTGGAGGGAAAAGTGCTATCTCTTGGGCTCCGGAGAGAGAAGTATCATGTTTAACGTGTGTTTTGTCTATTGCAGCACAAATAAGTTTGGGTTGAGACAGTGCTAATTCATACTGAGGGCCATGACGTCTCAGCCAGTTTAGTAAATCACCAACAGTTTCTACATTTGAGGGGACAATTATCTTTTCTTCTGCGCAGCCAATTTTCTCGCGGATCCAAGCAAAATATTTTACTGTAATTTGCTTTTCAGAGGGTGTCATATCGGAATTTCATGTTTTTTATTTCTTATCTCAACTCTTTCAATGGGATATTTTCAAAATAAAGTAAATAAGGTGCATAACTCCATTTGATTGAGAGTATACTCCAATTCCTTACTAAGGGATGTTCACATATTACAGCTTAAAACTTTCCTCATAGTGACGTAATGCTACCCTCTCGATCGTCCATTTTATTTAATCTTCTTTTGACCTACACCAATTGGTTTGCGGTTGCTATTTTGGCGGGGATGGACCAGTCCACTTTTGCTTTTTTAACATCCTTGGTTGTGGTTGGGATCCATCTCTTAATGACCTCTTCAGAGAAAAGACAGAAAGAGATAACAATCATCGGGTGTGCTGCTTTAGTAGGCCTCCTTGCTGAAACACTCTTTCTATTTCTAGGTACAGTACACTATACTCCAAATCTTTTACTAGGATATTTCCCACCCCTTTTCATGATTGGTTTGTGGATGGCATTTGCGACAACATTTCATACATCCCTTTTTTGGCTTCAGTCACGTTTGCTGTTTGCAGCAGTGATCGGTTTTATTGTGAGTGGGCCATCTTATTATGCAGGAGAAAAATTGGGAGCGCTTACTCTTACGCGTCCTCTCTCTATAAGCCTTTTTGAAATCGGGATTGTATGGAGCTGCGCATTTCCCTTTCTTTTTTTTCTGGCGCGTCGCGATTAAGGTTTAGATTTTATTGAGTGTTAGATGTTTATGAAAAAGTACTTATTAGAACCACATAAATATTTTTCTTTTTATTCATGGAAAAAGTTATAAACTTTTTGAGCAATTTCGGCAGAGATGCCCTCAACAGTTTTCAAGTCTTCAATACTAGCTTTTGAGACGGACTTAGCTGATCCGAAGTGGAGGAGGAGAGCTCTGCGGCGCGTCGGGCCAATGCCTTCGATTTCATCAAGAGCGTTAAAACGCATTGATTTTGAGCGCTTGTTGCGATGAGCTCCTATTGCAAACCTGTGTGCCTCATCTCGAAGGCGTTGAACAAAATAAAGCACAGGATCTCTTGGCTCAAGCATTAGAGGTTCCGTCTTCATTGGAAAGAAGAAATGCTCGCGTCCCGCATCTCGATCCGGTCCTTTAGCAACGCCAACAATAGAAATATTTTCCATTTTAAGCTCTTCAAGAACGCTTTTAGCAATACTTACTTGACCACTTCCTCCATCAATTAACAAAAGATCTGGAAATTCCACGAACCCTGTATCTGTATCATCTGTTTTACTTAATCCCTTCTCTGATTCTTGGGATGTTTTTGAAAGTCTTTTGAAACGGCGCGTGAGGACTTCTCTCATCATTGCGTAGTCGTCCCCTGGTGCTAGATCGGCTGATTTGATGTTAAACTTTCGATAAGCTGATTTCTCAAATCCCTCTTGACCCACAACAATCATAACGCCTAACGCGTTTGTTCCAGAAATATGGCTGTTGTCATATACCTCTATTCGACGGGGAATGTGAGGAAGACCAAATCTTTGGGATAGTCCTTCAAGAAGCAATGCCTGAGAAGAGGCTTCAGCCAACTTTCTCCCTAGGGCTTCTTTCGCATTCGAAAGTGCATGCTCAACTAATCCAGACTTTATTCCTCGGATCGGGACGCGAATTTCTACTTTGCGTTCTGCTTTTTGAGAGAGAGCTTCTTCGAGTAAGGCGCGATCTTCAAAATCATGAGAAAGCAGAAGGAGCTTTGGTATGGGCTTATCATCATAAAACTGTGCAATAAAACTCCCCAGTATTTCTTCTAGTGAAATAGTTTTGTCTGCTTTAGGAAAGTAAGTGCGATTTCCCCAGTTTTGACCGGCCCTGAAGAAAAAGACTTCTATGCAGGTTTGGCCTCCGTCCTGGTGAGCAGCAAACACATCAGCTTCTTGAATATTTTCAGTGTTTATACTTTGGTCGGCTTGAACGTGTGCCAGTGCCCAGAGCCTGTTGCGATATGTAGCTGCTTTTTCAAAATCGAGATTATCTGAGGCTTCCTGCATCAAACCTTGATACATTTGACGTACATTCTGGCTTTCTCCTTTGAGAAAGCGTACAGCTTCTTCTACGAGTGTCTTATAATCTCCATCCGAGATTTCATTTGTACAAGGCCCTGCACAGCGTTTAATTTGAAAAAGGAGACACGGACGTGTTCTTCCTTCAAAAACTGCATCAGAGCATGAACGTAAAAGAAAAGCCCTTTGGAGCATTCCAATGGCTCTATTCACTGCTCCTGCGGATGCAAAAGGGCCAAAGTAGTCCCCTTTTATTGTTCGAGCGCCACGGTGTTTTAATATTTGCGGGGCTATGGTATCTCGACGTATCAAAATATAGGGGTAGGATTTATCATCTCGCAGCAGAACATTAAAACGTGGCTTGAAACGTTTAATCAAATTAGCTTCGAGAAGGAGAGCCTCTGCTTCTGTACGCACAGATACAAATTCCATTGAGGCAGTTTGCTGTATCATTCGCAAGATACGATTTGAATGCGTTCCAGCACTAATATAGCTTGAGACACGCGCTTTTAAATTTCGAGCTTTGCCAACGTATATAACAATCCCTTCAGCATCCAGCATACGATAAACGCCTGGTTGGGTAGAGAGAGTTTTAAGATAACTTGCAATTACTTCTGGTCCTGAGCGAACAGAAGGATTTAGAATTGTATTGGATTTTGTGGTGTTCTGATTGTCTGACATATCTGTTCGTTGGGTTACATAACTTATATCGACAAAGTGAAGAAAAATCTCAAGTCTCTTTGCTGCCATAATACTGCCATCGGGCAGGCATGAGCTTTAGGGTATGTTGAGCGCCGGAGGTTTTATGTGTAGGCTTTGCCGTTTCATTTTACTTTTTATTTTTATGCAGAGCTTGACCCTACAAGCGTCAGAGAAAAAGTCTTTTGAGCAGATAAGGTTTCCAAGCTCAGAAATACTTCTCAAATGGATTAATGATTATAGAAATTCTCCTAAGCCTCAACTTTTGCCTCAAGCCATTCATGCCATGGTGCATCTTGGCGTTTTAAAGGATTTAGATCAAACGGGCGTTTATGTAGGTTTTGCGGCAGGGGTTCTTGGATCTAACCCCAACTTAGCAAAAAAACTCGTTGAAGATACTTTTCCATTAGCACCAGAAGATCAAGTCATACTTATCAAAGCAATTGCTTTTTCTGGTCTCGATGACTGGAAAGATCTTCTTACTTTTTTTACTGAGCGTATGCCTGCAAGAAAAGTTTTGATTGAAAAGTATCTATATGGAGATGGAAAAACTCTTTTTGAGCTTCCTCTCGATCAAGGTTCCTTTGTTTTAGATGCGCATTGGGGTTATTATTTTGCCAGTGGGTCAGAGATTGCTGTGAGCAGAATATTATCAGCATTAGAGTGGGCTGATAATCGAGATAATGTCGAAAGGCTTACAATAGCCGCAATGGCCAAGTGGACCTTGGCTTCAAATGGGATGCGAGATAAGAATTTGCTTGATTTACTAAAGTCTGAGATGAACTTACAGAAATCTGAAAAAATAAGAGTACAGCTTCGTGAAGTTATTCTAGCCGCAGAGACTTATGAAACTGGAAAAATCCGCAAAGATGCGCTTGCTGCTATAGAAGAAGTCAAAACGAAAGGACCTGAAAGCGCTCGCAAATTGAGTTGGTGGGGGCAGGCTGGTCAAACGGCACTAGCCTTGGGTTGTGTTGCGGCAGGAGTGATGGGGCAAGTTCAGCTCGGAATTCCCTGTGTTGTTGGTGGTGCACTATCCACTGCAGCCCTCAAATATCTGACACCGCAATAAGATGTCGGCGACCAAAAGCCTTTCTATAATATTTTATGAAATTTTATTTTGGGAAATCTGCATTTCTTAGAAGGTGAAGTTCTTTATTTTTTTGAAAAAAATTTTCTTGTTTCTTATCCTTTGTACTATCCAAGCAGTGATACTTTTTTTTTCACTCTAAAAGAGTTGTTTTGTATTCTCTCCTGAGTTAGTCATTATCCCAGTTTAAAAAGATTGTTCTATAATAAAAGGTTTACAATGAGAGAGGCCCAAACATCAAAACTTCTTAGAGGGCAGACATCAGATTGGGAAGTTGTTATTGGAATGGAGGTTCATGCCCAAGTAACCTCTGTATCTAAGCTGTTTTCTGGGGCCTCTACGGCCTTTGGGGGTGAACCAAATTCCCATGTTTCTCTCGTTGATGCAGCCATGCCTGGGATGCTTCCTGTTATCAACGAGGAATGTATAGCGCAGGCTGTGCGCACTGGGCTTGGTCTTAAAGCAAAAATAAATAAAAAAAGTGTATTTGATCGAAAAAACTACTTTTACCCTGATCTCCCGCAGGGCTACCAAATATCACAATATAAGTATCCCATTGTAGGTGAGGGTAAAGTTGAGATCACAGTAGATGGAGAACATCTCATTGTTGGAATTGAGCGTCTCCATTTAGAGCAGGATGCAGGAAAGTCTATTCATGACCAACATCCAGATTATTCTTATGTTGACCTTAACAGATCTGGCGTTGCACTCATGGAAATCGTGTCAAAGCCCGACTTAAGGAGCGCTAAAGAGGCGCAAGCCTACGTCACTAAACTCCGTACCATTTTGCGATATTTAGAAACTTCTGATGGGGATATGGAAAAAGGGAACCTTCGTGCGGATGTGAATGTTTCTGTTCGCAAACCTGGTCAACCCTTTGGTACACGCTGCGAAATAAAAAACGTGAATTCAATTCGATTTATCGGGCAAGCAATTGAGGTCGAGGCGCGGCGTCAAATCGATATCATCGAAGATGGTCGAAAAATAGAACAAGAAACGAGATTGTTTGATCCTGCAAAGGGAGAAACACGCTCGATGAGATCAAAAGAGGAAGCGCACGACTATCGATATTTTCCTGATCCAGACCTCCTCCCGCTAGAGCTTCAACAGGATTGGATTGATGATCTTGAAAAAAAACTTCCAGAGCTTCCTGATGAGAAACAAAAGCGGTTTATAAAAGAATTCGGTCTTTCCGATTATGATTCTGGTGTCCTTGTTTCTGAAAAAGAAAATGCTGATTATTATGAGCAGGTCGCAAAGGGCAGAAATGGGAAGTTGGCAGCAAACTGGGTGATTAATGAACTTTTTGGGAGGCTCAACAAAGAATCCAAAGATATAAAATCCTCTCCTGTTTCCGCCCTTCAGCTTGGTGGATTAGTCGACCTTATTTCATCCAACATTATCTCAGGAAAAATCGCCAAAGATCTTTTTGAAATCCTCTGGACTGAAGGTGGGGATCCATCTGAGATTGTTGAAAAGAGAGGTATGAAGCAAGTTACTGATATGGGAGCTATTGAGAAGGCTGTTGACGACATAATTGCTGCTAACCCTGAAAAGGTCGAACAGGCAAAAACGAAACCAAATATGCTTGGTTGGTTCGTTGGTCAGGTCATTAAGGCATCAGGCGGTAAAGCCAATCCCGCCTCGGTCAGTGAACTTCTTAAAAAGAAACTCGGGATCTTATCATCAAGAGAACGATACAGAAATTAAAAAAATCCCTTACAGATATTTATGCGAACACACATTATTTAAAGAACCAAAAAAATTAGGTTTGTCCTTTTTTAGCGCGAGCTATTCCAGCTAGTTTCTTAAGCCTTTTGCGGACTGCTGCCGTATTTCCTTGTATGCGTGACACCGTTGGTCTTGGAATTCTTCTGCGCGCTTTTTTCTTCTTTGTTTCAATGTTTCGGAGGCTACGAGCGGTCATAGGTTTCACCTTAGATAGAAGTTGGCAGAATAAGTATCATATAGCATGCTCTAACTTCAACTTGAGAGATAGGCAAGCCCTACTTTCCAAAAAAAAGTTTAAGCAGGACCAAAGGGATGAGGAGGGAAGATGCCCATAATAAACAGGAGAAAAAGCTTAAAGCGAAAAATTCGATCAAATTATTTTTCATGATACCAGCTGCAAGTGGGGATGATGATCGCAAGGAAAAATGAAATTTTGATCGTACAATTCCTATGGAGCCTTTTTCCTTAAGATAACTCATAGCGTTTTGCACCGCTTTAGAAGGTTTGGCGCTTCCAGTTACATGATCTAATTTTTTGTTCTGTTGTCTTCCCAAAAAGTAGGTGATGCAATCACCAATAAAGGCACCGAGTGTCGCTGCACCCAAAGACAATTTAAAATCTCCACCACAGAAAAGAAATATTCCTGCAAGAATAATAAAGATAAGAAGTGTTGGCATCCCCAAGGAGGACAGGGGGACAGAATTAAGCAATGCAAGCATCATTAAAGAGGCAGCGATGATTAAAGGATATCCTTGCATAAAAAGGGTAATGTCTTCACGAAAGAGAACGAGGAAGAAACTTGGAGCTATAATTCCAGCAGACCAAAGGAAAGCGCTGAGAGCATTTGCAATTTGGAAGGTTATTTGATTCATTTGAAACATTCCTGCAACGACAGGAATGACAGCGCGGACAGGCCCGATAAAATGACCAATAAAGATTCCCCATCCCCCCCAATCAGAAAAAAAATTCTTTCCATGTTGAAGAAGATCGGGACGAGAATAAAAGGGCCAGATATTCTCAATTGAGTTTTTAAAATATAAGCCAATCCAATAGGAGATTGAGTACCCCAAAGTCCCCCCAAAACCTGCAGCAAGGATTGAGGGGATAACAATTGATTGGTCAGCACCACTTGCGGCAAGAAGGGCTGTTATCCCAGCGAGGATAGCTGTCCCTGGCCAGAGGATCGAAAGAAAACAGAAACTTTCAGCAAACGCGACGATGAAAGCAATAGGAATCGCCCAGTTTTCGTTATGCTTAACGAAATCAACAATGGTTGCAACAAAACTATCTATAGTCATTTTGATACTTTAGCTCGTATTTTTTTTTGCATGATCTACTTTATTTTTGTCTTGATGAGATCAATAGAAAAAAGTTAGCTTTCTTAAGTTTTTTTGCATCTACTATTATATTCCTTTGTCAATTCGCGCCCTATTTCGTTTGCGAGAAGTATTCCCCGAGAAATCTGGGCTGTAGAGAGAGAATGACCTTGGGAACGAAGAGTGACTGGAGCTCCGTCTGCTTCTAAGCGTCCAGCTTGCAATTCAGGGCAGGTTAATTCTTTCTTTTTTGTTTTGTATGCAAAAAGACGAACACCTGAAGCATAGGCTATAGCATCTGGTTTTTGTTGTATCCATGTGCGTTGCGGATCAGAAACAAGAAGCTTTAGTGTTTCACGTCTATGACTTATGCAGTTGGGGCTATCGTCAACACAGTGAAGGCCAGCATTTATAGAAGCCATCTCGATATTTTCTCCTCCTGTGCAGCCCGTAAGTGCGAAGCTCACAGCACCTAAAAACAAAAAGGAGACTAAGTGTTGCACTTTAAAAGTTATGACAATGTGTGAGGTCAAAGAAGAGCTCTGTATCTGATAA
>JBJTOZ010000082.1:0-2977 GCA_046074825.1 Hyphomicrobium sp.
TTAGAAAATTCTATTTTTTCTCTTGTGCAGAAACATGCCTCAAGACTTAGGCCTTCCTTAAGAACTCATTCAAAAATGCCCTCTAAAGTCCTTTAAGTCCCTGCTCGAGATCTTGTATAATATCTTCAGGATCCTCAATCCCAATCGATAAGCGTACGACATCAGGCCCTGCACCCGCTGCGCGTCTTTGTTCATCAGTTAATTGACGATGCGTCGTAGAAGCAGGATGGATTATAAGACTTCTCACATCTCCAATATTTGCAAGATGAGAAAATAGTTGGAGGCGAGATACTAATGTCTTACCGGCATCATAGCCTTTCTTCAGACCAAATGTAAAAACAGCTCCAGCTCCTTTTGGTGTTATTTTTTGAGCAAGAGCGAAATTTGGTGAAGACTTGAGACCTGCATAATTTACCCATGCAATAGAAGAATGTTTCTCCAAATACGAGGCTACTTTCGCAGCGTTCTCACAGTGCTTTGCCATCCTTAAAGGCAAGGTTTCTATCCCATTTAAAATAAGAAAAGCATTAAGGGGAGCAATTGCAGGACCTAAATCGCGCAAGCCCATAACGCGACAGGCAATAGCAAAGGCCATGGAACCAAATACTTCTCCTAAGATCATATTATTATAGGAAGGGTTGGGATCACTTAATGTTTTGTACCGATGTTTGGACTTAAGCCAATCAAAAGTTCCACAGTCGACTATGACGCCACCAATTGAATTCCCCTGCCCCCCCATGAATTTGGTGAGAGAGTGCAGAACTATATCTGCACCAAACTCTTTTGGTTTACAGAGATAAGGAGTGGCTAGTGTATTATCTACGATGAGGGGAATATTATGGGATTTTGCAATTTTTGAAATCGCGGGAATATCGATTATCAAACCGCCTGGATTTGCTATGCTCTCAATATAGATAGCTTTGGTTTTTTGTGTAACAGCTGCAGCCATCTCCTCAGGTTTTGAACCATCTGCCCAT
This sequence comes from Hyphomicrobium sp., assembly GCA_046074825.1. Taxonomy (GTDB): domain Bacteria; phylum Pseudomonadota; class Alphaproteobacteria; order Rhizobiales; family Hyphomicrobiaceae; genus JAGVSR01. The sequence continues at coordinate 978 of JBJTOZ010000082.1, forward strand.
CTAACATGCCAATCAAAGTTTCGAAAGGCGTGCGTGAATTGATTAACAGAACCTCCATAGAGTTGTCGTGCAGCTACGAATTCTTCTCCTGCCTCAAGAAGGGTATGGAATGTCAGGAATTGAGCAGCGTGGCCTGAGGCCACAGCCAATGCAGCGCTCCCACCCTCTAAAGCAGCCACACGTGCCTCTAGAACAGCTTGTGTAGGATTCATAATGCGTGTGTAAATATTTCCAAATTCCTGCAGACCAAATAGGGCTGCCGCATGATCAGAATCTTTAAAAACATAAGATGTTGTTTGATAAATAGGGGTGACACGGGCGCCAGAAAAAGGATCTGGTTGAGCGCCTGCATGAACCGCAAGCGTTGAAAATTTCTGAGCTACATTCTCGCTCATTGGTTCCTCCTTAGTGTGAAGACCTAAAGGGAACTGCTTGTCACAAGTTCTGTCAACTTCAATTCAAATAATAAATAGTGAGCAGCTCACAACAGATCAATCAAAGGGAGCATCAACAATGGGCAAGGTCATGAAGTTACAAAGAAACTAGATCTTTGCAAATAGCCCAGCCTTTTGGCAGGTCCACTTTTTAAGTGTCCACTGTGGATGGGCTTCAATCCACTTTGCAATCTCAGGTTGAGCACCCATCATGCATTGCATGGGGGTTAAAGCTTCATCTGTGTAGACAAGACTTACGTCTTTGCATTGAGCGGGATCTGATATAAGACAAACAGACACAAGCAGTTCTAGCATGTTTCACCCCAAAGTCAGTTTTTTCCTCGAATAGAGGTGGCTGAAAATTGGGCGTCTTCCCTATAATCGTTTCTTTGAAATAAAAGGTATGTGAGGGAGAAGACGCTGGCAAGAACAGAAAAGACACACTGCTGTAAGAAGAACAGAATGGAAAGGCAAAGCCTAAGCTTAAGGCCGTAAATTCGAAAAAGAATGAGAAAAATAGTCTGACTATTCTTGTCAGGATGGGTAAAAATGTGACGTTTTAGGAAATCACCAACCCGCTCTGAGCGCAGAAGAGGGCTAATGCACTACCAAAAAACGATTCGAAATCATCAAAGGGTCTTCAAAAAAGCAAGCAAGGCAGCTTTTTCTTCCATATCGAGATTTAAGTCCTGAACGAGCGTGGGTGAAAGCGACGGACGCAAAGTAATTTTTTGCGTATAATGAAGGATCACATCCTCGAGTGTCCCAAGGGACCCATCGTGCATATAGGGTGCAGTTTGAGAAATCTGACGAAGACTAGGAGTTTTGAAAGATGGATTTGTGGCATTTCTGTTCCCAAGAGCGTTCCGTCCAAGGTCCGAACTTTCTAAACCGATGTCATGGAACTGATCATCGGTGAAACGCCATCCTCCGTGACAGGACACACAGCCTCCTTTCCCAACAAAGATTTTCAAACCATTTTTTTCAACCTCAGATAAGGCTTCATCTTTTCCACGAACCCAGAAATCAAATCGTGTTTCAGGAGAAATCAAACTTTTTTCATAAGCAACTAGAGCTTCAAGAATTTGCTCCTCTGTAATTCTCTTTTCTTCTGGAAAAGCTCTCGTAAAGATCTCTACAAAGGTTGCATCTTCAGAAAATTCTTGAAGGGCACGGGGCATGTCAACGGAAAGTTCTTGGGTTGCGTAAAGAGGAAAACGCGCTTGTGATTGAAGAGTGGGTGCGCGCCCATCCCAAAAAAAAGCTTTTGCTTCTGCTAAATTCCATAAATGGGGGGTGTTTCTTTCCAGGCTTTGGCCATTAAGACCTAACGGCTTTTGTCGTCCATCCGTAAAAGACATTTCAGGACGATGACAGCTGCTGCAGGCCCTTTGCCGATTTCCCGAAAGACGCGTATCAGAAAATAATAGTTGACCTAGTAATCGTTTCGCTTTCTCTGCATTTTTTTCATCATTAATATTTGTTGTAGGCCTCTGGAAAATACTACGCCAGAGGGAATCATGAGAGAGAGCAACTCCTTGCGCAAAGGCCAAAGTTTGCAATTTG
>JBJTOZ010000083.1:0-13954 GCA_046074825.1 Hyphomicrobium sp.
ACTCATAAAAAGTGGGAATAATACACCTCTGATCACAAACTCTACTCCTAAAGAAATACCATTTTTTATTCTCAAGTTTCTCATAACTTTTATCTTTGTACGAAGGTTTCAATCGCACGCAGAGCATCTTGTGCTTTAGAACCATCTGGTCCACCTGCTTGAGCCATGTCTGGTCGCCCTCCTCCTCCTTTTCCCCCCATGGCCTCAGCTCCTGCTTTAGCTATATCAACAGCGCTGATCGTATTGGTTAAATCACTTGTTACTCCGACAGCAAGTCCGGCTTTGCCATCTTCCGTGATCCCAATAATTGCAACGATACCTGATCCTACTCTTTTTTTACCATCATCCACTAAACCTCTGAGATCTTTTGGATTCAAGCCCTGCACAGTTTGAGAAAAGAATTTAAAAGATCCAACTGTTTTTATGAGGTTAACCTTATTTTTTTCCTCATCTCCTTGGCCTCCGCCAACAAGGGCTAATTGTTTCTTGGTATCGGCTAGTTGTTTCTCTAATGATTTACGCTCTTCGATAAGAAGTTTTACGCGAGCCAAAACGTCATCTGGGCGTGTTTTGAGTAAAGTCGCAGTTTCTTTAAGTTTTTCATCTGATCCTTCTAAATAATTCCATGCACCTTCTGCGGTTAGAGCTTCAATACGACGGACACCTGCAGAGCTCGCACTTTCAGAAACGATCTTAAAAAGACCAATATCGCCTGTTCGTTTCACATGCGTTCCTCCGCAAAGCTCAACAGACCATGCTTTGTTTGATCCATGCCCTATACTCCCCATCGATACCACACGTACTTCTTCACTATATTTTTCCCCAAAGAGTGCCATAGCACCTGAAGCTTTTGCCTCTTCAAGAGCCATTAGACGTGTTTCTACAGTTGTATTCTGAAGTATTATCGAATTTGCCATTTTTTCAACCTGCTTTACCTCCTCGAGAGACATGGGCTTTTGATGCACAAAATCAAACCTCAAGCGCTCTGGTGTGACGAGTGATCCTCTTTGAGATACATGAGGACCCAGAACTTGTCGTAGCGCTTCATGCAGGAGATGGGTCGCAGAATGATTAGCTCGTGTTGCTGATCTGCTTTTTTTATCAACATCTAGCTCGACATTGTCACCGATTTTGAATGAGCCCTTTTGCACTTTTCCTATATGAACAATAAGATCACCTAATTTCTTTTGCGTATCAGACACAAGAAAGAGGGAACCATTTGGCCCTTTTATAAAGCCTTCATCGCCAACTTGGCCACCGCTTTCTCCGTAGAAAGGGGTTTGATTAACAATGAGAGCCCCTTCGTCTCCTGACTGAAGATCAGAAACTTGTTGAGCTCTTGAAACCAATGTAAGGATTGTCCCCTCTGCAGTCTCAGTGTCATACCCAAGAAATTCTGTAGAACCCATCTTTTCTTTGATTTCAAACCAGATGTTTTCAGTAGCTGTTTCACCTGATCCCTTCCATGCCTTGCGTGTCTCCTCTCTTTGCTTTGCCATAGCTGCTAAAAATCCAGATGAGTCCACTTTAATACCGCGCGGCTTTAGAGCATCCTCGGTAAGATCTACTGGAAACCCGTAAGTATCGTAGAGCTTGAAAGCAATTTCTCCTGATAGAGTATCTCCTTCATGCAAATTATCTGTTTCTTCCGATAACAGATGGAGCCCCTTTTCTAGTGTTTTCTTGAATCTTGTTTCTTCTAATTTGAGTGTTTCAGTAATGAGAGCTTGAGCGCTCATTAGTTCAGAATAAGCTTCTCCCATTTGACGAACCAGAGAAGGAACAAGAAGATACATTAATGGCTCTTTACATCCTAACTGATGGGCATACCGCATACCACGACGCATAATACGCCTTAGGACGTAGCCACGCCCTTCATTTGAAGGTAAGACACCATCTGCGATGAGAAAACTTGTTGAGCGTAAATGATCTGCAATAACGCGATAGGCAATCTTCTTGTTAAAAGAGACAGTTGAAAGAGTGGCTCTATTTTTACCATCAGATTTCTCTTGAAGATTGTCAGCCCCAAGACGATGCGAAATTTCTTGGATAGATTTTATGAGCTCTTTAAACAAATCCGTGTCGTAATTATCATAAACCCCTTCCATAACAGCAGCTATTCTCTCTAAACCCATACCCGTATCTATTGATGGGCTTGGAAGTGACACTCGCTGTCCGGAACTTCTTTGATCATATTGCATAAAGACGAGGTTCCAGATTTCAGTGAAGCGATCCCCATCGGAATCATGAGATCCAGGAGGTCCCCCTTTTATACCTTTTGTTCCATCAGGATCGTGATCATAAAAGATTTCAGAACATGGACCGCACGGCCCTGTATCCCCCATACTCCAAAAGTTATCAGAGCTTGCAATACGTACAATTTTTGAGTCTGAAAATCCTGTTAATTTTTTCCATACTTTGAATGCTTCATCATCGTCCTGATAGATAGTAACGAGAAGTCTTTCTTTGTTTAGACCAAACTCTTTGGTGATAAGGTTCCATGCAAATTCTATAGCGAGATCTTTAAAATAATCTCCAAAAGAAAAGTTTCCCAACATCTCAAAGAAGGTGTGATGACGACCAGTATACCCGACATTATCAAGGTCATTGTGTTTACCTCCAGCACGCACACATTTCTGGGAACTGGCTGCTCTTTTATATGGGCGCGTTTCCTGACCTGTAAAAACGTTCTTAAATGGGACCATACCAGCATTCGTAAACATAAGCGTAGGATCATTGCGGGGAACGAGAGGCGATGAAGGAACAATCTCATGATTGTTCCTTTGAAAATAAGCGAGAAATTCAGTTCGAATGGAATTGACTGATATCATCTAGGGTGTTTGTCCAAATATCTGCGATTTCTAAAACAGATCACGTCTATGCTTATCTACTCAATCCGATAAAGAAGACGGCTGCATTGTGAGTAAATTGTTTTATGAGTTTCTAGCCATCAAACCACCTCTTTGTCTAGAAAGCTGCAGAGCCCATCAGATAAAAAAAATAAAAAAACGGGGGCTTTGAACCCCCGTAAAAGATTACTGTTTAATAACAAGTTAAAAAATACAAAAACGCAAGGTCAAATCTAACGTTTTGCTCTCGATTTCTTGGGCGCTTCCTGTGCTTCAGGCAATACTCCATCTTCGTCGGGAACTTCATTCTCTGAACCGCTGACCTCGGAATCTGTAAGCATTTTATCGACAATGAGACCGGCATTGGAACGAATAGCCTTTTCTATGGCATTCGCCACTTTGGGATTGGATTTAAGGTACTCTTTCGTATTGTCACGGCCTTGACCAATGCGTTCTCCATCATAGGACATCCAAGCACCAGATTTTTCTATAATTCCAGCCTTAACACCAAGGTCAACGAGTTCGCCGAATTTAGAGATACCCTCCCCATACATTATATCAAACTCAACCTGCTTAAACGGAGGCGCTACTTTATTTTTTACAACCTTTACACGGGTTTGATTTCCAATAGGTTCTTCTCGATCTTTAATTTGTCCTATCCGCCGAATATCTAAACGGACTGAAGCATAAAACTTTAAGGCATTTCCTCCTGTAGTCGTTTCAGGATTACCAAACATAATACCGATCTTCATACGAATTTGATTTATGAAGATCACCATGCAACGAGATTTAGAAATAGATCCCGTCAGCTTGCGCAATGCTTGACTCATCAAACGCGCTTGGAGGCCGGGCAGACTATCTCCCATTTCCCCTTCAAGTTCGGCCTTGGGGGTAAGTGCGGCAACAGAATCAACGACGAGAACATCGATCGCACCAGATCGGACAAGCGTATCAGCAATTTCTAGAGCTTGTTCCCCTGTATCAGGTTGAGAGATCAGTAGATCCTCTATTTTTACGCCAAGCTTTCTCGCATAAACAGGATCAAGAGCGTGCTCGGCATCAATAAAGGCGCAAACTCCCCCATTTTTTTGAGCTTCCGAAAGAACAGAAAGCGCTAAAGTCGTTTTACCAGAACTTTCAGGTCCATAAATTTCAATAACTCTTCCTCGCGGAAGACCACCAATCCCAAGAGCGATATCCAAACTTAGGGACCCTGTTGAAATGGCTTCAACATCGATAGACTTATCGTTTGTGCCCAATCGCATAATCGAGCCTTTTCCGAAGCTCTTATCAATTTGAGCTAGCGCAGCTTCAAGAGCCTGCTTTTTTTCCATCTTTGACGATCCCCCTTCAACCAATCTTAAGTCCGGTTTTTGCATTTGCCACCTTAAAGTATGAGTTTTTTCATCACCAAATTAAGACCTAACTGTACTTGTTTTGTTCTTTTCCGTCAATCACGTTTTGTTCTCTTCCCTATGAAATAGCTAAATATCTGATTCTCAATGCTTTTCCCTTTCATAAGGAACTTAAGAGTGGTTCTTGCAGCGAAAGCGCGGGAGGACGATTGATCGAAAATTGAGAATCAGGGGCATTGATAATTCTCAGGCAGTGGTGACTTAGATGTTCGTGTGTTGAGAGGAAATTCGCTCCGTTTGAAAATGTAACTGCAAAGTCCTGCGCACGCCCTCGATCCTTGAGAAGAAAGAAATGTGGGATCTTTTTTAAAAGGAAAAACTGTGAACTTAACGGGAAAGTTGCTCTTTTACCATGGCTGCTAATTCTGGCAGAGAAAAGGGCTTTGGTAGGAATGCAACATTTTCAGAGCCAAGCGTCTCACGGAATGCTTCATTAGGATAGCCAGAAATAAAAATAACTTTAATGGAAGGATTGGAGCGCGATAGTTCACGGAACATCGTCGGACCATCCATCTCCGGCATGACAACATCAGTCACAACAATATCAATATCGTCCTGTTGTTGAGCAAGAATATCCAATGCTTCTCTCCCATCGGAGGCTTCTAGTACTTCATAACCTTGTCGTGTAAGTGCACGCACAGCGAAAGAACGCACCACATCTTCGTCTTCTACAATGAGAACTCGACCTGATCCTGTAAGATCTGTGGGTTTGGATGTTAGAACTTTTTCTTTATGAACGACAATCGATGAAGCAAGCTCCTCATCCACTTCAGGCATGTAGCGAGGGAGATAAATCTTGAAGGTGGTGCCAAAGGAAGGAATACTTTCGGCGTGTATGTATCCCCCTGATTGCTTCACAATTCCATAAACAGTTGACAATCCTAACCCAGTACCTTTTCCAACCTCTTTTGTGGTAAAGAATGGTTCAAAAATTTTTTCTAGGACCTCAGGGGACATTCCTGTTCCTGTATCTGTTACTTCAACAGAGACATATTCACCAACTTTCATTCCTTCGAATTTGAGACGTTGACTCTCTCTCTCGGTAACGTTGCGAGTTTTAAAAGTTAGCGTTCCACCGTTGGGCATTGCATCACGAGCGTTGACAGCAAGATTAACAAGAACTCGAACGAATTCTGTTTTATCCGCTTTAATATACCAACGATCTTTGCATGGCTCCATTTTAAGGGTAATTTTTTCACCCACAGAAGTTCGTAACATGCTAGAATTCTCATCAATCACATCATCCAGCACAAGACGCTCTGCTTGTAATGTTTGACGACGAGAAAAAGATAAAAGCTGTCTGACCATACCCGCTGCACGATAGGCACTTTGCTGTATGTTCTTTATATCTTTGTAAGCAGGGTCAGATGTTCGATGTGTCTGTAAAAGTAGATCCGAGAACCCAATGATGGCAGTTAAAACATTGTTGAAGTCATGAGCGATACCTCCCGCTAGCTTACCAACTGCTTCCATTTTGGAACTTTGAGCAAACTGAGCTTCAAGAGATTTTTGTTGGGTAGCGTCAACAACGTAGAGCATGGCTGTCTCTTTTTGAGTGGCCTGCTCCAACATGGGGCTCAAGTGAACCTGTCTTACCGCATCTGCAGAGAGAGAAATCTCTATGGGCTGATTTACAGCTTTTCCAGATAATACCCTCTTAAGGCTATCTTCGATTTCTTTTCGTGCCACTCTATCATCAGCTCTACAAAGCACATCTACGGCTAATTTTCCGAGTCCGCCTGTTGCGTCAAGCATAAGCCGTGCGAATGTTCCATTAAAGCTAGAAATACGACCACCAGAAGTGACACTTGCTATTCCGAATGGAGCTGACTGAAAGAACCTAGCAAATTTAAGATCGTTAGAACGCTCCTCAAAACCAAGGCGGTGCTCTACTTCACGGTTGATGAATGCAAGTAGCCGCATTCCATCTGGAGCACATCGTGACATCATTCGTACAGGCAATAATCTCCCATCATTCCGTGTGGCATCAATTTCTAGAGAAACCTGTTCGTCTGTTCCTGTCTGGGAAGACCTTTCGATGAGGTCAATAATTTCGTAAGAGAGAATATCATTTAAACGCAGGGATAGATGCGAGGTGGAATGTTCGAGATGACCAAGCCACCTCAAAAGGGTACCATTTATATGACGGATTCTTCCTTGGGGATCAAAAATGAGTAATCCCATCGGAGCGCTATCAAAGTAATTTATGATGTCGGAAATCGACTTTCTTGACAACATTTCTTTGTGCTGTTCTTCCGTGACGTCCTTCACTGTCCATTTGAAATAGTGACTTTTGTCTCTTGTGTTAGCAAAATCAAAAGGGGCAACCTCGGCTTTGATAAATCTTGGCGTGTTGCTCGATGCAGAAATCATCTGAAAAGTTTCTTCATGGGTATCCCCATGCTTTGCCGCTCTGCTTAACCGAAAGAGAGCTTCTCTTGAATCAAGGTTAAGCCCTAATGCAGACTCAAGTGCGGTAAGATCACTAAAAGATGAACGATTGAAAATTTTATATAATGTTGAATTCGTATAAACAACAGCTCCATCATGATCACAGATTAGAATTCCTCGATCCATTGTTTCAGTGATATGTCGTGAAATGTCATTTATGAAATCCGTTCTAGAAAACCCCGAGAAACGGATATGACCCGCAAGGAGTGCAAGTCCGAAGAAAAATCCTAAAGTTGCAAAAATATCAAGGACAGTAAGTAGGACGGGTGTTTGTCCTATACTAGCCACCGTAACCATTCCAAAAAGGCCAAAACCAAAAATTATGCTCAACAGAAGAGCATACGATTTCACCCCTTCAAAGTACGAGGGTGATGATTCAAAGAGTGAAGTTGCTCTTTGATAAAGGGCTTCGCTTTTGCTCATAAATCCAAAAGCTATCTGATTCGGGGGGGCGGCGGCCTCAACAGGCTGCATCATAAGAGACTCTCGTACGCAACTAAGTTCCAAATCGGCTTTCAGGTTGTAGAGGAGCACAACTAGAAAGACACTTGTTCCCTCAATTTCAATCAAGAGAGTTAAATTGGTATGAATTTTTTCTCAAAATCTTACTAAAAGAGTTTTTTTTAAGTACAAATTTGAAGGACAAAATGTATTTATTAATCCTAATCTTACGCTCCCATAAACACCCATTCACCCTTCCCCCTCCCCCTGTTACCTAGAAAAGAGAAGTTACCTTTTGGATTTGCTGAGATTACAGGTCACTACTTTACCTCCTGAGATTAAAGAATAATTTCAGATATCTTAAGGACCTAGGCTTTTTTTAAAACAGTCAACATCTGAGGTAGATAGGAAATATTGTTTATCTCCTCATACCCAAAACTTTGCCGCTCCAGTCCCTGAAGAGTTAGCTCCCTCATGGAGAAGAATGCCTCCCTGTCTTCTGCTCACCCCAAGCAGAGATAAAACTATGATTTCGATAGAAATTTAAGAAATCATCCCTTTTTGAGGGATAAATAGTTTTTGGTCAGAATTCTGCCGGATCTTCATGAATAACAGATTTGAAAATCTTTTCGCACGCTTCGCACCTTCACTTAAGCGTTCGCACTTAATATTCTCACAAAGACATCTCTCAAATGTATCAAGTTACATTAAAACTCCAGACCAGACTTAAGGTTCTTCCCACAGTACAAAAAAGGGGCAGAGAATTCTCTCTTCTCAAGTTCATTGCCTGTTGTCTTCTGAGTTTGATCTGTATCTTAAGGGCAGGACAACTGCAGGCACAATCCCTTCCACAAGCTTCGCCCTTAAACCAACCTTCTCAAAAGGAAAAGGGTGGCACTTTAGGAATAAGCATTCAAACAGAACAAGAAACGTTCACAAATACCGTTAAAAGCGAACTTCCTTTGTTTATTCCAGCAACTGTTTTAAGTGAACAACTCCCTTCAGAAGAAGCACCACAACGCCAAGAAGATATAGCAGCATCTTCCTTAGAGAAGACAAATGAAGAAACATCAACTTATGAAGAGATTGTTGAGCCTGTCACTTACCTTAAATCTGCTATTGAGGCCTTGGAAAAAGATGTTGAAGTAGCAAAAAATAACGATGAAGCCTTGGCTCGTCAGCGCGTTGAAATTGATGCTCTTATATCAGGAGCCGATCTCTATCTGGAAAGTCTGCAACCTCGGTATCAAGGTCTTCAACAGCAAATAGAGAAATTAGGACCTGCTCCTCTTAAAGATCAACCTTTGGAGGCTCCTGCAATTGCAGCAGAAAGATCTCACATCTCCGCCCTTTCTTCAGCAATTGATGGAGCAATTAAGACGACTGGACTTATACAATATCGTGCAAGGGAGTTGTTATCTCACGTTCAGGAGCTACGTACACAAATATTTACGAGCGAACTTTTTAGACGTCACCAAAGCCCATATACATTAGCCGCATGGAATGACATCTTAGAAACAATACCTGAAATTATGGATACCCTTAAGTGGACTGCTTGGCGATGGCAAAGAACAGTCCAGGATAATCTCATATCTTTGGTAGCTATAATTAGCTCATCTCTTGTCCTATATTTGGGATTAGCCTTATCAAGAAAAAAGATTTTATCTCAACGCCTTGACGGTAAAAAGGTTTTTGCAGCCCCTTTTTTTCATCGTGCAGGTGTTGCAGGTTGGGTTGCACTTTTACTCGTTGTACCTTCTTCCTTAGCACTTATTATTATTTCTTTTGGATTTGACCACCTCGGACTGTGGTTTTTAGATAAGGAACGCCATGTCTACTCTGTCTTACCTCCTCTTCTTACTTATATTGGGGTGCGTTCGCTAGCGCTGGCGATATTCGAACCCTCTCGTCCACAGTGGCGCATTCTCAATCTCGACAATACCGCAGCATCCTCACTTTCTAATACTCTCACTGCGATTGGCTTTGTTTATGCAGTCGATTATCTTCTTAAGGAGGCCATACGCATCTTAGCGATGCCGCTTTCTGTGAGCATAATTGTTGCTACCTTATCAAGTCTTGCATTAGCCTTGCTCCTCTTCAAGATTGTATTTACGCGTTTCAGTCCCCAACAGCAGTCCTTTTTTGAAGAAGATCCTTTCACAGAAAAATTTGCCTCATCGCCGCAAGAATTTTTTAAGAAACAAAATCTAGCTGAGGAAGTCTCAAGGCTTTATCCCTTTTACATGAAAATTCCTCTAGTAGGAATTACCCTTTTTATTTTGGGCGCCTCTCTGTCAGGGTATGTCGCTTTAGGACGTTTTATTGCTCAACAAGTCATTGTTAGTGGAAGCCTGATAATACTTCTTATTCTTTTACATATAGCACTGCGGGTTCTTATCAATCGAGAAATAGGTCCTCAAAAGTTACTTGGTAGGATGATGTACGATGGTCTCAGCTTTGATAAAAAGAGATCACAAACCGTCTTACGAACACTGCACATGCTCGCAGATGTTCTTCTCATACTCTGCGTTCTTCCATTAATACTTTTTACCTGGGGTTTTGATCTTGCAGACACATTTGCATGGATAAAAACAGCAGTGTTTGGATTTGAGGTTGCACACTTTCATATTTCACCCATTAAAATTGTAACTGCGATAACTCTATTTGGGGTATTATTATTTCTTACTCGCTTCACACAGCGTTGGTTTAATAAAGCTTTTGTACTCAGCGGACGAATTGAAGAAGGAATTGCAAACTCTCTCCACAAAGCCATTGGCTACAGCGGTATTACTCTTGCTGTTATGGGTGCACTATCCTACGCAGGCCTTGATATTACAAACATAGCATTAGTTGCCGGAGCTTTGTCGGTCGGTATTGGTTTTGGCCTTCAGTCTATAATTAATAACTTTGTTTCTGGTGTCATACTTTTGATAGAACGCCCTCTCAAGGTCGGAGATCTTATTGTTATCAATGGCCACTCTGGACGAGTTCGAAATATAGCAGTGCGTTCCACTGAAATTGAAACTTCTGAAAGATCCACACTTATCGTCCCTAATTCGGAATTAATTTCTTCCTCCCTTACAAACTGGACACATCGCAATACTTATGCCCGAGTAAATATTGAGGTCACTACAAGCTATCAGGCTGATACGGAGCATGTTCGCAATGTACTAGAGAAAGTTGCCTCAGAATGTCCTCTTCTCCTCGAGCAACCAAAACCTGAAGCCAGTCTTGAAAAGTTTGGAGCAAATGGTTTTGAATTTTCTCTCACTGCTATGGTTGCAGATGTCAGTAAAAAAGGGGCAGCCCAATCAGATCTTCGTCATAGAATTGCAAAAGCCTTTAAAGATAATGGTATTGAAATACCTTACGCACAATATGGGGTACACCTAAGAGATTTAGACTTTATAAAAATGCTACTCTCCAGAGCTACGCAACCACAAAGACCCTCTTCATCAGAAGAGATGGGGAACGATGTGGTAGCGCCTCATGCTAGGGCTAGCGGGATATAAATACTTAAGTTACACGAAAAGTATGTGTGACTTGCAAAAGTTAAAGGAATTATTCTTAAGGTAAAAAAGTAAAAAGTTTTTATTCCTCTCTATAGACCTTTTCGCGTCTTTCATGCCGCTCCTGAGCCTCCAAGGACAAAGTTGCTATTGGACGAGCATCAAGTCTTTTTATCCCTATTGGTTCGCCTGTCTCTTCACAATATCCATACGTTCCTTCTTCTATTCGGGACAGAGCAGCGTCAATTTTTGAAATGAGCTTGCGTTGTCGGTCACGTGCGCGTAATTCCAAAGCACGATCAGTTTCTGAAGTTGCTCGATCTGCAAGATCCGCATGTTGAACCGAATCTTCATGCAACTCTTCAAGTGTTTGTTTGGTTTGACGGATAATTTCTTCCTTCCAATGGAGAAGTTTAAGTTTGAAATAAAGTCGATGATATTCATTCATGAAGGGATCATTTTCGGAGGGAACATAACCCTGCGGAAGCTCCGTTGGCATTGGCCTTGGGCGCGGGGGGATTTTCGGGACAGGTTTAGGAGGAAGGGTCTGAGTTGGAGCCTTAGATGGGGCAACCTTTGTTTCACCCTTCGTAGGTGATGGCTTTAGTGCTTTTGTTTCTTTTTTCTCTGGAAGCTTTTTTTGTACTTGGGGCTTCTTAGCAACCTTTGCTTCTACTTTTATCTGCTGCTTCTTCTTCCCAGCTGGAGACTTAACCTTCGCTGTTACCTTTTTTTCGGGCTTACTTTTCGATGCAGAGGCTTTAGTTTTATTTTTCTTTGATTTTTGGTCGCGCCGTGCCATTCGGAATCTCTCCTTGATAGACGCCACCCATGAATTAGAACTTAAAGTTTAATGGGACTGCACGCTACCCGAGAATTTATCATAAATCGTAATGTCGTGCGTCGCATCTTAAGTCAAGAACATCAAGGAGAATAAGAGCAAAAGTCTGTCAAGTATGAGAAATAAACCCTCTAGAGGTCGCATCCCTTTTTCTTCACCGCAGCTTGAGAACAAAAATTTCTCTGAATTGCAATCTGGAGATGTATATACTCTACACAATCTGGCAATAGCCCTCTAAAAAAGGACAAACAACGGTGAAGAAGACTGAATGCAACCGCCTTAAAGATTATTGATATCCAATGCTATAGAGTGCAAGTACTAGAGGAATTCCATGAAGTTTGAAGGCACTAAAAGTTATGTCGCCACACCTGATTTAAATGTTGCGGTCAACGCAGCAATTACTCTTCAAAAACCCTTACTGATTAAAGGAGAGCCAGGAACAGGAAAAACGGTTCTTGCCCTTGAAGTTGCGCGCGCACTGCAAGCGCCCATAATCGAGTGGCATATCAAATCAACAACTAAAGCCCAGCAGGGACTGTACGAATACGACGCTGTATCTCGTCTACGAGACAGTCAACTCGGAGATGAACGGGTTAAGGATATCCGCAACTATATAAAGAAAGGAAAATTATGGGCATCATTTGAAATGGATCTTCGCCCTGTCCTGCTCATTGATGAAATTGATAAAGCGGATATTGAATTTCCAAACGACCTTTTACAAGAACTCGACCGTATGGAATTTTTTGTCTACGAAACAGGAGAAATTATAAAAGCCAAACAAAGACCGATTGTCATCATCACTTCAAATAACGAGAAGGAACTGCCTGACGCCTTTTTACGCCGCTGTTTTTTTCACTTTATTAAATTTCCCGATTCGGAAACGATGCAAAAAATAGTAGATGTCCATTTTCCAAATCTCAAGGGTCGTCTTGTTTCTGAAGCCTTACGAATATTTTATGATATGAGAGAGGTCCCAGGGTTAAAAAAGAAGCCATCCACCTCCGAACTCCTCGACTGGCTCAAACTTCTGCTCAATGAGGATATTGATTTCTCAGTCCTTAAAGAAACAGATAGTCGCAAACTGATCCCACCGCTAGCAGGAGCTCTTTTGAAGAATGAACAAGATGTTCACCTCTTTGAAAGAATTGCTTTTATGAACCGTCGCAAAGGGGACTAATTTTAATTATACAAATTAAGACGGTATTTTTGTAAATATATCCTTTTTGAAAATTATTCTTCATGTTCAAGCGATCTTTCCACTCCCCAACCGATCTCATAAAGGTTGGCTTCATCCAGGAGGAGGATGAAGCAGATCTCTTCAATGTTTCTGAAAAATATCCATTATCTCTGACGCCAACCGTGCTGAAGCTTATCTCTTCAAGAGATGAAAACGACCCTATTGGTCGTCAATTCATTCCGAGCAAGGATGAACTATTAGATCATGACAATGAACGCTCAGATCCCATTGGGGATCATCTTAAAAGTCCTGTGCACGGTCTTGTTCATCGCCATGCCGACAGAGTTCTTTTAAAGATTGTTGGTGTTTGTCCTGTCTATTGTCGATTTTGTTTTCGAAGAGACATGATTGGTCCTGAAAAGGGAACAAATCTCACGGATGAACAAATAGAAAAAGCACTAGAATATATTGAAGCACATCCCCAAATTTGGGAAGTAATTTTAACAGGCGGCGACCCCTTTATGCTATCAGAGCGCCGCATTGGGGACCTTGTCGGGAAGATAGAAAAAATATCTCATGTGAAAATTCTGCGATGGCACACGCGGGTCCCATTTGTTGATCCACATAAGATTACTACTTCCTTTGTGGACCGTTTAAAAAATACAAGTAAAACAGTCATCGTTGCTCTTCACGTTAATCATCCGAAAGAATTTTCAGAGGAAGCACTGATTGCGGTTAGGGAACTGAGGAATGCAGGTATTGCTCTTGTCAGCCAAACTGTCTTACTCCGTGGCGTCAATGATAATGTAGACACAATGGAAGAACTTCTGCGGGCCTTTCTAAAAGCAGGCATTCTCCCTTATTACATTCATCATCCAGACTTGGCGCGAGGAACCAAACATTTTCGTATTTCGATAATGCAAGGTCTCGACATTATGAGGGCCTTACAAGAGCGATTATCGAAAATTGCACGTCCTGATTATGTGATCGATTTACCAGATGCCTTTGAAAAAATCTCGCTCCTCTCCTCAAAGGTGAGACACTTCGAAGAAACCTACCTCATTGAGGATTCTCAAGGGCGTGTGCACACTTACCGTGATGCAATATAAATTTGTCTTAAAAAACGCTGTTCCTTCTTCTGTCTCTGCCCATTCTTTGCTAAGTATAAATTTCTCTTGCGAAACAGGGGGAAATCTATGTTGCCTAAAACAAAATTCATTTGAACCTCATTGCGGCAGAGGAAACAGCAAGAGGCCAAACGAAAGGCATAA